>JAJPXL010000078.1 GCA_021205455.1 Clostridiales bacterium
ACCAGTACCACAGGTCGCTGGAGTGCCAGGCGCCGCAGTCGTCGCCGGGCAGCTGGCGGTCGAAGAACCAGGTGTAGCTGGGCTGCCTGCCCTGGTCGGCCTGGAGGCGGCACCAGCCCTTCGCCATCCGGAAGATGATGGGGGGCATGATGTCCTCGCTGTTGGTGCCCAGCAGGTAGGGGATATTCAGCGCGCTGCCGGACTTCACGCTCTCCTCATTGGTGCAGGGGATGAGGTTCCCGTCCAGGCAGGGGGCGCAGCTCATGCCCGCAACCTTCTGCGCTTTCTGCTCAGCCTGCCAGGCGGTGAACAGCGCCTGCGGCGGCAGGGCGCGGAAGGCGGCCAGGTCGGCGCAGCCGGTCCGCGCCATGACGCCCTGCCAGAAGGAATAGTTGTCTGCGGCGGGCTTCACATCAAACATCTTGTTGACGCCGCCGGCGCTGCTCATGACCGCCTTGGCCGCCAGCCCCCTGACCAGGGGACTGAGCACCAGCTGCTGCACGCTCATGGCCCCGGCGCTCTGGCCCATCAGGGTGACGTTGGCCGGGTCGCCGCCGAAGGCACTGATGTTGTCGTGTACCCATTGCAGGGCGGCGAGCTGGTCATACAGGGCATAGTTGCCGGTGCGGCCGCTCTCCTCCGCCAGCTCCGGCAGGCAGACGAAGCCCATGGGGCCCAGGCGGTAGTTGATGGTGACGCCGATGACCCCCTTGGTGGGCCAGACGGGGCCGTCAAAGTGCTTCTCGTGGCCGCAGCCGCCGGTGAAGCCGCCGCCGTGGATGTAGAAGATGACCGGCAGCCTGCTGTCCGGCCCGGCGTCCTCCGGTGTCCAGACGTTCAGGAAGAGGCAGTCCTCGCTGTAGTCATAGTGTTCGCCCTTGCGGAATTCGTTGTAGTAGAACGCCTTCTCCGGCATCTGGGCCTCGTCATAGAAGGCCCGGGGCTGGTAGGAGCAGGCGCCGTACCGGGTGGCGTCATAGGTGCCCTCCCAGTGGGTGACGACAGTGGGGTACTCCCACCGTCCGGCGGTGGCGTAACGAATGCCCCTGTAGGAGGTGACGCCCGGCCACTGGCAGGTGGTGCCTGTGATTGCGCCGCAGGGGGTTTGGATGGTTTTTGCCATGATGATACATCTCCTATTCTGGTGGTATCAAGGCGCAGCCCTGATACGCATTGCTGTGGTCAGTGTGTCCTGTTGTTCCACGCGCTGGGCATCCAGGGGCGGTCCTCCGCCACTGCATCGGTGTAGCCCTTCAGGTCCCGCATCTGCGCCACCACGTGCGGCATATCCATCCGCTGGACCCATTCCTCCACGATGGCCTGCCCTTCGTCCGCAAGCCGCTGCCGGACGGCCTCGTCGGGGATGGCGGTGGTGGACATATGGTCTTTGGGGTCCGCAAAGCAGTAGCCGACGGAGGCGCTCTGATAGGCCAGGCCAAAGAGGTCGTTAAAGGGGGCGCAGGTCTGCGGTTCGCTGTGCTGGAACGCAGTGGTCAGCGGCACATCCTCCAGCCGCCCCATGATCTGATAGGACCCGACGGTGATGGCGTGGAAATCGTCCATGGTCTTCAGCAGATCCCGGCAGGAGCCCATCATCTGCAGGGCCAAATCCATATACAGGATGGGGACGCCGGTCTCATCGAAAAAGTCCCGCACCATAGGGGAAATCGTCATGTGGGCCGGGCCGTGGAAGCTCAAATAAATCTGCCGACGGAAGCCCTGACGCAGCAGGCTGCGCGCTATGGCGCCCAGATAGTCGATGCCCTGGCGGACGCTGACCTGCACCGTGCCCCGGCCGCTGGCGGTGGCGCCGGCGTAGAAGTAGGGCAGGCCGGTCAACGCCAATCCGTCACAGGCTTCGGCCATGCGCAGCGCAAAGGCTTCGCTGATGACCGTCTCACTGTCCAGAGGGAAGCCACCGTGCATCTCAACGGTGCCAACCGGTACGATTACGATGTCGTTGGTCTTTAGATAGTCCTCCACTTCGCTGTTGAGCATACGGGGAAGGATACGGGTTCTGAGTTCCATATTGTGACACTCCTTTCTGAGCTTACAGGGAATAAAGCGGCCCCGCGGCGATGGCCGCCGCGGGGCTGAGACGCAGCGTTTTGCAGCGGTCAGGTGTGTTTACTTTGCCACGTCCTGAGTCTTTTTCGCCTTGAAGTCTGCAATCTGCTGCTGGACCTCCGGGGTGATATTCCACACGAAGCGGAACGCAAGCCAGGAGCCGATGACGAAGATGCCGGGTACCAGTACGCACAGAGCCTTAATGCCGACGATGGTGCCGGAGGACTGAACCGCCAGGTTTGCGTCATAGCCGATCCAGCCCAGGGCCAGGACGGCGGCGGAGTTTCCTACAGTCTGGCCGATACGGCGGGCCAGGTTGAAGGTGCCGTAGATGGAACCCTCTGTACGCTTGCCGGTGACGAATTCGTTGTAGTCAATGGCTTCGGCCACCAGGCCCCACTGCATATAGATGGAGATGCCGCCCATAGTGGAGGCCAGAGAGCTCCAGACCATGTAGACAATGACGGACGTTGGGAAGACCAGCTGGAATAGAAACAGCGATACATACAGCCCGCAGCTGATGAGCAGGGAGTGGCGAATCATGGGAATCAGGCCCAGCTTTTTGGAGATCCTGGGGCAGATCATCAGAACCACGATGCTCAACGGCATGGTGAGGACGCTGGCATAGGACATCATGCCGACATCGCCCAGCACATCGGAGTACATATAGGTGCTCAGGGTGCTGCTCACATACTGCATGGTGCAGATGCAGACGCCATGGATGCAGAGGGCCAGGAAGGGGCGGTTGGTTCTAAAGACGTCGATGATGTCAGTGAATTTGACATTATTGCTCTCCTCGGTGGGGGTGTCGGAGATGTTGCGCTCTTCCGTCCAGAAGTAGTGCAGCAGGCAGAACACGAACCCGATACCGGCGCAGACGATGGAGCCGATGCGGAACGCCGCGGCGGTGTCGCCGTAGGCGGAGAGGAGCTGAGGCATGATGATGAGGGGGATAACGTTGCCGATCATGGAGCCAAAGCCGCGGGCGGAGGAGAGGGAGGCCCGCTCCTCGTCGTCATCCGCCATGGCGGAAAGCATGGAGCCCATGGGGATGTTGAACATGGTGTAGCAGCCTTCATACAAAATCTTGCAGAAGAACAGCACCACCAGCATGGTGGTCCCTTCAAAGAAGGTGGGTACGGTCCAGAATACGATGAACGTGATGGCGACCAACGGAGCCGAACGGAGCAGCCAGGGGCGGAACTTGCCATGCTTGTTGTGGCTCTTGGAATAGATCTTGTCCATCAGTGCGCCCATCAGCGGGTCGTTGACGGCGTCCCAGATGTTCCAGATCAGCAGCATGGTGGCCAGGATGACCGTATCGACCTGGAGCACATTGGTGTAGTAGCGGGTAACCATGGAGCCCATCAGGGCGAAGGTCATGCAGCCGCCAAGGTCGCCCATGGCGTAGCCGACCTTGTGTCTCATGGTCAGGCGTCTCTCTTTTGTTTTTTCTGCCATTGTGATTCCTCCTTACTGTGATTGCGAAAGCGGACGGCCGGGAAGAGGCCGCCACCGATACCTTTATTATGGTTGAAAAATTGTGCAAAGTGAATTGCAAAAAACAATGAGAAGATTGCAAATCCGTCAAACCTGTGGTATAATCGAACAAAATAAAACCGCAGGGAGGCGAAGATTTGTGAAAATGACCGAGATGCAGCGCATTGCCAGTGTGGACAGCCATCAGTGGAGCTCTATGTCCCCGCTGCAAAAGCAGCAGGCCATACGGGACTTTATCGACACAACCGGGAAGGAAAACATCTATCAGGAGCTGGAGATGAGCTCTCCCTTTGTGAACACCCATGAGGATATCAGCTACTCCCCTGATGCGGACAACATCCAGCTCCACAGCCACACCTTTTTTGAGTTCCTCTGTTGCCGATCTGGAAACATCGAGTACCTCACCGGCACAGACCGGTACCGCGTGACCGCCGGGGACATCATCTATGTGCCTCCCGGCGTCAGCCACCGGCCCATCTTCCCGGAGACCATGTCCATCCCCTACCGCCGCTATGTGCTGTGGGTCAGCCAGGCGTTTTTTGACCAGATGGCCGCCAACTGGCCGGAGCTGTGGGAGAAGGCACCCCGCTCCGGCCTCCTGCGCACCGCCGGAACGGAGTGGGCCTTTTTGCAGGACACCTTCCGCCGGGGGTGTGAGAAGGCGGAATCGGGGGCGCCGGGCTGGCAGATGTGGGTTTACGGCAACACGGTGCAGCTGGTGGCGGATATGATGTGGGCCCTCTCCCCCAACGGGCCGGAGCCGCCCCTGCCGGAGAAGCGGGAGCTGGTGGACCACGCCACCCTCTATGTGGAGACCCACCTGGCGGAGAAGATCACCCTGGAGGATGCGGCCCAGCACCTGCTGGTTAGCCAGAGCACCCTCCAGCAGACCTTCCGCAGCAAGCTGGGGGTCAGCTTTTACCGCTTCGTCACCCAGCGGCGGCTGATTGCGGCGAAGAACCTGATCCTGGAGGGCCAGCCCCTGACCTCCGTCGGGGAGCAGGTGGGCTTTTCTGACCACTCCACCTTCTACCGGGCCTTCCAGAAGGAGTACGGCATTTCCCCCTCCCAGTTCCGCAAACTCCAGGTCAGGGAGGGCGGCTGACACGGCGGCCTCCGCACAGCCGATGCTGTCCGCCTGAGGAGGGGGCCGCAGACAAGGCCCGCTGCGGGAAATCCGGCTTTGCCCTTCCACCGGACAGACCGCACGCCCCCTTGTCCGGCGGGTGGGGACATTCACTCCGCGCTGCAAGCCTTCCTGCATGGCAAACCGCGATTCTTCGCCGGAAAAATACCGCAAAATCCGTCGAAACCGGCGGAATCCCTCCGCGCAAGACGGTTCCACAGCCTTTGGATTGCACGTTGTCCGCGCTTTGAAAACAGCCCTTTCCCCCGAAACAGACCAGCGCCCCCTGCGGGTTTTCTCCCGGCAGGGGGCGCGTTTATTTTGCTATACAGCGGTCCCCTCAGCGCTTCACCCGACGCAGGGCAAAGCTCACGAAGAACCACACCGCCAGCAGCAGCGTGATGCTGGCTCCGGTGGAGGTGCCCACATAGTAGCTGACCATCAGGCCGCCGATGCCGCAGACCAGCCCCCCCAGCAGGGAGAGCAGGGTGTACTGCCGCATATTGTGGGCCAGATTCCGGGCCGCCGCGCCGGGCAGCACCAGCAGGGAGTTGATGACCAGCAGCCCTACCCAGGTCATGGTCAGGGTGACCACCACAGCCACGGCGCAGTTGAAGAGGGCCTCCAGCAATCCGGTGCGGATGCCCCGGCTCTCCGCCAGCTCCGGGTGGACAGCGGAGAGGGTCAGCCCGTTCAGCTGGAGCACCCACAGCACCACCACCAGCACCAGAATCACGGCCAGCAGGCCGATTTTTCCCGGTGAGACGGACAGGATGTCGCCAATCAGCAGGCTGTTGAACTTGGTGAAGCTGCCGCCCCCCAGGGTGGAGATGAAGATGCCCAGGGCGATGGCGGTGGAGGAGAAGACGCCGATCACCGTATCGCTGGCCATCTTGCTCCGCTGCTGCACCAGGGTGAACAGCAGGGCGAAGACCACGGACAGCGCCACGGCGCACCAGGTGCTGTCCGCCAGGCCGCAGAGGGCGCCGATGGCGATGCCGGTGAAGGCGGAGTGGCCCAGGGCGTCGGAGAAGAAGGCCATCCGATGCTCCACCACCATGGTGCTGAGCAGCGCGAACAGGGGGGAGACCACCAAAATAGCCAGCAGCGCGTTCTTCATAAAGTACATACTGCCCGGCTCCGCCCATTCAAAGGGCAGCAGATCTACCAGCGCATACCAAAGGCTCATGCGTCCTCACCCCCGTTCCGAATGTGGATGCTGAACAGCTTCTGAAACTCCGGGGAGGCCATGACCTCCTGGGGCGTTCCGACCTTCAGCAGCTGCTTTTGCAGCAGCAGCACCTTGTCCATCAGATGCAGGGTGCCAAAGTCGTGGGTGGAGAGGAGGATGGACAGGTCATAGCGGGTGCGGATGTCGTCCAGCAGGAGGAAGAGCTGCTGCTCCCCCTCCATGTCCACGCCGCTCATGGGCTCGTCCAGAATCAGGATGTTGGGCAGCGGCTCCAGGGCCATGGCCAGCAGCACCCGCTGCAATTCCCCGCCGGAGAGGCTGCCCACCGGCTTGTCAATCAGCGTTTCCCCGTTCACCCGGGCCAGGCAGGTGCGCACCTGCTCCCGCAGGGACTGGGGCACCGGCAGGAACACCGGCCACTGGGAGATGGCGCAGACGAACAGGTCCAGCACGCTGACCGGGTCGCCCTTGTCAAAGGCGGGGCTTTGGGGGACGTAGCCGATGCGGGGCTTGATGCGGGCGCCCTGGGCGGTGTGGAAGGTGATCTCCCCGGAGTGGGGCATTTGCCCCAGAATGGACTTGAACAGGGAGCTTTTCCCCGCGCCGTTGGGGCCGATCAGGGCAATCAGCTCCCCGCAGTGCATATGAAAGCTGACGTTCTCCAGAATCCGCTCTTCGTCCAGGGTGACGGAGAGGTTGTCCACCCGCAGGCAGCAGCTGCCGGAGCAGGCGTCCGCCTGGGGAACGGAGATATGCTTGGGTGTTCTCATAGATACGCCTCCAGAATCGCGGTGAGGTTGCCTTGCAGCAGGGCTTCGTAGGCGGCGAGGCCCGTTTCCGTGCTGTCTCCGGCGCTCATGCCCATGTTCAGCACGCCGATGGCGCTGCCCCGCTCCGCGGCGAGGCACTGGGCGGTGGTGTCCGAGCCGTTGGCCTCCACAAAGACGGCGGGGAGCTGGTACTGGTCAATCAGGTCCACCAGCTCGGAGATGCGCCGGGCGGAGGCCTCCGCCCCCTCTTCCTCCTCCACGGCGGCCACGATGGTAAAGCCGAAGGCCTCTGCGAAGTAGGCGAAGCCGTCATGGAAGGTGATCAGCTCCCGGGGGCAGTCCGCCGGAATGCTGTCCGCCAGCGCGGTCTGAAAGGCAGCCAGCTCCGCCGCCGCCGCTTCCGCGTTGGCCTGATACCGGGCGCTGTTGTCAGGGTCGATAGCCCCAAAGGCGTCCGCCAGGTTTTGGGCCATCTGTGCGGCGTTGGCGGGGGCGAGCCAGTAATGGGGGTCGTCCTCCCCCTCCTCCTCGTTCCACAGCAGGGAAATCCCCTCAGAGCAGTCCACCACGGTGCGGCCCTCCAGGGCGTCGGACAGGAAGTCCTCCAGCCCCGCGCCGCTGACGGCGATCAGGTCGGCCCCCTCCACCTTTTTCATATCGTTGATGGTCAGGGTGTAGTTGTGCAGGCAGCTGATCTCCTGCTGAATCATCAGGGTCAGGGTGATGCCCTCCGTCCCCTGGGTGACAGCCTGGGCCATCAGGTAGACCGGGTAGGTGGTGCAGGTCACGGTCAGCCCCTCCGCTTCCTCCTCCCCGGCGGAGCAGCCGGCGGCGGAGAGCAACAGGAGCAGGGCCAGAAGAAAGGCAGATAGTCGCTTCAAATCAGATACTCCATTCTGTCAGAAAAGGTCACGCCCCAAAGTAGGCGTTCACTGCGTTGACCATGCCCTCCACCAACTTTGCCTGGTAGTCGGCGCTGTTCAGCAGCTGGTCCTCGGTGGCGTTGGTCATAAAGCCCAGCTCCACGATGGAGACGGGCATGGTGCTCCAGTTGATGCCGCTCATGGTGTCCGAAGTCTGGACGCCCAGATTCTTCGCCCCGGTGGCGGCGCACAGCTCGTTCACCAGCAATTTGGACAGGCGGTAGCTGTCCTCATACAGCGAGGCCACATAAGGGTTGGCGCTGGAGGGGGACAGGGCCAGGATGCCGCTCGCCGAGGAATTTTCCGAGCCGTTAGCGTGGATGCGGATGAAAATCTCCGCTCCGGCGTCGGTGGCGATCTGCGCCCGCTCCGCGTTGCTGATGTTCACGTCCTGGCTCTCCCGGGTCATCACCACCTGGTAGCCCTCCGCTTCTAGCGCGTCCCGGAGCTGGAGGGATACGGTCAGCGTCAGGCTGGACTCCGCCACGCCGGTGCTGACGCCGCTGGTGCCGGTGGACACCTTGGCCTTCTTCTCCGTTGCGCCGGGGCCGATGGGCTCCAGGTCGCTGTTGCCCTTGGCCTGGTGGCCCGGGTCGATAGCTACGATGTGTCCGGTGGCCGCCGTCTCCGTGGGCTGCACCGGCTCCTCGGTGGTCAGGTAGGCGCTGCTGATATAGCAGACCGCCCCCTCATAGTCTACCTGGCTCCACGCCTCCTGATACCCGGTTCGGGTGACGGAGTCCCCGGCGGACAGCACGGCCACGATGTCCGCCTCGGTGCTGGGGCCGGTGCGGATATTCACGTTAGCGGTGGCCCACACCGTTTCAGAGACTTCGGTAAAGGTCAGCGGCTCCTCCTCCGGCGTCAGGTCGGAGGAAGCGGCCTCCTCCGGGGCAGGCTCCTCCGAGGCGTCGGCCGCCTCCTGCTCCGGCGATGTGGCGGATACGCTTTCTGAGCCTTCGCCGGAGGCGCTGCCCTCCGGGGTAAGTTCAGAGCGGTCTGCTGCCTCCGGCTCAGCAGCAAGGGACGCGCTGGCAGACTCCACCTCTATATCGGAGGATTCGCTCTGGGCTGCGCCTCCGGCGCAGCCGGAGAGCAGCAGCGCAAAGGCCAAACACAGGCAAAGCAACGTTCGTTTCATGGTATCCTCTCTTTCTCTGTGGTCATTCCGGTTTGCCCTCCCCCTTCAGCTCGGAGGCGGACAGGGAGCCGAGCTGGATGGCGTCCTTGCCGTATCGGGTGCGGATGCTGTCCATGGTCCGCTCCAGCGCCTCCAGCTTGTCCCGCTTTTCGGTGCTGTCTGGGGCGAACAGGTCCAGCTGCTCCGCCGCGTCCTCCTCGCTCACCAGCCCCAGCCCTGTCACCGTCAGCATTCGGATGGGGACGGACAGGTTCCAGCTCCGCTGCACCAGCTCCAGGGCGGCGGCGGTCAGCTCCCGGGACAGGCAGGTGGGGGCGCGCAGCGCCTTCTGCCGCTGAATGGTTCGAAAATTGGGGTCCCGGATGGTGACCTGGACGGTGGTGCATTTCCGGTCCAGCTGCCGCAGGCGGGTGGCGACGCTGTCGCTGAGCAGCTCCAGACCGGTGCGCACCTCCTCCAGCCCCACCAGGTTGCGGGGGAAGGTCAGGCCGTTGCCCACGCTCTTGGGCGGCGGCGCCTCCCGCCGGGGCACCACCGGGCTGGCGTCCTCCCCCCTGGCGTAGGTGGAGAGCTGTCCGCCCAGCTTGCCCAGGCAGGTCACCAGCGCCTCCGGGTCGGCGGCGGCCAGCTGGCCGATGGTCTCGATGCCGTACCGGCGCAGCACGGAGGCTGCCGCGCTGCCCACGAACAGCAGGTCGGTGACGGGCAGGGGCCAGACGATTTGCCGGCAGTTCTCCCGGCTGATGACGGTGGTGGCGTTGGGCTTCTTATAGTCGCTGCCCAGCTTGGCGAACACCTTGTTGAAGCTGACCCCCACGGAGCAGGTCAGGCCGGTCTCCCGCTGCACCCGCAGGCGGATCTCATCCCCCAGCGCCTCCGGCGTCTTGTGGAACAGGTGCAGGCTGCCGGTGACGTCCAGCCAGCTCTCGTCAATGGAAAAGGGTTCCACCAGGTCGGTGTAGCAGTCATAGATGGCGTTGATGCGCCGGGAGGCGGCCCGGTACTTGCCGTGGTGGGCGGGGAGCAGCACCAGGTCAGGGCACTTCTTCCGGGCCTGCCAGATGGTCTCGGTGGTCTGGACGCGGCAGCGCTTGGCGGCCTCGTTCTTCGCCAGGATGATGCCGTGGCGGGCGTCCGGGTCGCCGCAGACGGCCACCGGTTTGTCCCGAAGCTCCGGCCGCTCCAGCAGCTCCACAGAGGCGAAAAAGGAATTCATATCGCAGTGCAAAATCACTCTGTCCACAGCGGCCCACCTCCGTTCCCAGCAGTATTTTTCATTATAGCATGAGGCAGACGGGAAGTCAAACAGATGTTCGATTGAACAATGGAACATCTGTAGCGGGCAGGCGGAAAGAAACGCGGCGGGGTTTGACGCCCGCCGCGTTCAGCTTACTTCCTGCCGTGGAGCAGGGGGGACAGGGGCTTGTAAATCAGGAAGCACAGCAGCGCGTCCAGCAGGCCCTTGCAGAGGGTGAAGGGGAAGTTGAAGATGACCAGGCACTCCAGCAGGCTGTCCACAGAGGGGAGGATGGCCTGGTACATCCCGATGATGGCGTCCAGCGGCAGGCTGTAGAACACCACATAGGCGGGGTAGACCACATAGAAGTTCAGCGGAATGCTGATGAGCGCCATGGCCAGCGCGCCCAGCAGGGAGCCGATGATGGCGCCCGTCCGGGTCTTTTTGAACCGGTAGACCAGCCCGGCCACTAGGGCGAACACCGCGCCGAACAGGAAGTTGCACAGCTCCCCCACGCCGGCGCTGCTGGTGCCCTTGATGAGGATATGGAGCAGATTTTTCAGCAGCTCAATGACCACGCCGTAGACCGGGCCCAGGGCGAAGGTGCCCAGCAGGGCGGGCAGGTCGCTGATGTCCAGCTTGACGAAGCTGGGCATGATGGGGATGGGGAATTCGATGAACATGAGGATGAAGGCCGCGGCGGAGAGCATGGCGGCAACAGTGATGTTGCGTGTGGTTCCTTTCATAAGAGACGCACCCTTTCAAAAAAATTAACACCTGAGCCAGCTATGTGCTTCAGGTGTTATGTTTCAAAGAGTGCGGACAGGGGGAGGACGGGGATAAAACACGCCCGCTACCGCTTTGGGGAACCTCTGAACAAATCAACTTCGGCGCCTTGCGGCAAATTTCTGCCATAAATGCGTTGCAAAATCTTGAAATCCGTCAGGATTCCTGCGCTTTTGCGCCTTTTTCTGACATAAATTTCCTCGCAATTCGCTCTCGTTCATTTATTCAGGGGTTCCCTAGAAAAACAACACATCTTCTTTCATCCAGACTATACTGTCGGTACCGGAGTTGCACCGGTTCATGCAGTTACGCGCGCGGACTTTACCGCCGATCGGGAATTTCACCCTGCCCTGAAGACATCGTGTTCAGTTGTCCAGTCTATTGTAGCACAGACCGGCTAAAATGCAAGGGGGTAAAATGACGAAAATGAAACATGGAACCTCCCGCCCCTTGTGAAAGCCCCCATACGCACTCGTTCGTCTGCGCCGCCGAACAGGGGCAGAGTTTGCAGCAGCTGCTTCATTTCCGCCACGTCCAGCCGCCTGGTGTTGTGGGAGTGATACTGCCGGTCCTGCTCCAGCACAGGGCAGCCCCTGCTGAAGTAGTTGTCATAGTTCAGGCCCCGGTTGTCGGCGGGGATGCGGAAAAAGCCGGGCAGCTCCTCCGCCCGGAGCATTTCCTCCGCGGTGACCAGCACCTCAAAGAGCTTCTCCCCATGGCGGGGGCCGATGCAGGTCACCCCCAGGTCGGAGCCCCGCAGCTCCAGAATGGCCTGCGCCAGGGTCCCGATGGTGGCCGCAGGCGCCTTCTGCACGAACAGGTCGCCCTGCTGCCCGTGTTCAAAGGCGTACAGCACCAAATCCACAGCCTCCTCCAGCGTCATCATAAACCGGGTCATGGCGGGGTTGGTGACGGTCAGCGGCTTCCCCTCCTCGATCTGCTGGCAGAACAGCGGAATGACGGAGCCGCGGGAGCCCATGACGTTGCCGTACCGGGTCAGGCACAGGATGGGGTCGCCCTCCAGCATCTGCCGGGAGCGGGCGATCACGTTCTTCTCCATCAGCGCCTTGGTCATGCCCATGGCGTTGACGGGGTACGCCGCTTTATCCGTGGACAGGAACACCGCCTTCCGCACGCCGTTTGCAACGCAGGCAGAGATGACGTTGTCCGACCCCTGAATGTTGGTTTTCACCGCCTCCATGGGGTAAAACTCGCAGGAGGGGACCTGCTTCAGCGCCGCGGCGTGGAACACATAGTCCACCCCGCGAAAGGCGCTGACGATGGAGGCGTAGTCCCGCACGTCCCCGATGTAGAACCGGAGCTTCTGCGCATCCGTTGGGAACGCCTTCTGACAGGCATGGCGCATATCGTCCTGCTTCTTCTCGTCCCGGGAGAGGATGCGGATTTCCGCGATGTCCGTGGTCAGCAGCCGCCGCAGGACGGCGTTGCCGAAGGAGCCCGTTCCGCCGGTGATGAGCAGCACCCGATGGCTGAATGATTGCATAGTGGTTCCCCCTTTCAGCGCTGTTTCTCCGGTGGCATCCATTGAAGGGAAGCAATTCCCTTTATGTTGACGGCCCTGACGCGTCGCCCAGTCTGCGCTCCGGACGCTCCGGCATCGCCGCCGCGGCGATACCGAGGAACAGCATCACATAGGTCGTAGCGGAAAACATCCCGCTCAGCGTGCAAAACAGCGCGGCAGCCGTCAGCAGCACAAGGTACCTCACCGGCGCAGGCTGGCGATGCTGCACGCCGCCCCCCCAGCACCCCATGCCGTGCATCAGCAGGGCGAGATACAGCAGGAACAGGGCAAGGCCAATCACGCCGAGGTAATAGGTGAGCTCCAGAAACAGGTTGTGCGGGTCCAGACTCAGGGCCTCCCCGGAGAGGCCCACGCCGATGAGCAGCGTGGATGGGCGCGCCAGGATGGCCTCCAGGTAGGCCGTGAACAGCTCGGCCCGGCCGGTGGTCAGCTCATTCAGGCCGGAGGCGCTGAACAGGCGATACAGGACGACGGAAACCGGCGTATCAGGGCAGGCGGCGGCGACCGCCAGCCCCAGGGCGGCGCAAACCGCCGTCCCCAGCCCGAGGGCAGTCCTCCCCGCCAGCAGCTGCGACAGGACAAACAGCAACAGCAGCGCAAGAAAGACCACCAGGAAGGTCTTGCTGTAGGTCAAAAACCCGAACACGGACAGGCAGCCCGCCGCCACGGCTAGCTCCGCCCCGCCGATTTGCCGGTTGGCGAACAGCCGAATCGTCAGCGCAATCCCCACCGCCAGCAGGGCCATGTAGTAGTTGGGGTCCTGGAATAGGCCCTGGAACCGCGTGGCGGAACTGCCCTGATAGGCGGCCACCTCCGCGCCCTGGAGGAGCAGCAACTGCGGCGTGCCCCGGAATACCCACGCATAGACGGAGGACGCCAGCAGGCTGAGGCAGAACAGGCGGGACGTTCGCACGGCAGCCGCCCCCGCCTGACCGGGCAGGAACAGGCGGAGCAGCGCCAGCTGGCTGAAGCACAGGACGAACCTGTTGACCCCGCCGCCCGTTCGGAGCAGCAGATAGTCCAGGAGAAGCATCAGCATGAGAAAGGAGGCGTCGGCCCGGAAGCTGCCCCTGAGAAACTGCCAAATCACGGCAAAAATGCAGAGGTACGCCAGCAGGGAGGTGCTGCCCGGCGTTTGAAACAGCAGGGATACCGCCGCCAGCACGCAGTAATCCGTGCCAAAAACAGCCGCGTCATACCGGATGACGCGGTAGAGGCACACCAGGAAGGCGATATAGGGAAGCCTTGCATCGGTAAACGGAGCCAGATACAGCAGGAAAAGGCTGAGCAGTATGCTTCCCGCGGGATAGGCCCCGCTGCTGCGGTCAGTCACGGCGGCGCACCCCTTTCTCGCCCCGCGCCCTCTGCCGCCCAACTGTCATAGGATTGCAGGGCCGGAAAGCGCCGGTAGCCGTTCCAAAGGCAGCGCCACTTGCCAAGCCAGTACAGCTCCGAGGGATACTCCGCCTTGCCCGCGATATACGCCATATAGGGGATGGCCAGCAGCCCGAAGGAGTGCCTGGCCAGCGCCCCCTTGTCATAGAAGAACTGCGGGGAGTACCCGTGGAAGCAGGTGGACGTGTCCTTTTTGGTGGTGCCGATGACAAAGCCGCAGGAGTAAACAGACAGCCCCTTGCGGTAGCACTGGAGGATGAAATCCGAATCCTCCCCGTGGGAGTACAGGCAGCCGCCGCCGAACAGCTCGGAAAACCGGAGGTTGTACTTCATCAGGGCGGCGCGGCGAATGGCGATGGCGTAGGTACCATACCGAAGGGCGCGGTAGACCGGCAGCCGCCCCGTTTTGGGCCGCCGCGTCTTGTATACTGCGCCGTGCCTGGAGTAGTGGGTGCCGAACAGAATGACATCCGCCGCCGGCAGCCGGTCGAACGCCTCGGCCACCCCGTCCGGAGCCCCCTCCACATATTCCATATCATCGTCCGCGAAGAGCAGCAGCTCCCCTGTCGCCAGGGCCAGGGCAAGGTTCCGGTTCTTGCCTACCCCCAGCGTGGGGGTCGTCAGCAGCTTTGCGGTGTGCCCGTCCCAGGTCCATTCCTTGTAGGAGAAGCGGTCAGACTGATTGGCGAACACCACGTCGCACTGTATCTTCATTTCCTGGAGCTTGGAAAAATCCGTCTGCCCCATGGTGGCGCAGAGAATCTCCAATCGGGACGTTGCCATGTTCTTCACCTGTGCGTCTCGCCTCAGCGGACGCTGCGCGATAATTCCTGAAACTGCATTGTCTCCTGCACGCC
>JAJPXL010000002.1:0-10126 GCA_021205455.1 Clostridiales bacterium
GAAAATCTTCTGTCCGCTGCAAAGTGGAACACGCCTTCCGCATCATCAAGTGTCAGTTTGGCTACCGGAAAACGGCTTATCGTGGGCTGATGAAGAACGAGGATCGTCTGTACGCCATGTTTGCCTGCGCCAATTTGTACGCCCTTGCCATTGCCGGGCAAAGACTGTCGCCATCTCCCGGAACCTGATATGGGGGTAGTATGCCCTTTTTCAGGGAAAATGCGAAAATTCCGCGAGAATATATCGGGATATTGCAAAAAAAACGGCAATGGATTCTGTTTTTCACCCCGTGAATTGATGTGTAGAGATGTGAAACTGTAATTGTTCAGAGGTTCCTTAATAGAACCGGTTATCCTTTTTGCTCAGCCAGCGGCGAAGCAAGTGTAACAGTTGCCAGGTAGTCATATAGGCCGGTTGCAAAGTAATGCCTTTGTGCAAAAGATGTCGTCCAGACCCGAAATCCATTTTATCCCATTCTTTTTGCAAAGATCAAGGAGAAATTCCTTGCAGAGCAGCACAAAATGCGGTACAATAAGGACGAATGAAACGCGATGGGCGCGCCCCGTCGCGCAGAAGAAGTTACTTGGCCACGCCCCCTGTGAGAAGCGGGGGCGCGCAAAAAGTGCGCAGGCACGGGAAAGGGGAGAATCATGGTTCGAATCGCAGTGGTAGAGGACGAGCTGGAGCAGCGGAATACGATTTGCGCCTATCTGGACAAGCTGTCTGAGAAGCAGGGGTGTGCGTTTCAGGTGACGGCCTTTGAGAGCGGGGCGAAGCTGCTCTTCGATTACACGCCCGTCTATGACGTGATTTTGATGGACATTGAAATGCCGGGCATTGACGGGATGCGCACCGCCATGAAGGTGCGGGAGCAGGACAGCGAGGTCATCCTGATTTTCATCACCAACATGGCCCAATACGCCATCCAGGGCTATAAGGTGCGGGCCCAGGCGTATCTGCTGAAGCCGGTGAACTATTACAGCTTCGCCATGGAGATGCAGGACGCCCTGCGCACCTTATCCCGGCGGGAGGCCGGGGCCTCCATCCTGCTGCCCTGGGAGGACGGCATGAAAAGGGTGCAGCTGCGGGACATCTATTACATTGAGAGCGAGCGGCACAATCTGCGCATCCACACCGCTGACGGCGTCTATGAGGTGCGGGAGACGATGAAGAACATGACCGAGCAGCTGTCCGGCAAGTCCTTCGTCCGCAGCGGGGTCAGCTATCTGGTGAATCTGGCCAATGTGTCCGGCATCCAGGGGGACATGGCCATTGTGGGGCCGGAACGGGTGCCCATCAGTCGGCAGAAGCGGAAGGAGTTCCTGTCCGCCCTGTCCAACTATATTGGGGGAATCAACAATGATATTACTTGAGCTGATTCAACAGTTTTTTAACGGGCCGAACAAGCCAAACATCTTCCGGCTCCTGTGTGAGCTGGTGACGGTGGAGGTGCTGTGCCACCCCCACTCCCGCAGGTACGGGACGGCCCTCCACGGCTTGCTGCTCCTGCTGACGATGGCGGCCTCCCAGGCGGCGATTTATTTCCTGGTGGACTCCGACAACGCCTCCACGGCGCTGGAGGCGCCGATTTGCCTGGCGTTTCTCCTGCTGCATCTGGTTTTGACGCGGAAGATGGACGGAACCCACATCTTTTACTATGCTTCCTGGGCCTATTTTACGGCAGAGCTGGCCACGCAGACCTTTGTCCCGCTGCAAACGCAGGTTTTGCGGCTGACTTCGGAGACTGTGCCGGGCCTGTGCCTGACGCTGCTGTACTATGCCTTGCTGACCGCAGGGGTGGGCTATTGCGTATACAGGCTGCTGCTGCCCGCTGTGAGGTATAGCCAGACCGCCGCCATTCCAAAGCGCAGGCTGGCCCTCCACGGGCTGATGATGATTCTCTTCACCGTACTGGCCAATTATCAGGTCATCTTCTGGCTGCTGGGGGAGAACAACCGGCTCAACAGCAACATGATCACCGTCTACCGCTGGGTGGTGTGCGCCGTGTGCATCTTCGTCCTGCTGCTGCAAAACAGCCTGGAGACGCTGCAGCGGACGGAGATGGAGCTGGCCCTGAACCGCCAGCTCTGGCTGCTGCAAAAGGAGCAATATAAGCTGTCCCAGGAGAACATCGACCTGATCAACCGGAAATGTCACGACCTGAAGCACCAGATGGAGGCCATCCGCCAGCTGAAGGACGAGGTGGAGATCGACCGGCAGCTGGAGGAGATGGAGCACGCGGTGCTGATTTACGACTCAGCCATGAAAACCGGCAACCGCGCCCTGGACATCGTGCTGACGGAAAAGAGCCTCCAGTGTGAAGGACGGCATATCAACATGACCTGCATGGCGGATGGCAGCTATCTGGACTTCCTGGATAAAATCGACCTGTACACCATGTTCGGCAACGCCCTGGACAACGCCATCGAAGCGGTCAGCAAGCTGGAGGACAGGGCCCAGCGGGTCATTCAGGTGGCGGTTTACACCGAGCGGGACCTCCTGATGATTCGGGTGCGGAACTACAGCCAGGGCAAGGTGGCGCTGGTGGACGGCCTCCCCGCCACCAGCAAGGAGGACAAGCAGGACCACGGCATCGGATTGCGCAGCATCCGCAGCACAGCGGAGAAGTACGGCGGAGACATCGCCATCCAGTCTACGGAGCATATCTTTTCCCTGCAAATTTTAATTCCGCTGCCCCAGAGGCAGCCCCTGGAGGAAGCGGAATAACGGACAACTCGATATAAACGCCGCTCACCGCAGCCCGACCTTAGTCGGGCTGCGGATTTTTTACGCGGAAAACCATAAAGCACATTCCGAAAACCAATTGTGCCGGATTTTCGACCAACCGTGCCAAATTCCTGAAAGCAAGCTGAAAAATTTGTAAACTAATTGTGTCAAGAGGGTTGGGAGCGGAACCTCGGCCCTGACCGCAAAGCATCCAAATCAAAGCAGAAAGGAGGCATATCCAGCAGCGTCCGCAAACCACACAAATCATAACGATTAGGAGGAATGAAACTGTTATGAAAAAGAACAAACGGCTAGTCCCCGGCATCGTGACCATCGCAGTGCTGCTCGTCATCACCATGATGGTCAACGTGCTGATGAGCACCTTCGGCACCACCCTGTCGAGCTACCTGGGCACCAGCTCCAGCGGCACCACCACCAGCGATGATGACGAGACCAGCTATGACGAGATGGATCTGCTGGCCGAGGGCCGGGAGATCGTCACCGAGCTGGAGGGAGAGGGCGCAGTCCTGCTCCGCAACGAGAACAACACCCTGCCTCTGGAGAAGGGGACCAAGGTCACCATCCTGGGCGCCATGAGCTATAACTACATCAATGGCGGCACCGGCTCCGCAGGCGGCAAGTATGACGAGTACACCTACTCCATGTACGAAGCCTTCACCGGCACCAAGGACGACGGCTCGGACAGCACCAGCACCGAGATGTACCTGGATGTCAACGAGAAGGCTTGGGAGTGGCTGGAGCAGGCCGTCGGCGGTGGCCGGAACATGGACACCACCGAGGACTATTACGGCCACACCGGCACCGGTGAGCTCGCAACCTTCACCGGCTCCGATTATGCCGACAACAAGGACGCCTACGGCGACGGCGACTGGGGCGGCTACACCCGGGTCTGCGAGTTCGCTGTTGAGGTCTACGAGCGGGATAAGGAAGACTTCATGGAGGACGGTTACAACGATGTGGTCATCGTCACCTTCGCCCGTTCCGGCGCTGAGGGCGCTTCCCCCACCATGGACTATGACGGCGACGGCGTCGCCTCCACCGGCACCACCTATCTGCAGCTCAGCGAGGATGAGAAGGACCTGCTGAAGTTCTGCAACGAGAACTATGAGACAGTTATCGTCCTCATCAACTCCTCCGCAGCCATGGAGCTGGGCGAGATTGAGGAAGAAGAGTACGGCGTGGACGCCTGCCTGTGGATCGGCCATCCCGGCGAGGCCGGCCTGGTTGCCGTGGCCCAGATTCTGGTGGGCGACGTGAACCCCTCCGGCCACCTGGCGGACACCTATGCCTATGATATGTCCACCATGCCTGCCTTCTACAACAACGATGACAACACCTACACCAACGTGTCCGAGATCGTCACCGGCTTCGACCAGTCCAGCAACTTCGGCTACTATCAGTACGAGGAAGGCATCTACGTCGGCTACCGCTGGTATGAGACCGCCGACGCAGAGGGCTACTTCGACAGCGACTACTTCACCACCCATGAGTGGAAAAACGGCACAGCCTCAGGATACGATGAAGTGGTGCAATACCCATTCGGTTACGGCCTGAGTTACACCACGTTTGAATATGAGGTGGTGGACAGTAACATTGACCTGACTGCCCATTCCACCAGCAGCATCACCGTGAAGGTCACCAACACCGGCACTGTCGCGGGCAAGGACGTTGTCCAGATCTATCTGGAAGCCCCCTACAACACCGATGAGAACTGCGGCATCAACGGCACCGGCCTCCAGAAGTCCAGCAAGGTGCTGATCGGCTTCCAGAAGACCGCCGAACTGGCGGCTGGCGAGTCCGCAGAGTACACCATTGAGTTTGACACCGACGACTTGGCCTCCTTCGACTCCTACGGCTACGGCTGCTATGTGCTGGAGAAGGGCGAGTACAAGTTCCATGTGGCCTTTGACGCCCACAACGACGCCACCGATGCTGTCACCGCCACCCTGGACGAGACCATCGTTTACAACGACGACGGCGTAGGCGCCCGTGACAGCGACGAGCAGGTCGCCACCGTGGCCCTCAGCGATGTGGACGCCGGCGACGGCAATATGCTGGACGGCTACCTGGATCGCAGCGACTTTGAGGGCGGCATGGCCGTCATCATGTCCCACGAGTCCAGCTGCAAGACCGAGGCCCTCAGCGAGGCCCTGTGCGAAGTGCTGGCCTGCCCCGCTCTCGGCAGCGTGGAGTACACCTATGAGACCTATGAAAACGGCGAGAAGGTGACCAAGACCGTCACCAAGTATGTCGGCGGCGCAAGCTACCTGGTCTACGCCACCGAGGCAACCTGGGAAGGTCTGGATCAGAACGACGAGCGCTACCTCTACGACGATGAGGTGGAGGATCACGCCATCGAGTACGGTAAGACCTACTACGTCGTCGTGGACGACAACGGCGACCCCGTTGTGGACGAGGACGGCAACTATCAGGTCACTGAGGAAGAAACCTCCATGCGTCTGGATGTGGACTGCCCCATCCTGGAGGCCGCTTCCTATGACAATGAGATCTGGTCTTACCTGGTTGACCAGACCACCCTGGACGAGCAGATCACTGTAGCCGGCAGCATGGGCTGGCAGACCCCCGCTGTGGAGTCCGTCAACAAGGCTCAGACCTCTGTGGTGGATGGCCCCGGCGAGTCCGGCAACGGCAACAACAGCTACGGCGTGAACACCTGGTTCACCTCCGCCGTGGTGAACGCCTCCACCTGGAACCCCTACCTGCTGTATCAGATGGGTGTTGCCTATGCCCACCAGTCCATTAAGAACGGCCTGTCCGGCGCTTACGCCCCGGCCATGAACACCCACCGCACTCCCTTCGGCGGCCGTAACTTCGAGTACTTCTCCGAGGACGGCTTCTTGGGCGGCATGATGGGTACCGCAGAAGTCAGCGGCCTCCAGGATTCCGGCGTCGCCGTGTACATCAAGCACATGGCCATGAACGACAACGACACCAACCGTGACGGCAACATCACCTGGTACTCCGAGCAGGCTGCCCGTGAGATTTACCTGAAGGATTACGAAATTTGCGTTGAGACCGTCTTTGTGCCCGATGACGAGACCGAGTCCGGCACCTATGAGGACGGCGAGGGTGCCCTGGGCATCATGGCCTCCCTGAACCGTCAGGGTATCTCCCAGTTCCACTCCGGCCTGTATCAGACCATCCTCCGGGGTGAGTGGGGCTTCGACGGCATGATCATCACCGACGGCGTCGGCCCCTATGCCTGGGTTATGTCCCCCGGCGCAGGCCTGTTCGGCGGCGTGGAAGGTCAGCTGGGCGGCTCCACCGTGGACACCTACTACGAGTATGAAGGCGACGCCACCTCTACCAACTACGGCACCTACCTGCTCCGGCAGACCACCAAGCATATGCTGTACCAGTACTGCCGCTCCAGAGCCACCGGTACCTCCAGCACTGTCAGCAGCTCCTCCAGCGCCTCCGGCACCGAGAGCTGGAAGACCATCCAGTACGCTGTGGACGCTGTGCTGATTGTCGGTATGGTCATCACCGCTGTGGTGTGCTTCGTCCTCCCCGCTGTCAACGGCAGCAAGAAGAAGGCCAAGGCCAAGAAGTAAGTAGTCACCTCCTACTATATTGCAAGCGTCCACCCATCAGGGCGGCCAGCCGGCCGCTGGCCGCCCTCCCTACTCAATGAATAGGAGCGAATGCAATGGCACGAGAAACGACGGAAGCCGTGGAAGTGAACGAAACGGCAAACGAAACCCTGGAAGAGGAAGAAGAAATCCTGGAGGAAGAGGAGGAAGAGGTCAAGGTAAAAGGCCCCAGCGGCATCAGCCTGGCCCTGAACAAGTTCTTCCACCACCTTGACAGAGGCACCACCATGAAGTCCGAAATCGGCGCGGGCCTCGGCGCATTCTGCATTGCAGTCTGCGCACTGATGATGAACACCCAAATCATCGGCTCCGCCTACGGCAATTACGCCGGTTCCTATCTGGCCGTTGCCCTGATTTGCTTCGTCGGCAGCCTGCTGTTGGGTATCCTCTGCAACCTGCCCCTGGTCATGACCGCCAACATGGGCCTCAGCGCGGTGCTGATCTCCATGCTGGGTACCGACACCGGCCTGACCTACGCCAACCTGATGGCGGTCACCTTTGTGGCGGCGATCATCTATCTGGTGATCGTAGTCACCCCCCTGAAAAACATTTTCGTGAACGCCCTGCCGGAAGGAGTCCGTAAGGCGCTGCCTGTGGGCATCGGCATCTACGTTATGCTCACCGCCCTGGAAAACAGCGGCATCCTGACCGCCGACGGTGCGCTGGCCACGGCCTCCGACTTCACTACCCTACAGACCTATTACTTCTGGCTGATGATCGGGGCCACCTTCCTGTTCATCCTGATGAAGGCTACAGGGCGCAAAAAGCCCGCCTTCGCCACATTTGGCCTGCTGATTGCGGCCATGTGGGTCGGCGGTGTGCTGTTCTACATGAATTACTTTGTGGGCGGACAAACTGCTTCTACCATCGTCTACGAGCGTCTGAACGTGGTGGTGGCCACCGACGGCGCAGATCCCTATAATATCGCCACCGGCATCGCCTCTTTGAACATCGGCGCACTGTTTACCGAGGGCTTCGACTTCAGTGCCTACACCGAGGCGGGCGGCTCCGTTCCCATGTTCTTCCTCCAGGGCGTGCTGACCTTCCTGTTTCTGGGTCTGTACACCAACCTGGGCAACACCAAGGCCGCCGCAGTGGTTGGCGGCTATGAGGATGAGGACTACGCCACCAAGGGCGAACAGAAGGCCCTGGTGGTCAGTGCCGCCTTGAACGTGGCGGCCCCTGTGCTGGGCGCTTCCCCCACCGCTGTGGGCACCCAGTCCTCCGTTGACACCGAGGACGGCGGCAAGACCGGCCTCAGTTCGGTGGCAGCCTCCCTGGGCTTCTTCGTGGCCCTGTTTGTCTGGATTTTCACCCTGCTATTCGCCACCAAGACCAACGGCGCGGGGATGTGGGTCAGCGAGACCGAGACCAAGCTGGCCTATTACGTCCAGGACGCCTACGTCTTTGCCGACCTGATTATGGTGCTTGTGGGCGCGTCCATGCTGAAGGGCATCCGCAAGGTGGACACCACCAGGCTGGCGGAAATGCTTCCCTTTGCCGCCGCCGTTGTGGGCATCGGCCTGCTGAGCAACATCGCCGTAGGCGTGGCCATTGGCGTCCTCTCCTACGTCATCGTGATGGCGGTCAGCAAGGAGCGGAAGAACCTGACCGCAGGCAACCTGGTGCTGGCCGCCTGTATGCTGGTCTACCTGATTCTGGCCCTGCTTTGACGAAGGCGCGTCCAACAGCCGGTCAGACGCAGCGAAACAACACAAGCCCCGCGGGGGCTGCTTCCCCGGCGCACAGCGCCGATTTGCCCCCGCATTTCCTCCTGACCCCGCACGCCCGGATGCTTTTCCCCAGGCGTGCGGGGATTTCACAGGATAGGAAGAAATGAACCTATCCTGACGTAAACTCGAACTGAAACCAACTATGAAAAGCGGGCGGAGAATTTGAAAGCGCATGGTTCTTCATTCCAAAACAACGGAGGCAAATCCAATGAAACAAAAAATCATCGCTCTGCTGCTTGTGTTAGCAGCAGCGTTTTCCCTGACCTCCTGCGGAGGAGCGGGAGACAGCAGCAGCACCGAAGGTGAAACCAGCTCTGGCAGCGTATCCTCCGAGGCGGAGGACAGTTCCAGCCTGGACAGCGAGGAGGCGGCTATCCTGGCCGCCGTACCCAGCGAGGCGCGGGAGGACTGCGTGGCCTATCTGACCGATGGGACGCTGACCAATGACACTGTGGTGATGACATTGGATGAGACAGACATCACCGCCGACATATTCATCTACTTTTTGAGCTACTATGAAACCTACTACATGAGTATGTTCTCCTACTATGGCTACGACATCAGCCTGGAGGACAACTACAGCGACGATATGACCTATACCGATTTCTTTGTCCAAATCGCGGAGAACGCCGCCGTTCAGATGGTCGCCGCCCGAGTACTGGCGGAGTCAGCCGGTGTCGCCTTTAGTGAGGAGGATGAGACTTCCTTAGAAGAATCTATAGAGAGCATTGTTGAGTCAGATATACTCTATGTAGGGGCTAACCCGGAGGTAATGGAGGAACTCTTTGCCTGCACCATTTATGGCAATGCCTATCAGGATACGGTTTATGGCGAAGGCGGAGCGGAAGAAATCACCGATGAAGCGGCAGAGGATTACGCCGATGAAAATGGGTACTATAATTGCCGCTACATTCTGTTTTACGGGCTGGATGACGACGGTAATGCCCTGGAGGACGAGGAACTGGAGGCAGTGCAGACCGAAGCGGAGGAATGTTGTCAGTCCCTGTCTCAGCTCAGCGGTGATGCGCTGGAGGAGGCGTTCCAGACCCAGCAGGAGGAGCTGAATTACGATGGCAACACAGAGGAGTTTTATGTTACGCCATCCAGCAGTCTGGTGGACGGCTTCAGCGATGCGGTTCTGAGTCTGGAGGAATATCAGGTGGGCATGAGCGATGCCACCAGTTACGGTTACTTTGTGGTGCTCCGCCTTCCTTTGGGAGATGAAAATCTGGACAGCGTGAAGGAGGATTATGCCAGCAGCCTGTTCAGTGCTGCCATCAGTGACGCTATCTCTGCCGCTGAAATCACCTATGAGGACGTGTTAGATGAGGTGGACTATGCGGCCGTTTTTGAAAAGCTGGCAGAATTACAGGAAATCATTGACAGCGCGGCGTGACAGGACAATACGGTTTTCCATGTTTGACCAGAGTAAAAGATACGGAACGAATCACAACTTTGCGGGGCGCGGCGGCGCGCGCGCAAGCAATGCCTCGAAAGACCGATTACCCCTTCATTGTAGCTTAGGAATGAACCGTTGAACAGCACTGTTTCACCTGCTCCGTTCCGGGTCAAACAGATTGTAGCAAGCAATGCCTCGAAAGACCGATTACCCCTTCATTGTAGCTTAGGAATGAACCGTTGAACAGCACTGTTTCACCTGCTCCGTTCCGGGTCAAACAGATTGTAGCAAGCAATGCCTCGGTATATACCTCTGCTGCTTGTTGGTGGCCTGCCGCCCCCAAGCCCCTGCGAACCCCGGCCCGTTAGGGTCGGGGTTTTAAGCCGCCTTCGGCGTCTGCTGCTGGGAGACAGGCGTGAATTTTACACGCTCTATCCCCCGATGTGCGTTCAGTTTTCCAGACTCTGCTGAACGCTGAACGCAAAAAATCCGGGGCCTACGACAAACGCCGTAGGCCCCGGAATGAGTCGTGCCGGGTATAACCCGCTGTAATTTTTCTTTTGTTACCGACATTGAGGCTGTTGAATGTTGAGCTGCAGGAAAACCTCACAAATTAAATTTTCCGAGAGAAT
>JAJPXL010000002.1:10136-14404 GCA_021205455.1 Clostridiales bacterium
GTGCCGGTTATCACCGGCTTTCTTTTTGCTGTTGTTCCGTCCTGTCAGGCTGTTCAATCTTGATCTCCAGGAATCGCTCCACATTGCTCTTTGCCGTGAGCAGGTCGATCATCTCCCTTCGAGCTGCCTTCTGGTCGGGGTACAGCTTTTTATTTTCTGCACTCAGCGCAGCATACTCTTGCTTTAGCGCCTTGATGGAGGGCAGCTTCTCCAGCCCCAGGGAATCGAAGTAACGCTTCGCCGCTTCGTGCAGCATGATGTCACTGCGATGGGCCTCGTAAAACGCCGCCTGCTTTTTCTGTGGGAGCTTCTTATATTGAAGATAGACCTCCCGTGTTTTGCCGTAGGTGCCGATTTGTCGTTGCAGCTCGGTTATCTCCTTCATCCGGGCTTCGTTGGCCTTCGTCTTATCAGCAAGCTTGTGATAGCGTTCGACAGCGGCATCGCATTCTACAGTGAGCTTTTCCACGTCGGTAATACTGTGTTCCTTCATCCAGAGAACAGTCTGCGCAATCTCCTTCAGGTTGTAGGACTTTGCCCACCGCTCAAAGCCGGGGGAGTTGGCCTGGGTCAGCTTTGATTGAATGTCGATCAGGGAACGTGGCCGTGTATCCTCCTTCGTGGGGAGTATCTTCTGCGCCTGCCGCTGTTTTACCGTTCGCTTGCCCTCCAGCCGTTCCCATATGGCATTCTCGGTATAATCTTCGGAAAGAGAATCGCACCGGATGAACCGTTTCCCATCCGGGATTTTGAAGGCCAGTTGCTTGCCGGTTTTGACTTCGGCTCCCGCCGCCCGCATCGCCGCCAGGAAGTCCTCGTAGCTTTTGCAATCAGTAAGGGCGACGTCTATCATTTTCTCCAGCTTTTGCCGGTTGGTCAGAGGCTTGTTCTCGCCCAGCCATGTGCCGTAGCTGCCCCGGCTGGGCTTTGGGTCCTCGATGACGGATAGTCCATTTTCCAGGCAGAGGATGTCCGAGATTCTGCGAATGGCAAAGCTGGAACCCCAGAAGTTCCGAAACTTCCTAGTGCAGTCCAGGCTGGTGGAATTGAAGATGATATGCGAGTGAATGTGATGCTTATCCACATGGGTGCAGACGATGAAGGCGTGGTTGCCCTTGGTTAGAGACATGGCCAAATCATAACCAATCTGGTTGGCCTTCTCCGGCGTGATCTCCCCCAGCTTGAAGGACTGTCGCAGATGGTAGGCAATCACATCATTACTCTTGTGTGTCTTGCCTGTCTGGGCCTCATACTGCCGTTTGGAGAACAGGAACTCCGCATCTACGATGGACGGGTTGCACTGGTAGGCGCTAACCCATTCGCCGTTGTCGGTCTTGCCTGGATTCTTCGCATAGTCTGTTGACCGCCCCAACGCCTGGGCGATGCTGCGTCCCTTCCCGGCGTGGAGCGGCTTCAAAAACGTCGTTGCCATCGTTCACCTCCAAAAAGGCGGCGGCCCAAATCGAACCGCCGCCATAAGTGACCTCGTGTGAGAGAAAATAAAAGATGATTGTTCTATCTCATGCGATTTTCGCCAGGCTCTCCAGAACCTGCCCGAAAAGCTCCTTGCAGTTGTCCAGGCTTTCCCGAACATCAAACAAGTCCTGCGGATAATACCCGCCGCCGGAATTGAGCCGCCGAGCGATTTGGTTCAAATTGTTCGACGCCGATTTCAAATATTTACTGCAATCCGGTATCTGCGGGATGTCCAGCCGGACGATCAGCCCGTTCAGGCACATCTTGCGGATATAGGCGCTCATGTTGGAGACGTCTGCGTCCTCCATCCGCTGTTCGATGAGCTGTCGTTCCTTCTCAGACACCTTGAAATAAATCCCGCTTGTTTTCTCCTTTGCCAATCAACCACCTGCTTTCTTCTTCCAGATGATTTCATAGCCCAGGGCATCGGCCAACTCAATTGCCTCCAGGTAGCGAAGCGAGCCCCGGCTCAGCTTGCCGGAAAAGTTGGAAGCGCTGGGACTCCACCCGTACTCATCCGCCAGCTTCTCCACGACCTCCTGCATGGTGAAACCGGAGCGGATGATATTGGCCTTGATCTCGTTCTTAAACTGCCTGTTTTCATTCATTTTACTATCAGCCTCCTTATAAAGCGAAAAGGAACCTCAATTATATGAGGCTCCAACCTGTTGTTTGTTGTGATAAAAGATGGCGGCTTATGCGTTAAACCCATAAGCCGCCACCCTGATTGTGACCTTTGATTATTCTAATGTGGCCTGTTCGTCTGCAACATCCTGTACCTGCTGTCTTGCCTTTTTACAGTGATAATACTCACGAGACTGCGCCCGCAGCTTTTTCGCCTTTTCCTCAGCCTCCAATTCTTCCGGTGTCAGCTCCGGGGCAGGGATTTCGACCTTTCCGATATATTTCAGGTAAATCTCGACCTCCTGCACCCGCTCCCCGTCGATTTTCTCAGGTTTGTGGACAAGTACCTTATCCACAAATTCATAGATCATAGGCGTGGTCAGCTCCGTAAAATCCGTGTACTTCCTTGCCAGCTCCAGAAACTTGTCCGCCCTGGTGGTGTCCTCATTGTAGGCATCCAGCTCCTCCTGTTCGGCGGCGATGGCCTCCTCTAAATCCGCCTGCTCCTGTTCGTATTCAGCGGAAAGCGCTTCATACCGCTTCTCCGGCAATTTATCCAGGGCATAGGATTCATACAGCTTCTTGAGCAGCGTGTCCAGTTCCTTGCAGCGCTTCTCATCCCTGCGCAGCTTGCGCTTCAACGTTTTCGCCGCTTCCTCCTGCTGAACCTCAGATGCTTCCCGCACCTTTTGGATGAAAGCAGCCTCATCAGCCAGGGCAAACTGACTGACATAGCGGATGGCATCCAGAATCAGGCTGCGAACTGCTTTTGTGCTGATGTGGTGGGAGCAGCAGTGATGCTCAACGCGATGCCTTTCGTTGTTATAGGTTCCGCACTGGTAGGAATCAACCAGATATTTCTTCCCCTTTGGCGTCGTGTTCCAGTGGCGATGGTTGTACATCCGATGCCCGCAGTCTGCGCAAAACATCAGGCCAGTCAGGGGATTGGCTTCCCCAACGGTATCCGTCCGATGAATCACCGCGGCTGCGCGCTGGGCCAGCGCCCAAGTCTCCGGGTCAACGATGGCCTCATGGGTATTCTCGAAGATGAGCCAATCCTCCTCCGGGTTCTTTGTTCGCTTATCCTTGTAGGATTTGTGCCCTGTCCTGAAGTTGACGGTATGCCCTTTATACTCCGGCTTCGCTATGATGGCGCCAATCGTTGTGACATACCAGTCATAAGGGTGCGCCTCACCGCCATGCGTATTGACCGTCCTCCCGTTGCGGCGAGCCAGGTAATAGGCCGGTGTCTCGATCCTGTCATCCCGCAGTATCCGGGCGATCTCAGCGTAACCCTTGCCGCTGATTGCAAGCTGATAAATGCGGCGCACCACGGCAGCGGCTTCCTCGTCAATGAGCCAGTGGTCCTTGTCCTCCGGGTCCTTCCTGTAGCCATAGATGGCAGCGTTGGTGGTCGGCTTTCCTGCGCGTCCCTTTGTCTGATAGGCCACTGAAATTTTCCGGGAACAGTCCCGTAAATACCACTCCGACATGATATTGATGAACGGCGCAAACTCGCTGCTGTTCTGGTCGTCGCTGTCAATATTGTTGGCAATAGCAATAAAATGAACCCCATGCTCCCGGAACATTACCTCCGTGTAGAAGCCGGTTTCCAGATAATTCCTGCCGATTCTACTCATGTCCTTCGCCAGAATCGTCGCTACCTTCCCTGCCTCAATATCCGCGACAAGCCGTTTCCAGGCGGGGCGGTCAAAATTACCGCCGCTGTAGCCGTCATCGGTATAGTGGACGAGGTTCGTGTAGCCATGCTGTTCTGCGTAGCTGGTGAGATAACGTTTTTGGTTTACAATGGAGTTCGAGTCCCCGGCGAGTTCATCGTCCCGGGAGAGGCGCTCATAGAGCGCTGTGATTTTTTCCTCCGTCTGTTTGGCTCCCATTTTAGGCACTCCTTCCAGACTGAAGGCTCGTTTGTGACAAATCCAGTATATCACAAGTTGCCTTCGATTCCAACACCTCGTTTTGCATCATCCGCAAAATTTTTCCCGCCATCGTCTCACTGCCGTCCTCTGCCAGGAACACCGTCACCTTGTAGGTGGTCGACCCGATGTGCCGGGTCATGTGAAAGCTGTTGTTAATGCAATCAGTCCTCCTCCCCGTCGTACAGCGCCCCGCGCTGCACCCGAACAAACATAATTCCTCCATCTGCT
>JAJPXL010000165.1 GCA_021205455.1 Clostridiales bacterium
GGAGGCGCCGGGGCCGCTCCCACCGGCGGCGCCCTGGGGGGCGGGGCCGCCACGGTTGGCTCCTGGGGCAGCGGGGGCTCTGCCGGTTCACTCCAGGGGGGCGCGTCCTCGGCAGGGACGGGCGGCTCCGCCGGAGCCGCTGTCTGGATCTGCCGGGCGGCAGGCGCCTCCGGCTCTGCCGGGAGGTCAGGCTGGGGCTGCTGCGGGGAGGCCGCCCCTCCGGCGGCCACAGCCGCCTCCAGCCGGGCAATGCGGGCGGACAGGGCGGCGGGGGAGTCCTCCAGCCGGGTGTCGCACATCCGAATCAGGCACAGCTCCGCATCGGTGCGGCGGTTGGCGCTGTTTTTCAGGTTGGCGAGGGTGTCCTGCAAGAGGGACAGGAGGTACAAAAGCCGCTGGGCGGTGAAACCGCCCTCCAGCGCCTTCAGGGTGGCCTCGTCATAGCCCCCGGCCATCAGGTCGGCCCCCTGCGGCGCGGTCTTGCGAATGAGCAGGTCGCGGCACAGCTGGGCCAGCTCGTCCAATACCGCGCTGACATCCTTCCCGTTGGCGTACAGCTCCGACAGGGCGGTCAGGGCCGCAGCGGTGTCCCCCCGGCGGATGTCGTTCATAATATGGGCGGTTTGCAGGTTGCCCGCCAGGCCCAGGGTGTCCAGCACCAGGGCCTTGTCCACCTGGACCCCGGCGACGGCGCACTGGTCCAGCAAGGAGAGGGCGTCACGCATCCCGCCGTCCGCCAGGCGGGCCAGCAGCGCCGCAGCGTCTGCGGTCAGGTCGATGCCCTCGCACTGGGAGACGTAGTTCAGCCGCCCGGCGATGTCCGCCGCCTGGATCCGCTTGAAGGAGAACCGCTGGCACCGAGACAGGATGGTGGCGGGCACCTTGTGCAGCTCCGTGGTGGCCAGGATGAACATCAAATGCTCCGGCGGCTCCTCCAGGATTTTCAGCAGGGCGTTGAAGGCCGCCACCGACAGCATATGCACCTCGTCGATGATATAGACCCGCTTCCGCACGGCGGCGGGGGCGAACACCGCCTCCTCCCGCAGGGCGCGCACCTGGTCCACGCCGTTGTTGGAGGCCGCGTCCAGCTCCACCACGTCCAGGATGGAGCCGTCCTCGATGCCTTGGCAGGCGGGGCATTTGCCGCAGGGGTTCCCGTCGATGGGATGCTCGCAGTTCACCGCTTTGGCCAGGATTTTCGCGCAGGTGGTCTTGCCCGTTCCCCGTGTGCCGGTGAACAGGTAGGCGTGGGAGGTGCGCCCAGCCGCCACCTGGCGCTTCAGCGTCTGGGTGATATGGGACTGACCAACAACATCGTCAAAGAGCTTTGGCCTCCATTTGCGATACAGCGCTTGATACATACCCAGCCCCTCCAGGCAACAAAAAAGCGGTGGCCGCACAATATGGCCATCGCTCCTGCGGACGGATTCCATCATACATCCGGCACGATACATCACAGAAAGGCTTCGGCAATCGACTCAGAAACGACTGACTGCGGCACACGATAGGGTCCGCTTAATGCTGCTCGGTTCCCCGCCTGACATGGTTCACGGTCTGCCGTTGCGCAGGGCCGTCTCCTCAAACGCCGACTGTCGAAGCTATCGCTTATTATACACACTTTGGCGGAAAAATGCAAGCCCTTCTTTGGAATTTCCGGCCCGCGGCGGCGAAAATTTTGCCTGCCCGACCCATTTACAAATTGTTCATAAAATCATGTGGAATCGTTCATATCATTTTTCCCAAAGTGGTGTAAAATAGGGGCAACGCTTATCCCAGGAGGAACCGATCTATGTCAGAGCGAAACGGAACGCCCAGTCCGCAGCAGGGGGCGCACCCTGCCAGAAAGGCGGCCGACTGATATGATACTGGAAAAGTCAAAGGTCATCCGCTTGCAGGACCTTCCCCAATCGGGCTATGTGGACGGCGACAAGGCCGACTTCGTCAAGGATTTCATCCGCATCAACCACATTTACCGCAGCGCCATGCAGGAGGCCTCTACCCGGCTGGACATTTTGGACAGCGAGTTCGCCACCATCTACAACCATTCCCCCATTCACCATATGGAGTGCCGGGTCAAGACGCTGGACAGCATTCTGGAGAAGATGAAGCGCAAAAACCTGGAGCTTCGCATTGACAACGTCTATAAGCTCCAGGACATCGCGGGGATTCGGGTCATCTGCAACTATGTGGATGACATCTACTATCTGCGCAAGCTGCTGATCTCCAGCAACGGCTTCGAGCTGATTCGGGAGAGCGATTACATCAAGCACCCCAAGCCCAACGGCTACCGGAGCCTCCACCTGATCGTCAGCGTGCCCTTCGTCATCTCCGAGGGGCGCATGGAGCTGCCGGTGGAGATTCAGCTGCGCACCATCGTCATGGATATGTGGGCCAGCCTGGAGCACGAGCTGCGGTACAAGTCCGGTCGGGTCTTCTCCGAGGCCGAGGCGGCGGAGCTGCTGCAATGCTCCAGGGACCTGGCGGCGGTGGATCAGAAGATGCAGGAGCTGTTTCAGGGGAAGCACCAGGACTAGTGCGCCCACAGCTCGGACAGGTTTATACGGCGGACGACCGCCTGCGGCCGCGCCCTTTGAGGAGGGTCGGCTGCGGGCGGTTTTATTTTTTTCAAAAAAGGGATTGACAATATCACCAAATGGTGATATACTAAACACATATCGAACAGATGTTCTATTTTGACTGAGAAAGAAACCCTCATCCGAAGGATGAAGGTTTCTGGTGGGAGATTGTGGATTCGAACCACAGTAGGCTTGCGCCAGCAGATTTACAGTCTGTCCCCTTTAGCCACTTGGGTAATCTCCCAGATGAAAAATGGAGCTGGTTGACGGACTTGAACCCCCGACCTGCTGATTACAAATCAGCTGCTCTACCAACTGAGCTAAACCAGCATTTGGCGTTGTCTGTGTTGCCGCTCAACAATAGATATCTTACCAGAGCGGACAGAAAATGTCAAGTACAAATTTTCTTTTTTCCCGTTTTTTTGGAGGTGATGTTACGCGACGACCTTTACCGCAGCCGCCCCGGGATGAGCAGCGGGACCCGTTCCTCTGCTGCCAGCGCTGCGGCCGGGCGCTGTACTGGTGCGACCTGGCCGCCCTCTGGGAGGGGGCGCTGCTTTGCCCGGGCTGCGGCCCGGAGGAGGCGCCCCTTTGGAGCGTCTCCGACTATCTTCTGCGCCGGTAGTCCGGCGCGGTTACTCTGACAGGAAGGAAGGGATTCCCTTTGAAGCATACAAGCCAACGCCCCGACGTACACCACAGCGGGCAGGACGCCCGCCTGCTGGCCTACTATATCCCCCTGATTCTCGACCCGGAGGCCGCCCGGCTGGCCGACCGGCGCAAGGCGGCCCTGGCCGGATACCTGCGCCAGGAGCTGACCGAGCGGGAGCTGGACTGCTTGCGGCTTTACTTTGTGGAGGGGCTGAGCCTGGAGGCCATCAGCAGGCTGCTCCATGTTGCCAGGTCCACCATCTCCCGGAACATCGCAAGAGGCAGAGCGCGCATTGACCGCGTGCTCTGCCTGGGCGGCGAGTTATTGGGGCAGGACTTCATCCGGGGGTAGCGCTTCGTCCTGGAGCGCCTCCTCCACCGGGAAGGTCAGGGACGCCTTGAACAGGTCCCCGTCCACGGCGAGCTGGAACTCCGCCCCCTGGAGCCTCGCCAGGCTCTGGGCGATGGACAGGCCCAGCCCGCTGCCCTCCGTGCTGCGGCTTTCATCTCCCTGGACGAAGCGTTCCATCAGCTCGCTGGCCGGGATGTTCAGCGGGTCGGCGGAGATATTTTTCACAGAGACGGCTGCAAAGCCGTCTTTTTTGACCAGATCCACATAGACCCGGGTGCCGGGCATGGCGTACTTGGTGCAGTTGCTGAGCAGGTTCTCCAGGATGCGCCAGGTGTGCCGCCCGTCCGCCATCACGAAGATGGGCTCCTTGGGGGCCTGCACCCGCACCTCCAGCTTGGCCCGCTCCAGCCGATCCTCGTATTCCCCAATGGCCTGATGCACCAGCTGGCTCAGATCCAGCCGCTCCTTGTTCACCGTCAGCACACCGGCGGAGGCTTTGCTGGCCTCCACCAGATCCTCCGTCAGGGTTTTCAGCCGCTGGCTCTTCCGATCCAGCACGTCCAGATACTCCCGGGCCGTCTCGTCCTGCAGGTTCAGCTTTTTCAGCAGATCCACATAGTTGATGATGCTGGTCAGGGGGGTCTTCAGGTCGTGGCTGACGTTGGTGATCAGCTCGGTGCGGAACCGGTCGGACTTGATGCGCTCCGACACCGACTGCTCCATCGCCTGGGACGCGGTGTTCATATGCTCCGCGTGGCGGCGGAGATCCCTGGGCAGGCCCGTGGTGTCCGTCTGATAGGACAGGTCGCCGCTGGCCAGCACCTCGCCGCCCTTCTGCACCCGCAGCCAGCCGCTCTGCCGCCGAACCGTCCACCACAGGCCCAGCAGCAGCAGCCCGGCCAGCAGCCAGCCTGCGGCGGTGCGGATCCTGCCATATCCGCTGCAACTGATATAGGCCAGCGCCAGCGCTGAGGCGCAGAACGCCACATACAGCTCCACCGCCTGCCAGGTGGTGGGGATCGCCCGCACCAGCCGCACCAGGCCCCGCAGCACCAGCCGCAGCACCCGCCAGCACAGCAGCAGGATGCGGGCAATCAGCGTCCGCCGGAGAAGGCTGTGGTCCTTTAGCTGGACCGTGGCGCCCAGCAGCAGCGGCAGCAGGCTCAGCATGGCCAGCGTCAGGATGCCGCACACAGCGGCCAGGGCCATCTGCCACTCCAGCACATACCCCTGCTCCAGCAGGAGGGTCAGGTCGATACCCCGCCACAGCAGCACCGCCGCATAGACCCAAAACAGCGCCGCACCGACGGACAGGCACAGCATCACGTCCTGGGGGCATTTGGCCAGGGTGCAGAGGTGGATGCCCTCCGTCCCCCTGGCGTGGCCCGCCGCGTTCATCAGCCAAATCAGCGCCAGCAGCAGCATCAGCGCCCCGCTTCCGGCCACCAGCACGTCCACATAGAAGTTGTTTTCCCAGTTGATCAGATGCTGGACGTAGTCGGAGACGGAATCCTCCGTCACCCAGCCGTTCTGCACAATGCCAATCTCCAGAATGCAGTAGTCGGTGTTGCACAAGTCCTCCAGCGCTGTGTCCAGCGCCTCCGCATAGTCCAGTAATATGACTGCGGCCTGATAGTCCTCCGCCGTCTTGCCGGCAGAGGCGGCCGCGCTGGATTCGCTGTCACCGTCCACAGCCGTCTCCGTCGCATCTGCCCCGGCATCATATTCCGCAGACTCTGACAGGGCTGTCTCCTCTAAAAGCGCCGCGTTTTCATAGAGCAAGTCAGCGCTGCTTTCGTAAAAGCCGTCGGCGTTCAATATATCCATTGCCAGGGACTCGTAGGACCCTGAACTGTAGTACTCACATACCACAGCTTGCAGATAGTCATAGAGGTAGGACGGAGCCTCCGTGCCGCTGATCTTCCACAGAACGATGTCGTCCTCCAGCAGGGCGTCATACAGCGCCTCCAGCTGCGTGCCAGCCAGCAGGGCGCCGCCGTTGCTGTCCTCCGGGTATTCCGTCACCAAGGCGTCCACAAGGGCCATCACCGCTGAGGCGCTGTTCACCAGCGCCTCATTGTACCCCTGGAGCCAGCACACGTCGGCGGATTGTTCGAAGTAAGCGCTCTCCTCGGCCATCTCCTGCCCCAGGCTGCAGAGCTCGCCCAGCGTATAGACCTGCTGATACAGGCTGTCCCCGTCCGCCTCCGCCTCAAAGTCGTCGGCGTTGGAGGCGTAGGCCGTGCCGTCCATATCCATCACCCGGTAGCGGATGTTGGTGTTGTCGGCGGCCAGGTAGTCCGCTTCCTCCTCCTGCGCCTGTCGGCCCAGGTAGGTCAGGCTGCCCTCCCCCAGGCTCAGCAGGTAGTAGCGCATGATGTCCTCGGCGTAGCCGCCGGAGTTGGCGCAGTACCAGGTGATTTCGCTGGTCTCGTCCGTCATGCCGTAGCACAGCATCTCCAGCGCGGCGGAAATCCCGAAAAAACAGACCAGAAAGCCGCTGGCCGCCGCCAGCAGGATGGCAAAGACCTTGGGCCAGAACCGTTCGCGCAGCTTCGTCATAGCGTGTTCGTCCCCTTTCAGCGCGGCAGCGGCGCTTATGACCGCTCCAGCTTATAGCCGACCCCCCAGACCACCTTTAAATACCTGGGGTGGGAGGGGTCGATTTCGATTTTCTCCCGCAGGTGGCGGATGTGGACGGCCACGGTATTGTCGCTGCCCAGCACAGGGTCCTTCCACACCCGTTCATAGATTTGCCGCACGGAAAAGACCTGGCCGGGGCGCTCCATCAGCAGGTGCAAAATGTCGTACTCCAGCGGGGTCAGCGTGACCGGTTCGCCGTCCACCGTGGCGAAGTGGCGCTCCGTGTCCAGCTCGATGGGGCCGACGGTCAGGGTGCCCTCCCGAGGGGGCTCGCCGCCCAGGACGGTGTAGCGCCGCAGCTGGCTCCGCACCCTGGCCAGCACCTCCATGGGGTTAAAGGGCTTGGTGATGTAATCGTCCCCGCCGACGTTGAGGCCCTGGATTTTGTCCGTGTCCTCCCCCTTGGCCGTCAGGAACAGCACCGGCACGTTGGAGGTCTTGCGCAGCTCCTGGGTGGCCCGAATGCCATCCATGTGAGGCATCATGATGTCCATCAGCACCAGATGGATCTTCTCCTGGGACAGGATGCATAGCGCCTCCTCCCCGGAGTAGGCTTTGAACACCTGGTACTCGCCGTTGGACAGATAGATTTCCAGCGCCGACACAATATCTTTATCGTCATCGCAAACTAATATGTTGTACATCTTCCGTCACTCCTCTAGGATAAAGTATACCGGTAAACGGCCGAAAAGGGAAGTGTTCAGATGATTAAGATTTCCTGAAGATTTCTCAGAGCGCAGGCAAAACCTGCCCCCTTCGGTGCAGGTTTTGCTTTACATGGTTTTCCTGGTGGTGTAATATAAATAGTATCAATGTCATAAAAAGAGGGGTTCGCCATGAAAATTTCAACGAAAGGCCGCTATGCGCTGCGCACGATGATCGACCTGACGGAGCAGGAGCAGCTGCCGGATGCCGCCGCCTACATCCCACTGAAGGAAATCGCCCAGCGGCAGGGCATCGAGGTCAAGTATCTGGAGCAAATCGTCGCCCTGCTGAAGAAGGACGGGCTGATTCAGGGCGTCCGGGGCAGCAACGGCGGCTACCGGCTGGTGCGCCCGCCGCAGGAGTACACCGTGCGGGAGATTCTGGAGGTGACGGAGGGCTCCCTGGCCCCCATCGCCTGCCTGGATACCCCGGTGAACCTGTGCGCCCGGAAGGACGAATGTAAGACGTTGGGCTTCTGGGAGCAGTTCGCTGATTACATCAACGCCTTCCTGGAGCGCTGGACGCTTCAGGACTTCCTGGACGGTAAGGCGCAGAGCGGCTCAGAGGCCCTTTAAATAGGTGGCCAGCGCCCAACCGGTCTTGTCCTCCCAGCGGACGTGGACCCATGCGCCATCCGTTTCCAGCAACTCCACCCGCGCCCCGCTGGGCAGGCGGGCCACCACGTTTCCGTTCCTGCTGCCGATGTCCCGCAGGTTCAGGCGGCTGCCGTAGGTGTCCACCGTCAGGTAGCGCACCGGGGCAGGCTCCGCCGGTTGAGCCTTCCTGCGGCCCTGCCTGGGCTGGGCAGGGGCGGCATCCTCTGCCTTCGGCTGCACCGGCTTTGGGCTTGTCCGCCGTTTTGGCGGGGCCTTGGGGGCGGGGGCGCTGACCTCCGGCGCAGGCTGCGGCTCCGGCCTGTCCAGCTGCGCCGCCTCGTCGGGCCGCCACTCCAGCACGTCCCCCGGCTGGCACTGGAGGGCGGCGCAGATGGCGTCCAGGGTGGACATACGGATGGCCTTGGACTTGCCGTTTTTCAGAATGGAGAGGTTTGCCATGGTGATGCCCACCCGCTGGGACAGCTCCGTGACGCTCATTTTCCGTTTTGCGAGCATGACATCCAAATTGACAACGATCATTGCGCTTCCCGCCTTCCCCGGAATCGGTAGGGTTCTATGAGGGTATTATAGCGGATGGCTCGGCGGTTCGTCAAGACATTTCTCGAAATTCGATAAATTTTTTCTGTTTTTCGTCCGTTTGCCTGTATTGACTTTTTTCCGGCTCCATGCTAAAATTTTGAGAGAAGATTGGACTGTTATCGTTCAGGAAAGTGAGGCACCCTTATGGCGACACAGGCGCTTGGTATTCTGGAAACCCGCGGCCTCGTCTCTGCGCTGTCCGGCGCGGACGCGATGCTGAAATCGGCGGAGGTCACCCTGATTGGCCGTGAACTGCCCGGGGACGGGCTTGTCTCCGTCCTCATCCGTGGGGAGGTGGCCTCGGTTACGGCTGCACTGGACGTGGGGGCGGCGGCGGCGGCCCTCTGCGGGGAGGAACCCGTGAAGCGGGTGATTCCCTGCCCCCACCCGGAGTTGGAAAAGCTGCTGCCCACGCTGGGCTGAGCGTCTCCCTGGAGGTGAGTGACGATGGTTTTGGCGAAAGTGACCGGCTCCGTCGTGTCCTCTGTGAAGGATGCCCGCCTGTCCGGCCTGCGGCTGCTGACGGCGGCTCCGCTGACGGAGCCCTCCGCCGCCCCGCTTGTGGCGGCGGACCCTCTGGGGGCCGGCGTTGGGGACACTGTTCTGATCGCCACCGGGCAGGCCGCCCGGCTGGCGCTGCCCACTCAGGACGCGCCCGTAGATGCGGCGGTGGTGGCGATCATTGACCAGGCATAGCGGCTCCCCTGGAAGAAAATTTTCCAGAAAATTCCACATTTTTCTGTACAACCGCGAAATGTTGTGATATAATAGGATTCTAGTGACCGTTGCGTGCTCTTTTACCACCTTTTCCTGAACTTTCATCCCGCCGCATCAGAGCGAAACAGCAAAAGCAGCGCTATCTTCCTCTCGTTCGGCGGGCTGTGCGGCCCGCACGCTGCACCCGCAGTATCGGGGCGGCCCGCCTGTGAACGCGCATCTGTCACCAAAAGCTGCATCTCGTTGCATTCCTAGGAGGTCATCAACATGAATTATGCACGTGTTACGTCTGACAATGTGAAAGCGTTGTTGCGCCTTCACCACTTGTCTATCCGTCAACTGGCAGAACAGATTTCCCTTTCCGCTTCCACCCTGACCGATTCCCTGAAAAGTAAAAAGGGAATCCCCATTGACTCACTGATGGCCATTGCCGCTTATTTCAACGTCAGCATCAACGCCCTCTGCATCCCCAACCTGATCGAGCAGCAGCAGGAGCCCGGCCTGATCAGCGACCCGGCGAAGACCGCTGCGGAATATCAGGAGCTGGACTCCTATGGCAGAGAGATCGTGGACACAGTATTTCAGATGGAGCTGGCCCGTTGCCGCGCCATGGCGCAGGCGTCAGAGGGCTGAGCTTACCCCGCTCCCACAATCCCTCGAATAGGAAGCCAGGCGCAGTGAACCGGGATTCGCTGCGCTCTTCTTATGTATAGCCTGTTCAGGAGGATGCGGTGTTGGGCACCATCATACCGTCATGGGCGATGGTATAGCCGTTTTCCTCCCCCTCTGCCAACAGCTCCGACACCGTGCAGAAGGTATACCCCTGCTCCTGGAGGCTGGCGATGATGCCCGGCAGGGCCTCCGGCGTGTGGTCCGCCGCATTGTGGAACAGGATGATGCTGCCCGGCACCACCTTATCCAGAACGTTGGAGGTAATCTCCGAGGCGGAGATGCCCTTCCAGTCCAGGGAGTCCACATTCCACTGCACCGCCTCCATCCCGACGGAGCGGATGGTGGAGATGACGGTGTTGTCATAGTCCCCGTAGGGGCAGCGGAACACCGCGGGGCACTCCCCGGTGATGGCCGTGATTTTCTCATTGCAGCGGTTTAGCTCCTCCAGCATGGTCTCCTGGCTGCATTGAGTCATATAGGGGTGGGTGTCGGAATGGTTGCCAAGCTCCTCTCCGGCGTCGTACAGCTGCTGTACCGACTCAGGATAGCGTTCCACCCAGTCCCCCACCAGGAAGAAGGTGGCGTGAATCCCCGCCTCATCCAGGATGGAGATGAGCTGCTCCGTATCCTCGTTGCCCCAGGCCGCGTCAAAGGACAGCGCGACCTTTTTTTCCTCACTTTGGACGTAGTAGACCGGCAGTTCCCGCTCCGTCGCCGCCGCACCCACCGCCTCCGGATGGCTGACCACCCAAAACATGGCTGCCGCAATCACCAGGCAGCCCACCGCGGCCCAACGCCCCCGCTTCAATACATAAACCTTCATCAGATTCTCCCCCATCCTTCCAATGTTTCTGCTTGCAGGATATGCCTGGATGGGCCTTTCTATGTCCAGAGGGTAAAAAAACGCTTCGGAAGCATCCGGAGCGCTTTTTCTATGCTCGAAGCGGTGCTAACACCCGGGACGGATGCATAAGTGTGCAGGAGGAAGAAAACGCGATAGGGAAGGGGGCTGACAGTGTGGACAGCTTCGCAGGGCGGGAGGCGGTTTATCTGGGCATTGCCGGTTACGGCAGCGTTTCCGGCAGCGGCAAGGCCGACTTTTATCATCGGTTTTTTCTGGACGGCCAGGAGCAGCGCTGGCAGGTTCAGACGGACACACGATTTCTCATTCAGAATCGACTGATGGAGGGCAGACTCTATCGCCTGACGGTAGCGGGTGGCGCTGTCACCGGAGCGGAGCCGCTGGACGGTGTGGCGTCAGGCCGGGTGGAGAGAGTAGGGAAGGGCAGCCTTGCAGTGGGCGGGGTGACGCTGCCCCTGCGGAGAGGGGCGAGCTGCTATGAAATCACCACCGCCCCCGGCGGGGCAGCTGTGCGGGCGGCGAGAATCGCCGTGGGCGACAGCGTGAAGACCGTGGTGCAGGATGGGCAGGTGCAGGCCGTCTACCGGGCCTTTCTGCCGGAGCATTACAAGGCCCCCGTTACCGGCGTCCCCGGAGAGCGGACGCTGAAAAACCTCCTGGCTACGGCGCTGGAGGCGGTGGGCACCGTGCTGTATGTGTACGGCGGCGGGTGGAGCTGGCAGGACGAGGGCGCTTCCCCTCAGGCGGAGACGATCGGCCTCCCCCAGAGCTGGCTCACCTTCTTCCAGGCCCAGGACGCCTCCTATCGCTACAAAAACAGCGGCGACCCTGCACAAAGCTACTATCCTCACAACGGCTGGAACCAATACTATTATGCCGGTGCGGACTGCTCCGGCTATCTGGGCTGGGTGCTTTACAACGTGACAAACGGGAGCCAAGGCGGCTCCTCCGGCGGCTATGTGGTTCCCGCCACCCGCTTCGCCAGGGCGCTCAGCGAGCGGGGCTGGGGCGTCTGGACAGGGGACACAGGAGGCGGCTTCCGGGCGGGGGATGTGGTCAGCGTCAGGGGCCACGTCTGGCTGGCCCTGGGCACCTGCCGGGACGGCAGCGTTGTCCTCCTCCACGCCACCCCGTCTCCCAGCGTCACCGGCGCACCAGGGGGCGGAGCGCAAATCAGCGCCCTCAGCCCGGAGGGGCGGCAGGACTGCGAAGCCTGCCGCCTGGCGGACCGCTATATGCGTACCTGTTACCCTCGGTGGAGCCAGCGGTATAGCGCCGTGCTTTGCGATTATAGGAGGTATACCGCCGTCGCCGCGGACGAACACACAGGCAGGTTCACCTGGGCGCTGGGGGGTGGAGGGCTGCTCACCGACCCGGAGGGCTGCGCCGGAAAGGAACCCGCCGCCCTGCTGGCGGAGCTGTTCGGCGGGTGAACCGCCTGGGGGAAATTCCGGCGATTTTCTGGCAGGGGGGTTGACAGCAGCTGCCCTCTGTGGTATAACATACATACCGAATGAATGTAAGAGGGCGAATCTATGGCGAGAAACAAATACCCGGAGGAGACGGTGGAGAAGATTCTGACGGCGGCGCGGCGGCTCTTTCTGGAAAAGGGGTACGAGCATACCACGATTCAGGACATCGTAGACCAGCTGGACGGCCTGACCAAGGGCGCTGTCTATCACCATTTCAAGTCCAAGGAGGAAATTCTGGCGGCGCTGAAGGACAGTATGTACAGCGAGGCCGACGTCTTTCATGATGCGGAGCAGCAGACGGGGATGAACGGGCTGGAGAAAATCCGATATGCCCTGCAGCGGAATCAGGAGTACCAGGCTGTTCCGGAAAATGCCGGCCTCTCCAGAGAATTCATCCCCCTGCTGGAGAACCCCCGCATCCTGGCCAATGTCATTCGCGGCAATCGGGACAGCATCTCTCCCCGGTTCTTGGCGCTGATTCAGGAGGGGCAGCGGGACGGCTCCATCCACACCGACTATGCCCAGGAACTGGCGGAGCTGCTCCCGCTGCTGGAGCTGTGGCTGAACCCCACGATCTATCCTGCCTCGCCGGAGGGCGAGCGGCGCAAGCTGAAGCTGATTCAGGAGATGTACGCCCACTTTGGCATCCCGCTGGTGACGGACGAATTCATTGACCAGGTCTGCACCGGCATCTACGGGGATGAGGCGCAGTAAACAGGCCCCTTGCGGGGGCGCTTCCCACTGGAAGCGCCCCGCAGGCCATCGCCCCGCCCGTCTGGGCGGCGCTCTTTTTTAGGAAAATACATACCTTCTGAATGTATGTAAAAAAAGAAAGGATGAACACCATGAAAACACGAAACGAACCGGCGGCGCTGTCTGCCAAAACCCTTCGGGCAACCTTCTATGCCCACAACCACGGGGCGTTTGCCCTGTCTGTCCTGGCGACTGCGCTGACCCAGGCGCTGATGCTGGGCATCTCCTGGATTCTGATGGAGATGATAAATGCCATCTCCGGCGAAGCGGGGGCGAAAAGTCTGGAAAATCTGGCACTGATGATTGCGTTTTATCTGCTGCTGTTCACGCTGGTCTCGCTGCTGAGCCGGGCGGTGCAGCCCCGGTTCCTCCGCACCGCCATGGAGCAGTATAAGAACCTGGTGCTGCAAAAGCTGATGGGAAAGAGCCTGGCCTCCTTTCAGCGGGAACCCACCTCCGCCTATCTGTCCGCCCTGTCCAACGACGCCGCCGTTATCGAGGGGGACTACCTGGAGGCGGAGTTCCAGATCATCGGGAACCTGCTGGACTTCTGTGGGGCATTTCTGCTGATGCTGTACTTCTCCCCCTTGCTGACGGCGGTGGTGGCGGTGCTGACCGTCCTCCCCATGGCGGCGTCCATGGGCGTTGGTCGGCGGCTGGAACCGCTGGAACGGCAGGTGTCAGAGGACAACGCGGCCTTCACCGCAACGCTGAAGGACTGCCTCAGCGGCTTTTCCGTAGTCAAGAGTTTCCGGACGGAGCGGGAATTTCTCCGCCTCCTGTCGGACAAAAACGCCGCGCTGGAGGAGAAAAAGCGCCAGAAGCGGCGGCTGCGGCTGTCTGTCAGCACGGTGAGCATTGTTGCCGGGCTGCTCGCTCAGTTTGGCGTCTTTTTTGCCGGGGTGTGGATGGTGCTGGCTGGCCGGAACATCACGGTGGGTACCGTTATCGCCTTCGTCAACCTGATGAACTTTATCGTCACCCCCATTTCGGAGCTGCCCGGCCTGCTGACTGCCCGGCGCGCCGCCCTGGGGCTGCTGGAGAAGATGGCCTCCCTCCTCCGCCGGAACAGCGACAGGGGCGGGCGGGCCGTCCCGGCCAGGCTGGCCCGGGGTATCCGGGCAGAGCACTTGTCCTTCGGTTATGAACCGGGGCGGGAGGTGCTGCACGATGTCTCCGTCACCTTTGAGGCGGGCAAATGCTACGCCGTTGTGGGCAGCTCCGGCTGCGGGAAATCCACCCTGCTCCACCTGCTGCGGGGCGGCGCTGCCGACTATCAGGGCAGCATCACCTATGACGGCGTAGAGGGGCGGGACATCAGCAACGCCTCCCTGTCTGACCTGGTGGCATCCATCCAGCAGGATGTATTCGTCTTCAATGCCACCCTGCGGGACAATGTCACCATGTTCCGGGACTTCCCGGACGAGGAGGTAGCTGTCGCCCTCCGCATGGCCAACCTGACCGATTTGGCGGCGGCACGGGGGGAGGGCTGCCTCTGCGGGG
>JAJPXL010000162.1:0-283 GCA_021205455.1 Clostridiales bacterium
GGCCCCGAAGCCCCTCCCTGAGCCGCCTTCTTTCCCCCATTTCTTGGCGGAGCAAGAAATGGGGCCCCCGGAGGGAAGCCACTTATTTCCTTTATCATTCCTTGTCTAAGGAAGAAAATCCCCTTAAAGTTTTCAGAATACCTCTGAACAAATACAACTTTGGCGGGAACAGCCTGCGGCAGATTCAGGCGTGGATTTGCCGTTTTAAAAGGAGTACGACAGTATGAAGCAGGAAAACATTCGTAATTTCTCCATCATCGCCCACATTGACCACGGCAAATCC
>JAJPXL010000162.1:293-13969 GCA_021205455.1 Clostridiales bacterium
GCAGGAAAACATTCGTAATTTCTCCATCATCGCCCACATTGACCACGGCAAATCCGATTCCCCAAATATCTGACGATGTTCGGGGCCCCCTTTTTTGATTTCACATCCTCGGCGGGAGTGAATCCCGCCTGCGGGAACAGCCTGCGGCAGATTCAGGCGTGGATTTGCCGTTTTAAAAGGAGTACGACAGTATGAAGCAGGAAAACATTCGTAATTTCTCCATCATCGCCCACATTGACCACGGCAAATCCACGCTGTCCGACCGGCTCATCGAGGAGTGCCACGCGGTCAACGAGCGGGAGATGGAATCCCAGCTGCTGGACTCCATGGAGCTGGAACGGGAGCGTGGCATCACCATCAAGGCCCGGGCGGTGACGCTGAACTATCAGGCGGACGACGGCGAGACCTATCAGCTGAACCTGATCGACACCCCGGGCCATGTGGATTTCAACTATGAGGTCAGCCGCAGCCTGGCCGCCTGCGAGGGGGCGGTGCTGGTGGTGGACGCCAGCCAGGGGGTGGAGGCCCAGACCCTGGCCAACGCCTACCTGGCGGTGGATGCCGACCTGGAGGTGCTGCCCGTCCTGAACAAAATCGACCTGCCCTCCGCCGACCCCGCCCGGGTGAAGGAGGAGGTGGAGAACATCATCGGCCTGCCCGCCATGGACGCGCCGGAAATCTCCGCCAAAATGGGCATCAACATCCACGCCGTCCTGGAGGACGTGGTGGCCAACGTCCCCGCCCCAGCGGGCGACCCGGACGCGCCGCTGAAGGCGCTGATTTTCGACAGCCAGTATGACGCCTATCGGGGGGTTATCGTGCTGATGCGGGTGATGGAGGGTAGCCTCCAGGTGGGGCAGGAAATCAAAATGATGGCCTCCGGCGCCACCTACAAAATCCTGGAGTGCGGCCACATGGAGCCGGTGCGGCTGGACCCCTGCGGCAGCCTGTCCGCCGGAGAGGTGGGCTACTTCACCGCCTCCATCAAGAACGTGCGGGACACCCGGGTAGGGGACACCGTCACTGACGCGGCTAACCCGGCGGCGGAGCCGCTGCCCGGCTACAAGCCCGCCCAGCCCATGGTTTACTGCGGCATCTACACCGAGGACGGTAGCAAGTATCCCGACCTGCGGGACGCCCTGGAGAAGCTCCAGCTCAACGACGCGTCCCTGTCCTTTGAGCCGGAAAGCTCGGTGGCCCTGGGCTTCGGCTTCCGCTGCGGCTTCCTGGGGATGCTGCATATGGAGATCATTCAGGAGCGGCTGGAGCGGGAGTTCGACCTGGAGCTGGTGACCACCCTCCCCAGCGTGATTTATGAAATCGTCAAGACGGACGGCAGCGTGATTCATGTGGACAACCCCCACGACTACCCGGACCCCGGCCAAATCGCGGAGGCCAGGGAGCCCTATGTGAACGTCAGCATCATCACCCCCCAGGAGTTTGTGGGCAACATCATGCCCATGTGCCAGGAGCGGCGGGGGCAGTTTGGGGATATGCAGTATCTGGACACCAACCTGGTGGAGCTGCACTATAAAATGCCCCTGAATGAAATCATCTACGACTTCTTCGACACTTTGAAGGCCCACACCAAGGGCTACGCCTCCCTGGACTATGAGTTGGACGGCTATCAGCCCAGCCAGCTGGTGAAAATCGACCTGCTCTTAAACGGCGAGCAGGTGGACGCCCTCAGCTTCATTGCCCACAAGGACAAGGCTTACGGCCGCGCCCGGAAAATCTGCGAGAAGCTGAAGGAGAACATCCCCCGCCAGCTCTTTGAGGTGCCCATCCAGGCAGCCATCGGCGGGAAAATCATTGCCCGGGAAACGGTGAAGGCCATGCGGAAGGACGTGCTGGCCAAGTGCTACGGCGGCGACATCACCCGAAAGAAGAAGCTGCTGGAGAAGCAGAAGGAGGGCAAGAAGAAGATGCGGACGCTGGGGACGGTGCAGATTCCCACGGAGGCGTTTATGGCCGTGCTGAAGCTGGATGAGTAGATTTCTTTTTGAATTTATAGTTTGAAATGAAGTAAGGAGTGAGAGCCATGTGCAAAACAACTGAAACGTTTGCCCCCATTGCCCCAGCTGACGGCTGGCACCGATTTATGTCGGAAGCTGAGACAGTAGAATATTTGCAGAAAGCGGAAATCGGGCTGCTACCAAAAACGGCAAACGGCAGATACACTCCGTCCTATCATCTATCGCGGATTATACTCAGACGGATTAAAAGTGGTGCAGGTTCTGGGATATATTGATGAGTATACTTTGGTGATAGCCTTGGATGAGCAACCCCACTGCATCAGTGCTGCCTATTTGCTGGAGATGCAGACAGGCCGGAAAAAAGCGTTGGAACGATTGGGATTGGGGTGACACAAAATGAAAGAAACAGATTGTCCTACTTACTGTGTGATTGACGTGGAGACGCCAAACCACCGCAACGACCGCATCAGCTCCATTGGGCTTGCGCTGATTGTAGACGGCAGCATCGCAGAAACGCGAAGCTACCTGGTCAACCCGGAAGTGGAATTTGATGCGTTTAACAGCCAGTTGACCGGGCTGACTGCCGTTGACGTGCAGGATAGCCCGACCCTCCCAGAGGTTTGGGCTGAAATATCCGATATGGTAACAGACGCTATTGTGGTTGCACACAATGCGCCGTTTGACTTGACTGTGCTTTGCAAGGCGCTGGCTGCCTATGGCATTGAATGTCCGCCGCTGGATTACTTTGACACGGTACGGCTTGCAAGGTTTGCGCTGCCGGGCCTGCCAAATCACCGGTTGGACACCCTTTGCCAGTACTATGACATTGCGCTGGATCACCACCAGGCGGACAGTGACAGCCTTGCGTGCGCACAAATTTTTGTGCGGTTGCAGAGCTGGGCTGACGCCCCAGATAACTGGGATTGGGCTGCGAGAGCGCAGCGCTCGCCTCACAGCCACTATGCCCAGTGCAGCCAACCTGGGCGCATACACGCGCAGCCGCTGGTCATTGGCAGGATTGACCTGGATGGCAAGCGAGTGTGCTTGTCCGGGGAGTTCGTCACTGGCAAAAAAGCAGATGTTGCCGCTGCGCTGGAACGCAAGGGCGCTGTAATTTGCTCCAGCGTCAACAAAAAATTAGACTATCTGATTGTTGGAGAACTGGGCAGCGACGCCTGGAGCGGCGGCAGCGCCGGAGGGACAAAAATCAAGCGGGCACTGGAGCTTCAGGACCAGGGCGTTCCGGTCAAGATTGTCCAGGAGCGTGAGATTTTCATTTTGTCAGAAACAGAGGTGTAAAAAATGGATGAAATTAACTTGTTTGATGCCGCGCCATTGACGCCCATGCAACGTATTGCCGCCGATTTCCGGGCGGCGCTGGAGGGTACAGGGCTGGGATATGACACCAGCATGATTAAAACGGAGACTGTCACGCCCAAAAGCAGCAAACCCTATGAGCGAATTTACATTGAAACTGTTGATGGAGAGGGGAAAATACAGACGCAAAATCTGTTCAGAGATTGTAAAAAAGGCTATGTGCGATGTCCTCCTATAGCTGCAAAAGAACTGGAACGTGTGGGTTTGCAATTAGAGCCAGTTTCGGCCACGGGGTCTAATAACTGGAAACGCCTGCCCATTGCCGCCTTGGATTTTACGGCATATCCAGGCGCTGCCCAGGAGATTTTTGAAGCTGTGCTTCGGCGAAACGGATACGGCTGTTGCAGCCGATACTTGGAATGCAGCGATGCGAAGCGTTGCGTTCACCCTGATATTATGTTCGCAGTGCAGTGTGCTTACAGAAAGAATCTCATGGCTGGCCATATCTTTTACGGCAAAAATGCGAATGTAAAATGAAGGTCATCCATGTTCATTCCATCGGACACACCATGGACATCCACCGTGGCCGACAGTCGGCTGGCGTAAACCAGGGAAAGGGGGAACCCACATGAAAACATTCACCATTATTGGCGGCGTCAATGGCGCTGGGAAAAGCTCACTGACCGGTGTCCTTCGGGGGCAGCGGAAGGATTTGGGTGTCGTTATCGACGTAGACAAAATCGCCGCGGCGAAGGCGGGCGGCGACAATCTAAAGGGCGGCAAAATCGCGGTGCACTGCATCCGGGACTGTCTGGAGAAAGGCGTCTGCTTTACCCAGGAAACAACTCTGAACGGCTTCACCACGGCAAAGCGGGCCTCTGCCGCCGGTTACTATATCCGCCTGTTCTATGTAGGCCTGGACAGCCTGGACGAAAGCCTCCAGCGCATTGAAAACCGGGTAGCCCATGGCGGGCATACGATTCCAGCTGACACGGTCAAGCGCCGGTTTGCATCCCGCTGGGCGGCTGTAGCCGAAGTGCTGCCCTACTGCGATGAGGCGGTGTTCTATGACAACTACAACGGCTTTGTCGAGGTGGCGGAGTACCGCAACGGAGAGTTTCTGCTGAAAGGTGATTACCGTCCGGCCTGGGTACTGGAGCTGCAAGCCTACCTGGCGGAACAATAAATCCATCCTAGCGCGTCGGCCCTCTATCCCCCAACGCACCCTTTTCCACCCCCGGCATAAGATAAACTGTGAGCGGGAAACGACCCCCGCCGCAAGGAACGGGCGACCCGTCCGCGCCTTACATTTTATCTTAGGAGGTACTTTTCTATGGGATGCAATAACGGTTGTGGCGGCGGCTGCTGCTGGATTCTGATTCTCATCATCATTTTGTTCTGCTGCTGCGGCGGCGGCTGGGGCTGCGGCAACTGCGGCTGCGGCTGCAACAACGGCTGCGGCTGCTAAGACGCAGCGCTGCCCCGGGGGTTGGCGGCTGCTGACCGCCTGACCGGGCGGCAGGCGGTCAGCCTGTGACGGCAGAGCGGCCTGCCCCGCTGCGCCGGCCCCCGGCATTATTCTTATACTGCATAGAGAAACCCCGCCCTCCAGTCGGAGGGCGGGGCGCTTTGGCTTATTCCACTGTGTCATTCTGGCTGCGGTACTTCTGGTAAATGCTGAACAGCCCATCGGGAATCAGGTTGCCGTCCACCACGTCGATCAGGGTGGAGTTGGAGGCGATCAGCCGGGCCAGGCCGCCGGTGGCCACCACCTTGACCCGCTCCGCTTCGCAGTCCAGTTCGGCCTTGCTGCGGGCGATCAGCCGCTCCATGGCGCCGATGTAGCCCTGCATGACGCCGGACTGAATCTGACTGACGGTGTCCTTGCTGAGAACAGTCTCCGGCACCTGCAGCTCCACCTGGGGCAGCTGGGCCGTACCGCTGATGAGGGCGTTCATGGAGATTTGGATGCCCGCCAAGATGCTGCCCCCCTGGTACACGCCGTCCCGGTCCATGCAGTCCACGGTGGTGGCGGTGCCGAAGTCCAGGACGATGAGGGGCGCACCGTACTTCTCCAGGGCGGAGACGCAGGCCACGCTGCGGTCCGCGCCGTGGGAGCGCCACTGGCAGCCCTCGCTGTACCGCAGGCCGGCGCTGACATCCTGATTGATGACGATGGGGGTGCGGTTAAAGTATTTGATGACGGCGTTGTTCAGCGAGTGCATGATGCGGGGCACCACGGAGCAGATGATGACATCCTCCACCTCGCTGACCTCCAGGCCGAAGCACTGGAAGTACTCCCGCACCTGGAGGCCAATTTCGTCCGAGGTGCGGCTGGCGCCGGTGACCAGCCGGAAGCTGTTGGTCAGGCGGCCGTTCTGAAAAACGCCGAACACCATGTTGGTGTTGCCCACGTCGATGGTAAGCAGCATGGCGGTTCCCTCCTTAGAAAACGTGCTGAATGGTGAAGGTGGCCGCGCCCTGTTCCACGGTCAGAATCCCGTAGGTGGGATCGGGGCTCATGCCAACTGTGCCGGGATTGCACACCTGCAGGGAGCCGTAAGTATCGCGATAGGGCCGGTGGGTGTGGCCGCAGAGGATCATATCCGCCTGCGCCTCCCTGCCCCGCTGGGCCAGGTAGCGGTACCCCTGCTTGACGTAATACTCGTGCCCGTGGCAGAGGACGAATTTGCACCCCTCCAGGAGGAGGGTCTTCTCCAGGGGGGCCTGACCGGCATAGTCGCAGTTGCCGGCCACCTGCTCGATGCGCAGGGTGGGGTAGGCCAGGTGAAGGTTGTAGCCGTCCCGCACCGTGTCCCCCAGGTGGAACACCAGGTCTGGCTGCTCCCGCTCCACCAGGCTGCACATATTGGAAACGTTCCCGTGGGAATCGGAACAGACGAGAATTTTCATGGAGGTCACGTTTTACCTTTCTTGCGCATAGATTGCTCTGAACGGGGATGCGCCGACCAACGGCCATTCCCGGGAAGAACGCTGATGGATGCGTCCCAGGACGCAGGGGGAGGCCATAATGAAGCAGGAACCGAAGAATGTCCTTGATTCGCCGGAGGCAGCGTCGCTGATGCAGGACACCGCCGCGCTGAAGGAGCTGCTGGGCTCACCGGAGACGAAGCAGCTACTGTCCGTACTCTCCGCCCAGAACGGGGCGGCGCTCCAGGAGGCGGCCCAACAGGCCAGGGGCGGCGACGCCAGGAGCCTCAGCGCCATGCTGTCCAACCTGGGCAGCACCAAAGACGGGGCTGCCGCCCTGGAGCAGATGGAGCGGAAGCTGAACCGCCGCTGACGGAAGGGAGGTCTGACCCGTGGATGATTTTGAAGAAAAGCTGAATACCATCCTCTCCTCACCGGAAACCATGGGGCAGATCATGGCGCTGGCCAACTCCATCTCCGGCAAGCCGGAAGGGGGCGCGTCTGCCCAGGGGGACGCGCCCCAGCCGCAGGGGGCCCCACAACAGCCGCCCCAGACCGGGGCGGCGAAGCAGACGGGCGATATGCTGTCCCTCCTGCAGGGGCTGGACCCGGCCACGCTCTCCAAGCTGGCCGCCCTCTACCAGGAGTACACCCGGGGGGAGGATGAAAAGGCGGCGCTCCTTGGCGCTATGCGCCCCTTCCTCCGGCCGGAGCGGCAGGAGAAGGTGGAGAAGGCCCTGCAAATCACCCGCATCTCGCGGGTGATTCAGGCTGCCTTCGGACTATTCCGGGAGGAGCATCATGTATAACCGTTATATTCCCGATGAGGAATTTATACCGGTGGAGGACAGTGCTCCGGAGCGGGACGGCGGCCCCGCGCCAAAGCAGGCGGGGGAGGGCCTGGGCGGCCTCCTGGGGCGGCTGCTGGGCGGTGGCGGTCTGCCCAGGCTGTTCCAGGGGAGTGGCCCGTCTCAGGGCGGCGGACTGCTGGAGTCCCTGGGCCTGGGGAAGCTGGACAAAGGGGACATCCTGCTCCTGCTGGTGCTGATTTACCTGTTCAAAGAGTCGGAGGACGACGAATGGCTCATCATCCTGGCGCTGGTGCTGCTGATGGGGTTATAGGGTCCCTTAGCTCAGCCCTGCTGCGCCGGGTTGGCATCGGTGGGCCCGGCCTCGGATGCTTCCGGTGCGGGAGCCTCGGAGGCGGAGCCGTCCGTGCCCCCGTCGGGCAGCGGCCTGGGCCTGTCCTGCCCCTCCTCCATCCGGCCGCGCATGGCCCGGATGTGGGTCAGGTACAGCCTCAGACTGACGACCCCCACAAAGCCGACGGCCACCAGCACCACCAGCGCCCGCACCAAGCCGCTGGTGGTACAGATCACAGAGGTCAGGCCCAGGATGGCGGAGGCGGTGTACAGGACGGCCACGGTCTGCTTCTTGGAGAGGCCCATGTCAATGAGGCGGTAGTGGACGTGCTTCCGGTCGGCGTGCATGGGGTTCTCCCCATGGCTGACGCGGAGGATAACGGCGTAACAGATGTCAAAGATGGGTAGGCCCAGCATCAGGAAGGGAATCACGAAGGAAATCAGGGCGTAGAACTTGAACAGTCCCTGAATACTGGCCACCGCCAGGATATAGCCGATGAAGGTGGAACCGGTGTCCCCCATGAAGATTTTGGCAGGGGGCCTATTGTAGGGCAGGAAGCCGATGCAGGCGCCTGCCAGCGCGCCGGTGATGACCGCCACGCTGTAATTGGAATACGTCAGGGCAATCACCACCATGCTGATGGAGGAGATGGTGGACACGCCTGCCGCCAGCCCGTCCAGCCCGTCGATCAGGTTCACCGCGTTGGTGATGGTGACGATCCAGAGGATGGTGACCGGGACGGACAGCACCCCCAGGTTCCAGTTGGAGCCGTCGGAGACCGCGCTGAGGCTGCTGAAAAAGCGAATCACGTTGCCGCCGTAGACGGCCACGCCCGCCGCCAGCGTCTGCACCACCAGCTTCACCAGGGGGCGGAGGTTGTAAATATCATCCAGCACGCCCAAAACCACAATGATTACGCTGCCCAGCAGCATATAGAGCACCTTGTCGGTCATGGGCACAAGCAGCAGGATCGCCGCGCAGCATCCCACATAGATGGCCAGCCCGCCCATGCGGGGGGTGGGGGCCGTGTGGAGGTGACGCTCCGATTCCGTCCCCTTTTTGCCGGGCATATCGATGGCGCCCAGCTGGATGGCCAGCTTCTTTGCCAGCGGCGTAGTGGCGAGGGTCAGCACGAAGGCTGCCAGAATGGCGCAGCCTGTGGCGGCGATGGCCGGTAGTGTGGTAATGATGGCGGTTCACCTCTTTTCTATCTGAGCGGCAGCGCCTCACCTGGGGACGAAGCCGACCTTCTTATAAACCTTCCGTAGGGTCTTGTTGGCGATGTAGGAGGCCTTTTCCGCGCCGGCGGTGTAGACCTGCTCCAGATACGCCTTGTCCTTCAGCAGGCGCTCCGTCTCCTCCCGGATGGGGCGGCACATCTCGATGGTGGCGTCTCCTACGGCGGTCTTGAACGCGCCGTAGCCAACGCCGTCGAACTCTTTTTCAATCTCGTCATAGGTCCTGCCGGTGGCGCAGGCGTAAATCTGCATCAGGTTGGAGATGCCCGGCTTGTTCACCGGGTCGAAGCGGACGCTGGTCTCGCTGTCCGTCACAGCCCGTTTGAACTTCTTCGCCATGACGGCGGGGTCCTCCAGCAGGTAGACGCAGCCGTTGGGGTCGTGGTCGGACTTGGACATCTTGTCCTCCGGGGAGGACAGACTCATAATTCTGGCCCCCACCTTGGGGATGTAGGGCTCCGGCACCTTGAACACGGGGCCATAGATGCCGTTGAAGCGCTCGGCAATGTCCCGGCACAGCTCCACGTGCTGCTTTTGGTCATCCCCCACCGGCACATAATCCGGCTGATAAATCAGGATGTCCGCCGCCATCAGCACGGGATAGTCAAACAGGCCGGCGTTGATATTCTCGGCGTGCTGGGCGCTCTTGGCCTTGAACTGGGTCATGCGGGTTAGCTCGCCGTACATGGTGTAGCAGTTCAGCACCCACCCCAGCTGGGCGTGGGCGGGGACGTGGCTCTGGATAAAGAGGGTGTTCTTCTCCGGGTCCAGGCCGCAGGCGATGTAGGCCGCCAGCTGGGAGACGGTGCGGCGGCGCAGCTCGGCGGGGTTCTGACGCACGGTGATGGTGTGCATATCCGCCATGAAGTAGTAGCAGTCAAACTGATCGGCCCGCTCCGCCCAGTTCCGGATGGCCCCCAGGTAGGAGCCGAGGGTCAGTTCGCCGCTGGGCTGAATGCCGGACAGCATCACCTTTTTTTGTTCTTCCATTCTCAAATCAACCTCCGTGCGCCGGGGCGCAGTTATGACAACAATCGCGCAGAACGGGCCTCTGCCGGGCAGCACAGCCCACGGCAGCCGGAGCGCGATCGTGTTCCATCGGGAAAGTATGTAGGATAGCCGCCCGAACCGGGCCGCTATCCCGTGTCCTCCTCCGCCGCCCCGGCCGGCAGCGCGCCGGACGGTGGAAAGAGGACGAAACAATTACATCTGAGTTATTTTATCACAGCGCGTTGGAAAACGCAACTATAAAACGCGGCGGAATCCTTTGAAAATGCGGGAAAAGTCGGGCTTCTCAGCCGCTCAAATCACCAGCGTGCCGCTCTCGTCCTCCAACAGCCGGAAGAGGCGGTGCTCCTCCCCGGTGGCGGCGTTCACATAGACGATATAGTGGAGGCCATCCCCGTTTTCACACTTGAACTCCCAGCAGAGCACCTCGTCCTCCCCGTCAGTGGGGACGATGGCCAGCTGCTCGGACAGCACCTCCAGCTCATCGGACACCACGCTTCGGGCTTCCTCCGCCGTGACGGCGGGGGAGGTGTCGGTGCGCCGGGTGTGGTTCATCAGGTAGCCGCTGGCCTCATAGCCCACCACAGCGCCGGTGTCCAGGGCCACCTCCACCTTAATCAGGTCCGGGTAGCAGGTGACGCCGTCCTGGGTGGCGGCGAAGTTGACGGTCAGGGCGTTGCCCTGGTCGATGAAATAGCTCGGCTCCATGCCGGTGATGCCGTGTTCCTCCAGGTAGCGCCGGGCCGCCACAACGCCCTGTTGGGCGTCCATCGTCTCCGCCCCCACGGCGCGGCCGTTGCCCCAGGCCAGCACCTGGCCGCCCTGCTTCGTGACATAGATGGTGGAGGAGCCGTCCTCCAGAAGGGTGGAGAACACATAGCAGGGCATCTTGCCGTTCATGTCCGTCTCCCCGGTCAGGTCGGCAGCGTCCAGCCCCAGCCAGTCCGCCGCAAGGCGTCGGGCCTCCTCCTGGGTGACCTGGTCCGCCCCCTCCAGAATGACGGCGCTGCGGGACTGCAAATGCTCCGAGAAGGGGCCGTCATAGATCAGGGTGGGCATCTCCGGGAACTCCGCCTCGATGTCCTGATAGCTGCTGTCCGCCAGCACGTCCCCCTCCTCCGTCAGCTGGGAGAGGCGCTTCGTGACGGCCTGCACATCCTCCAGGGTGGCGGTGCCGTCATAGAGCTGATTTTCCAGGGTGTGAAGCCGCTCCTTCAGCTCAGCGGCGGCCTGGTGGAGGGCCTTTACGCTGCTGAGCTCATCGCCGGAGTAGCCGTCATTTTGGAGGACGGAGCGGGACAGGGCGCTGGCGTAGTCCCCGGTTTTCGCCACAAAGGCGGCGGTCTGCTCCAGCTGGAGGTTGGCGTAGGGCAGCTCGCCCAGGGCCTGCTGGGCGGCCAGGGCCTCTGCGTAGATCTGGGCGGACAGGGCGGACACGGTGGCGGGGCTGGTGGCGTAGACGCACTTCTCCAATGCGGCGTCCAGCTTATCCACGCTGCTGGTCAGCTGGTCGAAGGCCCGCAGGTAGGTATTGGCGTTCTGCTGCCGCTCATGGGCCAGGGCGCTGCGCTGGGTCGCCACGGTGACGGCCAGCGCCAGAACCCCCGCGGTCAAAAAGCTGATGATCCGCACCACGGTGCGGCGGCTAAGGTTCATGGACATGGGGTGACTTCCTCTCTATCAGTTCGTTTCCCTCCAAGTTTGTCCCTCCCCGGCGAAACCATACCGGGAAATTTTGGGGAACTTCTGAACAAATGCACTTCGGCGTCTTGCGGTAAATTTGCGCCATTGGGTAAGCAGAGCAAAAGATGTACGAATCACTTCGATTCAAGGTGGCTTCGCCAGCATAGCTGGCTCAGGATTTTACTAAAAATATGCCACTGGCATATTTTTGACGTAAAATCTTACAAAATCTTGAAATCCGTCAGGATTACCCTCAAGGGGTATGCCCGCGCCTGACGGCGCTCCTGATCCTGCGCTTTTGCGCCTTTTTCTAAAGCGCAGGCCGAATGGCCAATTCCTCTTATGCGCGAATGCAGGGAGCAATGGCCGCAGGCCATGCGAGTCGCAGACGCAAATTTCCTCGCAATCCGCTCTCGCCCATTTATTCAGAAGTTCCCCGGGTCGCCCCTTCCCAATTTGCCGATTTTGGATTATAATGTCAGTAAAAAGAAACGGAAAGGTCTGGTTTCCATGAACTGTTTGATTGTCGGCGCAGGGGCCATCGGCGTGGCCATTGGGGCCACCCTCTATCAGGCGGGGTGCGCGGTGTCCTTTTACGCCAGAGGGGCCACGAAGGAGGCCATCGCCGCCGGTGGCGTCCGCCGCACCGGCCTGTTCGGCCCGGCGGAAATCCCTGCCGGGGTGCTGACGGTGGCGGACGATTACGGCGCGTTTCCGCCGAACCACTTTGACTATGTGCTGATTTCCGTCAAGGCCATGGCCAACCCCGCCGTTGCCGCCGCCCTGGCCGCCCATCGGGAAATTTTGAAGCCGGAGAGCAGGCTGGTGCTGATGCAGAACGGCTGGGGCAACGACGGGGCCTATCTGGAGCATTTTTCCAAAGCGCAGGTCTGCTCCGCCCGGGTCATCACCGGCTTCCAGCGCACCGCCCCCAATGTCTCCAACGTCACCGTACACACCGCCCCCATTCTGCTGGGGAGCCTGTACGGGCTGGACGTGTCCCCCCTGGAGCCGCTGGCAGAGGCCATCGCCGCCGGGGGCATCCCCTGCCAGGTGACGGACAACGTGACGGCGGCGCTGTGGGCGAAGATGCTGTACAACTGCACCCTGAATCCCCTGGGGGCGGTGCTGGGGGTACACTATGGGGCGCTGGGGGAGTCGGCCTACAGCGTGGCCATTATGAATGACCTGATCGATGAAGTCTTTGCCGTGATGACCGCCGCCGGGTACGCCACCTACTGGGCCACGCCGGAGGAGTACCGGAAGGAGTTCTACGGTAAGCTGCTGCCGGACACCTACCACCACAACAGCTCCACCCTTCAGGACATCCGCAGGAAGCAGCCCACTGAAATCGACGCCCTGACCGGCAAAATTCTGGAGCTGGCGGCGGCCCACCACATCCCCGTCCCGGCGAATACCATGCTCTACCGGCAGGTGAAGGCCATCGAGGACAATTATGCCCTGGAATAGGCGGCGCGCCTCATTTGCAATGATTTTGATTGCACATCTTCCGAAATTCTGATATGATAGGAACAGAAAGAATTTGAGCAGGAGGTGGCAGCCCATGGTGGTTTCTGTGCGCAGCCTGGGCCTTTACGGCATTGCGGGCTATGAGGTGACGGTGGAGTGCGACACGGCCAGCGGCCTGCCCGCCTTTGACGTGGTGGGCCTGCCGGATACGGCGGTGAAGGAGGCCCGGGAGCGGGTGCGCTCCGCCATTAAGAACCGGGGCTACCAGTTCCCCATCGGCCGGGTGACAGTGAACCTGGCCCCCGCCGGGCGGCGGAAGGAGGGTACGGTCTATGACCTGCCCATTCTGCTGGGCATTCTGATGTCCACCGGCCAGCTGTCGGCGGACATTGGGGACATGGCCTTTGTGGGGGAGGTGTCCCTGTCCGGCCAGCTGCGGGGCGTCCGGGGGATGCTCCCAATGGCGCTGGCGGCCCAGCGGGCGGGCATCCAAAGCCTGTTCGTGCCGGAGCAGAACGCTCCGGAGGCGGCTCTGGCGGAGGGCATCACCGTTTACCCGGTGCGGGACTTCGCCCAGCTGGTGGCCCATCTGTCCGGCGGAGCGCAGATCGCGCCGGTGACGGCGGTGATTCCCCCCATGGGCAGCGGTTTCCCCCTGGATTATGCCGACGTAAAGGGGCAGGAGAACGTGAAACGCGCCCTGGAGATCGCCGCCGCAGGCAACCACCATATCCTGATGGTAGGCCCGCCGGGCTCCGGCAAGTCCATGATGGCCAAGCGCCTGCCCTCCATCCTCCCGGATATGACCAGGGAGGAGGCTATGGAGAGCACCGAGCTGTGGAGCGTCTGCGGCCTGCTGGACGAGAAGCACCCCCTCCTGACCACCCGCCCCTTCCGCTCCCCCCACCAC
>JAJPXL010000122.1 GCA_021205455.1 Clostridiales bacterium
GAGGAGGATGCCTTGGGGCCGTCCTCGTTGTACTTCTTCTTCATCTGACCGGCGATGACGCCACGCTGCACCTGGTTGGTGCCCTCGTAAATCTGGAGGATTTTGGCGTCACGGTACAGCTTCTCCATGGGATAGTCCCGCATATAGCCGTAGCCGCCCATGACCTGGATGCCGTCCACCACGTTGGCCATGCCCGCGTCGGAGCCGGCGGTCTTGGCGATGGCGGCCTCCATGGTGAAGGGCTCGCCCGCGTCCATCAGCTCGGCGGTGTGAAGGTACATCTGGCGGCTGGTCTGGGTGCGGATCTCCATGTCGGCCAGCATCTGCTCCACCGCCTGGAGGTTGGCCACCGGCGCGCCGAACTGCTTGCGCTGCTTGGCGTAGACGGTGGCGATTTCGCAGGCCCGCTGGGCGATGCCCACGCCGAAAGCGCCCACGCCGCCCCGGCTGTGGTCCAGGGTCTCCATAATGATCTTGAAGCCCCGGTTCTTCTTGCCCAGCATATGGTCCTTGGGCACCCGGACGTTGTCGAAGATGACCTCAGAGGTGCAGCTCAGGCGCATACCCATCTTGTCCTCTTCCTTGCCGATGGAGACGCCGGGCAGGTCCCGCTCCACCATGAAGGCGGTGAGGCCCAGGACGCCCGCCTTCGGCCGGGTGGAGGCCAGCACGGTGTAGATCCCGGCGATGGGGCCGTTGGAGATGAAGCTCTTGGTGCCGTTCAGGACATAATAATCCCCGTCCTCCACGGCGGTGGTGCGGACGCTGCCTGCGTCGGAACCGGCCCCCGGCTCGGTCAGGCAGAAGGCGGCCCACTTCTTCTCCAGCATGGTTTTGAACCAATACCGCTTCTGCTCATCCGTACCGACCAGCAGCACCGGATAGGAGGCCAGGCAGTTGCCGATGAGGGTGGTGCCGATGCCGATGTCGCCCCGGGCGACCTCTTCCGCGATGGAGAACACCTGCACGTTGGTCAGGCCGGGGCCGCCGTACTCAGTGGGGACGCACAGCGCGTTCAGGCCCATGCCGATGGCCTTCTCCAGCAGCTCCTCCTCGCCCTCGTTATTGTTCTTCTCGATTTCCCCTACGTTGGGGATAATTTCCTTATCCACGAACTCCCGCACCAGGGCGACGAGTTCTCGCGTATCTTCGTCAAGAATCATGGAATGAACTCCTTTGCTTTGATTTGCAATGTAACGCAGAATAATTATAACACGTCATTCGCCCCTTGGCAATTCTTGATTGACAAATTTTTTCGCATATTTCGCATTTTTTTGGGGCATTTTCTCCGGTTCGTCCGGTTACGGGCGCATCCAGTCGCAGGCCCCCTCGATGATGCGGGCGCAGCGCTCCAGCCCCGCCTGGTCCTCCCGGTCAAACCGGTCCAGTATCGGGCTGTCGATGTCCAGCACCGCCACCACCTGCCCCTCATGGTGCAGGGGCAGCACGATCTCGGAATCGGACGCCCCGTCGCAGGCGATGTGGGTGGGGAAGGCGTGGACGTCCGCCACCCGTTGCACCCGGTCCTCCCGGACCGCTGCGCCGCAGACCCCACGGTCAAAGGGGATGCGCACACAGGCCACCTTCCCCTGGAAGGGCCCCAGCACCAGCGCCCCCTCCTTCACCAGGTAGAAGCCCGCCCAGTTCAGCTCCGGCAGCGCGGCGTAAAGGACGGCGGCGGCGTTGGCCAGGTTGGCGATGGTGTCCCGCTCCCCGGCCAGCAAGCTTTCCAGCTGGGCGCAAAGGGTGTTGTATTGGCGGGCCTTCGGTGTCATTGTTTCCATAAGCGGTTCCTCCTCAGTATAGTTGCCTGGTACCATTATAGTACAAAAGCAGCCGATTTGGAACAGGAATTTCCACCGCCCATCTGCCTCCCCGCCGCAAAAAAACATCCCCGCTTCCGGAGAAGCGGGGATGTGCGTTATCCCGAAGGACTCAGGTATTCAGCCGGTCAGACAATCAGCCCAGCTCGGAGAAGTACTTGATGGTACGGACCATCTGAGAGTTGGGGTAAAAAAACGTGCCGGGGGCACGTTTTTTTAGTCCAATGCAATCAACAGCCCCACGCCTTTAAGGCATGGGGCTGCACTTTGCCTCGAACCCTATTCAGGTATTCAGTCGGTCAGACGATCAGCCCAGCTCGGAGAAGTACTTGATGGTGCGGACCATCTGAGAGGTATAGGAGTTCTCGTTGTCATACCAGGACACGACCTGAACCTCAGAGGTGCCGTTGCCCAGGTTGATGACCATGGTCTGGGTGGCGTCGAACAGGGAGCCGTAACGCATACCGATGATGTCGGAGGAGACGATCTCGTCAGTGTTGTAGCCGAAGGACTCGGTGGCCTCAGCCTTCATCTGGGCGTTGATCTCTTCCTTGGTGGGGGAGCCGGCGACCACAGCGGTCAGGATGGTGGTGGAGCCGGTGGGGGTGGGCACCCGCTGGGCGGAGCCGATCAGCTTGCCGTTCAGCTCGGGGATGACCAGGCCGATGGCCTTGGCAGCGCCGGTGCTGTTGGGCACGATGTTGCAGGCGGCAGCGCGGGAGCGGCGCAGGTCGCCCTTACGCTGGGGGCCGTCCAGCGTCATCTGGTCGCCGGTGTAAGCGTGGATGGTGCACATAATGCCGGACTGGATGGGGGCCACATCGTTCAGGGCCTTCGCCATGGGGGCCAGGCAGTTGGTGGTGCAGGAAGCGGCGGAGATGATGGTGTCCTCGGGCTTCAGGGTCTCATGGTTGACGTTGTAAACGATGGTGGGCAGGTCGTTGCCAGCGGGGGCGGAGATGACGACCTTGCGGGCGCCGGCGTCGATATGAGCCTGGGCCTTGGCCTTGCTGGTGTAGAAGCCGGTGCACTCCAGCACCACGTCAACACCCAGCTCGCCCCAGGGCAGCTCAGCGGCGTTGGCCTTGGCATAGATGGTGATCTCCTTGCCGTCAACGATGATGGAGTTGTCAGTGGCGGAGACGGTGTCGGCCAGAGCATACTTGCCCTGCGTGGAGTCATACTTCAGCAGGTGCGCCAGCATCTTGGGGGAAGTCAGGTCGTTAATGGCGACGACCTCGTAGCCCTCAGCGCCGAACATCTGACGGAACGCCAGACGACCGATACGGCCAAAACCATTAATAGCAACTTTAACAGCCATTTTGAATATACCTCCTAAAATTTTTGGTATTCAGGTTTACGCTCCTATTTTACCCCATTGTGAATAAATTGACAAGCCCTTTTTTGGTAATTTGCGCCGCCTTTCCGAGGAATTTCTTTGTGTACAACGCCGAAACGCAACGGCTTACGAAGGAAAAAACGAGGGGCGGCGACCCCCTCCGGACGCGGCGGGAAAGTTTCCGGAACGGCTTGCAATCCGGTGCAAAAGATGATACTATATCCTTGGATAATTGGGAAAAGGGTTCCCTAAAACCCGCCCCCGGAAGGACTTGAAAATGACTATGAAAAGAAAGAACTGTTTGACCCTGCTCCTGGCGCTGGCGATGGTCTGCTCCCTGGCCGCCTGCGGCTCTGACGCTGACACCGGCTCCGACACCTCTGCGGAAAGCAGCGCCTCCGCCAGCAGCGCAGCCTCCGAGGCCAGCTCCGGCACGACGGCGGAGGACACCTGCTATGAGGACGCCCTGGCCTGCTATGAGGAGCTGACCGCCCTCAGTGAGGATGAGCAGCTGGACGCCTTCATCGAGGCCCAGGCCGAGCTGAACTATGACGGCAACACCGATGAATTCCTGGTGACGCCGGACAGCTCCCTGGTGAGTGGATTTTCCGACGCGGTTTTGGCGCTGGACGAGTATGAAATCGGCATGAGCGAAGAAACTAGCTATGGCTACTTTGTGGTCATCCGCCTGCCCGTCTCCGATGAGGACATCGAGGCCATCGATGAGGACGATATCGAGTCCATCAAGGAGGAGTATATCAGCGATATGTTCAACGCCCGCCTCTCCGAAGTGCTGGAAAGCGCCGAGGTGGAACGCTCTGACCTGCTGGACGAGGTGGACTATGTGGCCGTCTTTGAGAAGCTGTCCGCCCTCCAGGCCGACCTGGACGAGGTGAACGACTCCCTGACCACGGAGAGCGAGGCGGAGGAAGACGCCGACGATTCCAGCTCCAGCGTCACCGCCGAGGTGGATACCGTCACCGATGAGGAGCTGGAGGAGGCCCTGCTGGCCGTGGTGCCGGAGGAATTTCAGGAGGACGCCACTGCCTACCTGACCGACGGTGTGCTGACCAACGACACCGTCGTCCTGACCGTGGACGGCATTGAGGTGCCCGCCTGCTGCTATATGTACTTCCTGTGCTATAACGAGACCTACTACGCCTCCATGTACACCTATTACTATGGCAGCTTCGACGTCAGCGCCGCCTACTCCGACGACCTGACCTATGCCGATGTCTTTGCGGAGATGTCGGAGAGCTACTCCACCCAGTACGCCGCCGTCCAGAGCATGGCCGAGGCGGAGGGCGTCTCCCCCAGCGAGGAGGACACGGCAGACCTGACCGAGACGCTGGACGGCATGAACCTGTCCGACATGGCCTATGTGGGCTGCAACTACAGCGGGCTGGTGGCGACCTACACCTACAGCCTCTACGGAGAGGCCTTGCAGGACTACCTCTACGGCGAAGGCGGCCCTGAGGAGCTGACCGATGAGGACGCCGTGGATTACGCCCTGGAAAACGGGTACTATTATAATTGCCGGTATATCCTGTTTGCCAACTCGTCCCTGACGGGGTCGTAACAGCTGCGACATTCGGGCCGCCGGGAGGCTGCGCCTTTCCACGCAGGAATTCGCTCCATCGGCAATCCCTCCGTTCCTTAGATGTGGTTCTTTAAATAGAATACCGCGTTGCCCTCCCGGCGGGCCCTATTTCTTGCTCCGCCAAGAAATAGGGGAAAGAAGGCGGCTCAAGAGGGGGACCTGTGGCCCCCTCTTAAGAATCTCCCCGTATCAGGCAATCGGCTTACGCCTTGCCTCGTCTTTTTGGTGGTCTGTCAGGCAACAGACGATGTGACTTGATACGCACCAAAGCTGCCGCCCTGCGGCTGGCAAACTTTTCTGTCATCAGTTGATCTCGCAAATCTGACTGGCCGATTACGCTTTGCCCCTCAACAAAACTGGATTGTATCTTAACGTTGATAATGTTTCTCCACCACCCAACCTAAAAGGAGGCAGCTTATGAGTTTTGAAGAAATCAGCCAGCCGCTGCTGGCCTTGCCGGAGGTTCAGCAGCTGCGGACGCTGCATCATCATCGCCACGTCAGCCGATACGAGCATTCGCTTCGGGTGGCGGAACAGTCCTTCTACCTGGCGGGGCGGCTCCATCTGGATGCCGAAGTCTGCGCCCGGGCGGGGCTGCTCCACGACCTGTTCCTGGACAACGGCCACTGGGAGGGCTGGCATAAGGTGGTGCATCCGCCCCTGGCCATCACCCATCCGGAGATGGCGGAGCACAACGCCGAGGCGCTGGTGCCCCTGACGGAGAAGGAGAAGAACATCATCCTCTCCCATATGTGGCCAATCACCCGGCACTGGCCCCACTCCAGAGAGGCGTGGCTCATCATTGTGGTGGATAAGGTGGTGGCGGTGCAGGACTACCTGCACGAATAAGCGCCATGTACTTTTTCGCCTATGAATCCGACCTGCCAGACGAGGTGGGCTTTGCCCATTTCAGCCCCGTCCATCTGGTCTGGCTGGGCGGCATCGCCGTGGGGATCGCGCTTTTCTCCTTCTATTATATGGGCCGGAACCGGCAGGAGCAGCAGCGGCTCGGCCGGGCGCTGGCCTGGCTGATGTGCGGCAACATCGTGGTGGAATACTTCATCCTGGCCGTCACCGGCCACCTGAGCGCCCACCACCTGCCCCTGCAGCTGTGCGAGCTGGCCCCCTTCCTGTGCCTGCTCTTCGCCTACACCCATTGGGACTGGGTGGGGCAGACCCTGTACAGCCTGTGCATGGCCGGGGCGCTGTCCGCGCTGCTCTTCCCCAACTGGAATATGTACCCCCAATGGAACTATATGAATCTGACCGGCTTCCTGACCCACGCCGGACTGCTCCTGTTCCCCATCTGGCAGCTGCTGGACGGGACGCTGCGGCCCCGGATGCGGGCCATGTGGAAGCCGCTGGTATTTCTGGCGGCGGTGGTGCCGCCTCTGTACTGGCTGAACAGGCGCTGGCACACCAATTACTTTTTCCTGCTGGGGGATTCCCCTGACTCCCCGCTGACGGTGCTGTACCAGCTGTTCGGCAGGGGCGGCTACCTGCCCGCCTATGCCCTGCTGGTGCTGGCAATCATGGCGCTGGAGTACCTGCCCTGGCGGAAGCGGGAAGCGTGGGTGTATCGTCCGGAGGGGTAGCAAAAAGGGAGGCAGCGGAATCCGCTGCCTCCCTTTTTTGTTTACAGAGAATGCCCTGAGGCTGCGCCGCGCTCACGCCGCCTCCCTGGCCCGATGGAAGGCCACGCCCCGGTTCACCAGCTTCCGCGCCACATCGTAAATCACGGCGAACACCGGCACGCCGATCAGCATCCCCACGAAGCCGAACAGCCCGCCGAAGGTCAGGATGGCGAACAGCACCCAGAACCCGGAGAGGCCGGTGACGTTCCCCAGGATGCGGGGCCCCAGGATGTTGCCGTCGAACTGCTGGAGGATGATGTCGAACACCAGGAAAACCACCGCCTTCACCGGATTCGTCATCAGAATCAGCAGGAAAGAGGGAATCATGCCGATGTAAGGGCCGAAGAAGGGGATGATGTTGGTGACGCCCACCAGGACGCTGACCAGCACCGCGTAGGGCATTCCGGCAATCAGGGTGAACACAAGACAGATGACGCCGATGATCAGCGAGTCGACGAGCCGCCCGTTGATAAAGCCGCCGAACACCTGGTCGGCATACCGCACCTCCCGAAGGAGGATGCCCGACCACTTCTCACCGAAGATGCTGTAGTTCAGCTTTTTCGCCTGGGCGGCGAAGGTTTTTCGGCCGGCCAGCATATAGATGGACACGATCATCCCGATGCAGAGGTTGTAAACCATCGAGACCGCGCCGGATACGCCGCTGGACACGCCGCCGATCAGCGTCTCCAGGTTGGGCAGCACGGTGGAGGTCAGCCACTCCGGGATGGAGGTGGAGAGGCCGGCGGTCAAGCCGGTGATGTAGTTGCTCAGCGTCTCGTTGTCCCCCGCATATTGCAGCAGCCAGTCCGCGCACCGCTGCACTGCGTCGGGCACCTGCAGCAGCACGGCATAGATGCTGTCCAGCAGGGTGGGCACCACCAGCACCAGCAGCAGGCCGATGAGGACCACCGCCAGCACCAGGGTGATGACGATGCTCAGCCCGCCCGCCAGTTTGTTCGGCCCCTTCCCCCGCTTCTGGGAGAAGGCGTTCAGCCGCTCCTCCAGGAGGTTGCAGCTGGGCTTCAGGATGTAGGCGATTACCGCCCCGACGATGAAGGGCATCCACACCCTTTTCAGGGTGGAGAAGGCGCCCTGTATCCCGTCAAACCGGGACACCAGGAAGAACAGCAGAATGCTCAGCGCCGCCGCCCCAAAGAGGGCCAGCATCAGGTAAAGGTAGTTGTTTTTCAGCTTTTTCATAGCGTTTGGTTCCTTTCCGGCTGCGCCCGTAGGGCAGCGGGCAATCAATATTATAATGAATCGCGGATGACGGGGCCTGCGGCGCGCCCCTCACTCCGCCAGCCTGCTCCTGGCCTCCCTGAGGAGGGTGACATAAATATCCGCCATCTCCTCCGGGCTCTGCTCCATCCCGTTCACCATCCAGTCCTTGACGATGTTGATGACCGCCCCCTCGAAGGCCAGGTGCCAGTAGTGGGTCTTGACATCCGCAGGCGTTGCCTTCCGCTCCGTCAGCGGGGGCATGGCCAGCACCATGCTCAGGGAAAGCCGGAAGGACACCATGCCCCTGGTAATGTGCTCCTTCTCCTTCAGCCTGCGGAAGAATTGCAGCGCCGACTGGTACGCATCCCCGGCCGTTCCGGCCGTTTGCAGGAGGGCGTGGATGTCCGCCGCGATTTTGTCTATGATTTCCTCCAGCAGCTCCTCCTTGGTGCCGTAGTTCCGGTAAAAGGTGGCCCGGGACACGCCGGCCCGCTTCGCCAGCTCGGTGACGGAAATCTTTTGAAACTCCTCCTCACTGAGCAGCTGCATCAGCGCCGTGCGCAGGCACTCCCTGGAGATGCGGTTGGATTCCTCGCCGGACAGCCGCTGAATGTTGCGCTTTTCCAACTCTGACGGTGCGGTTTCCTGTGTTGCCATGGCGATTGTCTCCTCTCTGGGCCGGTGATACAATTCCCGCAAAACTGTCTCTTTTCCGGCGTGCCCTCTGGACGAATCCGTTTGGGTGTGCTATTCTTTGATAGGATACATCTGTTTCACTGAAACAAGTGTATCACATTTCACGGAGGATGTCAACCGCCCTGCCGCAGGGCGGGCAATCTCTCCTCCAAAAAGGTGGTTGACCCCTATGAAAACGTGCAAGGAAAATCTGAGCAACCTGATTATGAGCCTGTGTGAGCTGGTCATCGGCATCCTGCTGCTGCTCGACCCCATCGGCTACACCACCGGCGTCATCGCTGTGGTGGGGGTGGTGCTGACCGCGCTGGGCATCATCAGCGCCGTCTCCCACTTCCGCCTCCCGCCGGAGGAGGCCGCGCGGGGGTATCAGCTCACGGTCGGGCTGATCGAAATCGCCGGCGGCCTGTTCTGCGTGTTCTGCTCCGACTGGTTCATCTCTGCCTTCCCGGTGCTGACCCTGCTCTATGGCGTGGTGCTGCTGGTGACGGGCTTTGTTAAGGTGCAGTGGGTCGTCGACCTGGCCCGCATGAAGCGGCGGCAGTGGTTCCTCCCCCTGATCGAGGCGGCCCTGGCCTTCCTGGGGGCGGTCATCCTCTTCCGGAACCCCCTGACCTCCAGCTCCCTCCTGTGGGGCTATGCCGCCGTCACCCTGATTGCGGAAGCTGTGATGGACATCGTCACCGTCTTCTTCCGGGGGAACCGCGCCCCGGCGGAGGAGGCCGCGGCGGAGCCTGTGAAGGAGCCTGCAAAGGAGCCTGAGGAAGCAGCCGCAGAGGCGGCCCCGGAACCGCCTGCGGAGGAACCCGGCGCGGAGGAATGACGGTTCGTGTCCGGCGCAGGCGGCGGCAGGCAAAAGACGGGAAACCTGCACGCCGCAGCAGACGCCACCGGGTCTCCGACCCCAAAATTTCAAAATTATTTCATAACTGAGGCGCAAAAAGAGATATGCTTTTTGCGTCTCTTGTGTTATAATACAGTTTAGACAGTTTATCGGCGCTGCCGCCCCGGCGGCGCCTCTGCCCCAGCCCCGGCTGGGACGCTATCCCCTCACTGAAAGAGGTGAACCGCCTTGAACCGAACCGCCCTTCTGCTGTCCAGCCTGATGCTGGCGCTGCTGCTGACCGGATGCAGCACCACCATCAGCTCTCCGGAGGACTATTATCGCCTGCCCCAGGCCAGCGAAGAATATGAGAGCCTGGAAACCTGCCTCCAGGATGCCCTGAACAGCGGCTATGAATATGTGTCCCCCCTGAAGGGCACCAATACCCAGCCGGTCTCGGTGGTGGACCTGGACGGGGACGGCCTGGATGAGGCTGTGGCCTTCTTCCGGGACACCGACGGCGGGGAGAATCCCCTGAAAATTTGCCTGTACCAGCAGAACGGGGACGGGGAGTACAGCCTTTTGACCACCATCGAGGGCCAGGGCAACGCCATCAACTCCGTCACCTTCTGCCAGCTGGACGGCGGGTCGGACTCCGTGGAGGAGCTGCTGGTGAGCTGGCAGATCTCCAGCTCGGTGTACACCCTGTCCGCCTACTCCGTGGAGGACGGGGCCGCCGTTCAGATGATGGACTTCACCACCTACTCCCGCTACTCCGTGGTGGATTTGGACGCCGACGGCACCAGCGAGCTGGTGGTGCTGCAAAGCTCCGCCACCGACACCACCGAGAAGCAGGCCCAGTATTACGTCTGCCAGGAGCAGCGCATGGTGCTGACCGGCACGGCCCCCCTGTCCCAGAGCCTGTCCTCCATCGACCATGTCCGCACCGGCGTCCTGTCCGGCGGGGAGGCCGCCCTGTTCGTCTCCGGCTATGTGACCGATTCCTCTGCCAATGAGGCCAGCAGCAGCGACCAGATCACCGACATTTTCGCCCTGGTGGACGGCGTCTTTACCTCTGTGGCCCTGAACGGCAAAAGCGGCGACTCCTCCACCCTGCACTATTACCTGACCAACGACCAGGACATCAACGGCGACGGCGTCTGGGAGATTCCCTTCCCCACCCTGCTGAACAACTTCGACACGGACAGCACCGACACCTTCTACGCCCTGCAGTGGAAGCAGTATGACCTGACAGGGGAGGCCACCCTGTCCACCGTCACCTATTACAATGGGACGGACGGATGGTATCTCGTGCTGCCGGAGGAGTGGCTGTCCGGCCTCTCCCTGGTCCGGTCGGACACCACCAGCGGCAACACCGTGGAGCGGGGCATCCTGTTCTACTATCAGGAGACGGAGGACAGCGACCCCATCCCCCTGTTTGCCATCTATAAAAACACCGGCACCAACCGGTCAGAGCGGGCTGTGGCGGACAGCCGCTTCTCCCTGACGGAGGACAGCTCCGCCACCTACTCCGCCAAGCTGTACGACAGCGCGACGGAGAACGGCCTGCTGGACGCGGCCACGCTGCGGTCCCTGTTCTATCTGATTGAGACAGACTGGTCGGAGGACTGAGGACCGGCGATGGGCAGCCTTCCCCGAAGCCGGCAGGGGCCGCCGCGCCCCGGGACAGGGCGCACAGCGGAAGGCGCTCCAAACAGAAACAACATCGGAGGATTTCTATATGCGTAAGGTACTTGTTCTGGAAGATGAAGACAGCATCCGCTCCTTTGTGGTGCTGAATTTGCAGCGGGCCGGCTACCAGACGGTGGAGGCCTCCACCGGCGAGGACGCCCTGGAGCTGATGAAGCAAAACCCCGATATCCGCCTGGCCCTGCTGGATGTGATGCTGCCGGGCATCGATGGCTTCGAGGTCTGCCGCCGCATCCGGGCCAGCGGCAAGAAGGTGGGCATCATCATGCTCACCGCCCGCTCCCAGGAGATGGATAAGGTCACCGGCCTGATGACCGGCGCGGACGACTATGTGACCAAGCCCTTCTCCCCGGCGGAGCTGACCGCCCGGGTGGACGCCCTGTACCGCCGCATCGGGGACGCCCCTGAATCCGCCCCGCCGGTACGCAGCGGGGAGATCAGCTCTCCCCCCTTCCTGCTGAACACCCGTAACCGCACCCTGGAGAAGAACGGCCAGCGTATCAAGCTGACCCAGGTGGAGTACACCGTGATGAAGCTGCTGATGGAGAACCCCGGCAAGGCCCTGTCCAGGGAGGAGATCCTGGAGGCCGTCTGGGGCCGGGACTACTACGGCGAGGTCAAAATCGTGGACGTGAACATCCGCCGCCTGCGGCTGAAGGTGGAGGACGACCCCACCACCCCCACCTACATCACCACTGTCTGGGGCTACGGCTACAAATGGGAGGCTTAGCCCTCCCCCCGCACCTGTGAGAGCGTCAGCGGAAAGGAGGAACAGCGATGGCCAGTGAAAAGCGCGCATCCCGCGCCCAGGAGAAAGAAACGCCCCCTGCCGGGACGGAGAAGCCGGAGAAACGGGAAAAACCGGAAAAGCGGCAGCGTCCCCCGCGCCAGCGCCCTGCGCGGCAGAGCAAAACCTATACCGTCAAGCAGCAGAAGGACAGCTCCAGCCGCCCGACCATGAACCCCATCGACCTGATTCCCCAGTATGCCCGCACCGCCTGGAGCAAGCTGGAGCGCATCCCCAACCAGGGCGGCCTGCGCCGCCGGTGGCTGCTCAACAGCGTGGGCGTGGTGCTGCTGGTGGCGGTGCTGGCGGTCACGCTGCTGTCCCTGTTCATCAGCAACTATTACTACTCCTCCATGCAGGCGGGGCTGGAGTCCACCGCGGAGTCCGCCAGCAGCTTCATCTCCTCCTACGCCACCAATGAGCAGACCTACCTGGAGATGGCCAACTACTACGTCAGCGACTTCAAACAGAGCGCCAACCTGGAGCTGCAATTCCTGAATACGGACGGCCAGGTGATCCTCACCACCTACGCCATCTCCGGCAGCCGCCCCGGCACCTCGGACATCCACACCGCCATTGAGACCAAGACCGTGTCCTCCTTCATCGGCAAAAGCCCCACCACGGGGGAGCGCATCCTGGCGGTATCCTCCCCTATCCTGAACGGGGACGAGGTGATCGGGGTCATTCGGCTGGTGTCCAGCTGTACGGCGGTGGACCGTCAGATTCTGATGATTATTTCCATCACGGTGCTGGTGGCCGCCGGCATTGTGATTATGATGTATGTGCTGAGCCTGTACTTCATTCAGTCCATCATCGTGCCGGTGAACAGCATCACCCAGACCGCCCAGCGCATCGCCGCAGGCAGCTACGGCATCCAGATGGAGAAGCGGAGGGACGATGAGATCGGCGCCCTGGTGGACGCCATCAACGATATGTCCACCAAAATCAGCGTCAGTGAAAAGACGAAGGACGAGTTCATCTCCTCCGTCTCCCATGAGCTGCGCACCCCCCTGACCGCCATCAACGGCTGGAGCCAGACCCTGCTCAGCGGGGAGATCACCGACCCCCAGAGCGTGCAGAAGGGGCTCTCCATCATCTCCGGCGAGGGGCAGCGGCTCTCCAAGCTGGTGGACGAGCTGCTGGACTTCTCCCGCATCGAGGACGGGCGCTTCACCCTGAACATCGAGCTGATGGACATCAAGGCGGAGCTGGAGGACGCGGTGTTCACCTATCAGCAGTTCTTCCGGGAGAAGCACATCCCCCTGATTCACCACGACTGCGAGGAGGAGTTCCCCCCCATCCCCGGTGACCCGGCCAGACTGCGGCAGGTGTTCTCCAACCTGCTGGACAACGCCGGCAAGCACGGCGGCGACGGCAAGCAGGTGGACACCTATATCGACCGGGACGACGGCATGGTGCGCATCCGCATCCGGGACTACGGCCAGGGCATCCCGGAGAAGGACCTGCCCCACGTCAAGGAAAAGTTCTACCGGGCCAACACCAAGACCCGTGGCAGCGGCATCGGCCTGGCCGTCTGCGATGAGATCGTCACCCGCATGGGCGGCACCCTGGACATCACCAACGCCGAGGGCGGCGGCTGCCTGGCCACCATTCACCTGCCCATCGCCACCCCCACCGTCCAGACCGCCAGCCTGAAGGCGCAGCTGCAAACCGCCGCGCAGGATACGTTCCACAAGTCGGTGTAGTAGGGTGTGAAGTCTAAATCTTCACTTTTCTGTAAGGGCGGCCCTTGGCCGCCTGGGGGCTTCGCTCCTCAGATAAGGATGGATGAAGGAAATAGGTGTTTGCCCTCCCGGCGGGCCCCATTTCTTGTCCCGCCAAGAAATGGGGGAA
>JAJPXL010000129.1 GCA_021205455.1 Clostridiales bacterium
AACAGCTCCAGTCCGCCTCCATGACGGCAGATTGGGAGGAAAAGCTGCTGAAAATTGAACGTGGAGAGTATTCTCCGGCGGCGTTCATGGCTGAGATCATCGAGATGGTGACGAGTCTGGTGGACACCTATCAGTTGGTGAAGGATGCCGCTGTTATCATGCCGGACGCCTGCAAATCCCTGGGCAAATGCCCGGTCTGCGGGGCCGATGTGGTGGAGCGCCCCAAGTCCTATGCCTGCTCCAACCGCCAGTGTAATTTTGCCCTCTGGAAAAGCAACCGCTATTTTGAGGCCATTGGCAAGCGGATGACCGAGAGCGTGGCGAAGCGGCTCCTGAAAACCGGTTCTGTTCGCATGAAGGACTGCTACTCCAGAAGATTGGACAGGTATTTTGACGCCACCATCTTCCTGGACTTTGACGAGACCGGTAAAGTCCAGTACCGGATGGAAAAAGGAATGTAAGGAGGGGTGAATGATGGCAGAAAACAAAACTGTATATCTCCATGACGCCGCATATGCCCGTGCCAACGGCGAGATCGAGCAGTACCACCGTTCCCGGAAAACCAACATCGACTGCAAAAGGGCGATTGAGAGCGCCATTCGGGAGAATTTTGACGGGATGTATCTGAACCACGACGCCGCCAAGCCCGTTGTGGAGCAGTTCGGTGCTGAGCGGGTCGCCCATGTGCTGGCGGCGACTGTCCGTTATTTTGACTGGGACGGCAGATTCAGCCGTGACAACAAGGCGTGGGCGCAGACCGTCCCATTCGTGCAGGACACCGACTCGCTGGGGATGGACAGAAGCACGGAGTATGTGGTGGAGAGCCATCCCACTGTGCTGGACGGGTTTATCAAGCTGGCCCGTAAGGAGTTTGCACAGGAGAAAGATAAGGAAAAATCTGCGGACGGGAAACGCCCCTCCGCACTGGAACAGTTAAAATCGGGAAAGGACAGTCAGCAGGCAAGGCCGACTTCTTCTCCCAACAAGCGGCATGAGGAGGTGCGCTAATGGACATTCAGGCATGGGACGACGTTCACGGAGCAAAAAGCCAGGAGACCTTGCAGGCATTTCTGGACAGCCGAACGGACAGCTACGCCATTTTGCAGTTGAAGCGGACGGACGAGACCGCCCAGGATCGCTTCATGAACTACAATTGGCTGGAGAGCCACGACAGAGAGCCGGAGGTAGATCACTATGATGTGGTCTACACGGGAAGTCTGCCCTCCGACACCGGCCTGGAAGACCTCTATGTGAAGTTCAATATCGACCACCCGGCGGATTTCACCGGCCACTCTCTTTCGGTCAGTGACATCGTGGCTCTGCGCCAAAATGGTGTGATAAGCTGTCACTATGTGGATTCCGTCGGGTTCCGGGAGTTGCCCAACTTCCACCTGGAGAACTATCTGCGGAATGCGGAGATGGCAATGGAGGACGATTTGTCAATGCTGGATGGCATTATCAATAACGGCCCCAAGGAACCCGTCCGGGAGGAACGCCCCTCCGTGCTGGAGAGGCTGAAAAATGCACCGGAACCGGAGTGGCCGCCGAAGCAGACGAAACACCGGGAAGAAAGAGGTCTTGAATGAATTTCACCAAAGAAGAACTGACCCTGATGATGCTTTACAGCCCCGGCACCCGCCGGGGCCTCATCACCACGCTGGAAGGGATGCGGCAGGAGCTGACAAAATCGGAGCGCAGGCTCCGGTCTCTCACAGATTCTGTGCTGGAGAAACTGGTGCAGATCTCCGATGAGGAATTTGACCAGCTCCCCCTGTATCCTAACCTTGACCCGTAAGGAAGGGAGGAAAACATGGCATCGAAACTGGAATACTACAGCCGCATGGCGGAAGACACCGCTGACGGCCTGACCCAAAGCCGGGAACAGTGGACGGCGTTCCTGCGGACGGCTGGCCGGGTGAGCAAGTACGCCTATGGCGACCAGCTCATGATCTTCGCCCAGCGCCCGGAGGCCACTGCCTGCGCTGAATACGACCTGTGGAACAACACCATGCGGCGGTATGTGAAGCGAGGCTCCAAGGGCATCGCCCTCATCGACAACAGCGGCGATTATCCCCGCCTGCGTTACGTCTTTGACGTGTCTGACACCGGCGCACGTCGGAACTCCCGCCCGGTGAACCTGTGGCAGATGCGGGAGGAATATGAGCGCCCGGTACAGGAGGCGCTGGCGGCGGTCTTTGAGGTCTCCGCCCGTGACCCGCTGGATGTGCAGGTGGAGAACATCGCAAACTGGCTTGCCATCGACTACTGGATGGAGCATGAGGATGAGCTGGCTGACATCGTTGCGGACAGCTTTCTGGAGGGGTATGATGAGGACAGCAGAAGGATGTCCTTCCTGAACGCCGCAACGGTCAGCATCAAGTACGAGATTCTGAGCCGGTGTGTGGAGAACCCCGACGACTACTTTGAACCGGACGAATTTACCCCCATCTTTGACTACAACACCCGAAAGGCCACCAATGCCCTGGGAACGGCGGTCAGTGAAATTTCCGGCCAGGTGTTCCGGGAGATTGAAGTCACCATCCGCAACTATGAGCGCAGCAAGCGCATGGAAAGGAGCCACGATTATGGAACTGACCTACACACAGAACGGGGATTACCTGATCCCCAACCTCACCCTCAAGGAGACCAGCAAGGCACCCCTGGGCAAGTACGGACGGATGCGCCGGACGTTCTTGCAGGAGCATCGCCCGATCCTGTACAACGACCTGTCCCTGACGGAGCAGTTGTTCCCCCATCTCCGGGAGATCGACGAGACAGCACACAACCGGATGGAGCAGTTGATGCAGGAGCTGCTGGAGAAGAACCCCGCCCCGGACAAGCGGACACAGCAGATGGCCTGGGTGCAACACATGAACAGCCTGAAGGCCCAGGCGGAGGAGATCGTGCTGACGGAGCTGGTGTACAGCTAAACCCCTTTGAGACGGAACCGGTTCAATATGAGCAGATGACCCTGCTGTTCCCCTCAGAAACAGAACAGATTGAAGCCATAGACCACGAAGCGGAGAGCGAAACGCCCTCCGCTTTCTCTTTGCCCCAGGAGGACATTGACCATGTGCTTCGGCTGGGCGGCAGGACGGAGCAGACCCGCATGGAAGTGGCGGCGCTGTTTATGACCGGCAAGTCTCCCATCGAGATTGCAAACTTCCTGAGTCGGGAATACCGTGGCGGTCTGGGGCTGCTCACCGACAACGGCAGAATGTCCGCATGGTTCGGGGAACAGGGCATTTGGCTGGCCAGTGGCGACCATGCACGGGATGCGGCACCGGGGATGTATATCCCCTGGTTGAATGCCGCTGAACGCATCGGGGAACTGATGGATGCAGGTCAGTTTGCCACCAACGTGGAGCTTGCCGAGAGTCAAGGCTATTACCGTACCCAACTGGCGCAGTCCCTGTTGTATCTGCGGCAAGATTTCTCGGAACTGGCCAAGAATAAGTCGCTGATGTCCTCGCTGGATAACTACCGTGGCGGTGGCTTCCCGCAGGATACGGCACGGCTGGCAAAGGCGCTGGCTGACCCGGAGACCCTCGCAGCTATCACGCAGGACATGGAGGCATTTGCTCAGATCTACGAGCAGGAACGTGGTATCCTCCGCTTTCATCATCTCCATGTCCCGGCAATGGTGAACGGTCTGCATGACCTGGCTGCTCCCTGGAAGGAATACACTTCGGATATGGCAGCGGTGCCGGGAGCCGGGCAGTTCATCACGGAGGACGAACTGGATGAAGCCCTTTCCTATGGCAGTATGGTGTCCGGCGGTAAAGAGCGGATTTATACCTTCTTCTCTGAGCCGCATACCACGAGAGAACAGGCCGCCTTTCTCCGGGAGGAGTATGGTATCGGCGGTCACAGTGGGGCGTTCTCCAATAAACGCCATAGCTATGAACAGCACGATAGTAAGGGAATTAAGCTGGAAAAGAACGGCTGTGCAACAGTCACGCTGACCTGGAACGCCGCCGCCAAGCGGGTCGCTGCGCTAATAAAGGCTGACCGCTATCTGACAGAGGAGGAAAAGGCACAGCTTCAGCAGGAACAGGTGCCTGTCGAGCCAGTGACGGAGGTTCCTGCGCCAGAGCCACAGCTTGCAAACGATGTGCCGCCTGTGGCAGAAGCTGAACCGGAGGAGGATGATTCCTCCGATATTGACCCTGAACGAGTACGAGAACGTCTGGCTGAACACGGCATTGCCAATGGCGAAGTGGTTGACCCGGACAAACTGGCACAAAGCCCCTTCATCCGGCAGGTGGAGGCCGATGTGGAGCGTATCGCTGCGGAGGAGGCCGCAGAGGAAGAAGCAGCCGTTACGCCCGAAGATACCCCCGAAGATCGTTTTCATGTAATCGAGGTGGACTGGTATCCTGGCCGGGTGGCGTACTCTATCTGGGATGACCAGACCGACAGCTACTATGTGGACAAGGACGGTCTCACCGTTGATTTCGTCAGCCGTTGGCAGGCGGAGGAATACCGGAACGAGCTGGTAGAATCGGCACAGAGAGAGGCGACGCTTTCTCCCCTTGACAGAGCCAAGGAGCTGATTGACGAGTATTGTCTGGAGGAATTTTCAGAGGGTGCCGATTTCGATGACTTAACCAATATCGGCCTTGCTTTCACTACCATCACGGATGATGAAATTCCCATTCAGGCGACTGTTGACCTGGTGGGATTCAAGCTGGAGCGCTACTTGGTCGAAACCCTGATTGACGTTCGACAGTATGATTCGCTGGAGGCACTGATTGCCGGGGAATTGGAAGAACTGAGCTTTGATGACCTGACCTACGCCTCGGATGAGCAAATCGCCGCTGTGCTGGCGCAGGAAGCGGAACAGGCTGACGTTCCCCTTGCAGAACAGGCTGAACAGTTTGAAACGGAGCAGCAGGACTACCGGAATCAGGTACTGTCTGGGCTGACCCCAGACCAGCAGCGCATCGTGATGGCGATGGAGACTGCCGGTTATTTGTTCCGACCCACGGAGACCAACCCGATTTATTTTGGGGATTTGGATGATTACCCCATCACCTTTGACAGTTGGGACGCTGCCTATGAGTTCATCAACAGCGCAGAATTGAAGAACGCCCCCGGTCTGCGGGAGCAGGTGCAGGCTGTGCTTCACCCGGAGACGGCGTTCCCCTATGCCGTAGGCGATACCGTCTATCTGGAGGATGGCAAGCCTTTTGTCATCGACAGCATTGGGACATCGGATGTTCACCTGCTCGACCCGTCGCTTCGGTTTCCTGTCCTCCGGGCAGAGAGCCGGGAGAACTTCCTGCGGCTTGTGGAGCGCTATCCCCAGGAGCAGCAGGCGGAACAGCCGCCCCAGCAACCCACAGTGACCGAGGAGCCGGTGGCATTTTACCCCGGCGAACAGAATGGACTGCCCTTCGATGTGGAGATCAGGACGCTCCACTTTGGCGAGCCTGAACAGGCTGCGCCCCCACAAGAGCCTGCCCCGGCGCAGGAAACGGCGGCTGAGCCTGTGGTCGAGCCGGAACTAACCCCGGAGGAGGCCATAGATAGAAACCCTATCTCCGTCCAGATCGGCGGCGAATGGCATACCTTCCCCAACCGGGAAGCCGCCGAAGAAGCCCTGTACACCGATTATAAAGAGCAGACCCACCGGAACGCTCAGAATTTCCACATCACGGACGATGCGCTGGGCGAGGGCGGCCCCAAGGCCAAGTATCAGGCCAATGTTGCGGCTATCCGACTGTTGCAGCATCTGGAGGCCGAGGGTTTGCAGGCCAGCCCGGAACAGCAGGAAGTGTTGTCCCGCTATGTGGGCTGGGGCAGTTTAGCCGATGCTTTTGACCCTAACAAGCCCGCATGGGCGCAGGAATATCAAGAGCTGAAAAGCCTGCTCACTGAGGAGGAATATGCCGCCGCCCGTGCTTCTACCCTTAACGCACACTACACCAGTCCCACTGTCATCAAGGCCATCTATGAAGCTGTCGGCAACATGGGCTTCCAGACCGGCAATATCCTGGAGCCGTCGATGGGTGTGGGCAACTTTTTCGGACTTTTGCCGGAGGCCATGCAGGGCAGCAAGCTCTACGGCGTAGAGCTGGACAGCATCACAGGCCGCATTGCCCGGCAGCTTTATCCTCATGCGGACATCAAGGTGGCCGGGTTCGAGACCACTGACCGGCGGGATTTCTATGACCTGGCGGTTGGCAACGTGCCATTTGGTGACTACAGGGTCAACGACAAGCCCTACAACAAGCTGGGATTCAGTATCCACAACTATTTCTTTGCTAAGGCGCTCGACCAGGTGCGTCCCGGCGGCGTGGTGGCCTTTGTTACCTCCCGCTATACGATGGACGCAAGATCCCCGGAGGTACGCAAGTACCTGGCACAGCGGGCAGATCTGTTGGGAGCCATCCGGCTCCCGAACAACGCTTTTCGTGCCAATGCCGGGACGGACGTTGTCTCGGATATTATCTTTCTGCAAAAACGGGAGACGCCCATCGACATCGAGCCTGATTGGGTACACTTAGGCCAGACCCCGGATGGATTTGCCATCAACAGCTATTTTGTTGACCACCCGGAAATGGTGCTGGGTGAGCTGACCTCCCAAAGCACCCAATACGGACGGGAGGAATGTACCGTTGCCCCCATTCCCGGCGCTGACCTGGCAGAGCAGCTCCATGAGGCTGTTTCTCACATTCAGGGCAGCTATCAGGCGGTGGAGCTTTCCCCGGAAGACAGCCTGACGCCCGTCACTGATACCATCCCTGCCGACCCCAATGTGAAGAACTTCTCCTTTGCTGCGGTGGATGGTGAGGTGTATTTCCGGGAGGATTCTATTATGCGCCATGTGGCGCTCAGTGACACGGCCAGACAGCGGGCGCTGGGCATGATTAGTCTGCGCCAGACAGTGAACGAGCTGATCGAGTATCAGTTGGAGGACTACCCAGACGAGACAATCAAGGCAAAACAGCACGAGCTGGAGCTGGCCTACGATGCCTTTACAGCGAAGTATGGCCTGCTGAACTCCCGCCCCAATGCGAGAGTGTTCGGGGATGATTCCTCCTACTACCTGCTTTGTTCTCTGGAGAACGTGGACGAGGACGGCAAGCTCATCGGCAAGGCGGATATGTTCACGAAACGCACCATCCGGCCTGATCGGAGCGTGACCAGTGTGGACACGCCGGTGGAGGCGCTGGCCGTTTCCATCGGAGAACATGGCGGCGTTGACCTGCCCTTCATGTCTGAACTGCTGGGAACGCCGGGCGACTTTGACCGTATCATCGAGGAGCTGTCCGGCGTTATCTTCCTTGACCCATTGGAGGCAGATGCAGAGGATAGAACGAAGGGCTGGCATACCGCCGACGATTATCTGTCCGGCAATGTCCGGGCAAAGCTCCAGGCAGCACGGCTGGCTGTAAAGTCTGACCCCAGCTATCAAGTCAATGTGACTGCGCTGGAAAAGGCTCAGCCCAAAGACCTGGATGCCTCGGAGATCGATGTTCGCCTGGGTGCCACCTGGGTGGACAGGGATTATATCCAGCAGTTTATGCAAGAGACCTTTGAGACGCCCTTTTATATGCGCCGCAGTATCGAGGTGAAGTTTTCGCCCCTGACGGCGGAGTGGCAAATCACGGGCAAGACCGTCCCCAACCGCCACGATGTAGCGGCCTATGTGACCTACGGCACAGACCGGGCAAATGCCTATCGTATCCTGGAGGAGACGCTGAACCTGAAAGACATCCGTATCTATGACACGGTGGAGGATGCCGACGGCAAGCAGAAGCGTGTTCTGAACAAGAAAGAAACCACTCTCGCCCAGCAGAAACAGCAGGCCATCAAGGACGCTTTCCAGGATTGGGTGTGGAAAGACCCACGCCGCCGGGAGGCGCTCTGCCAGAAGTATAATGAGCTGTTCAACAGCACCCGCCCCCGTGAGTATGATGGAAGTCATATTCATTTTGTGGGTATGAACCCGGAGATCACTCTGCGGGATCATCAGCGGAACGCCATTGCACACGTCCTCTATGGCGGCAACACCTTGTTGGCGCACGAAGTGGGGGCAGGCAAGACGTTCGAGATGGCTGCGGCGGCGATGGAGAGTAAAAGGTTGGGGCTGTGTCAGAAGTCCCTCTTTGTGGTTCCCAACCACCTGACCACCCAGTGGGCCAATGAGTTCCTGCGGCTCTACCCCAGCGCAAAAATTCTGGTAGCGACCCGGAAGGACTTCGAGACCGCACGGCGGAAGAAATTCTGCGCCAGGATTGCCACCGGCGACTATGATGCCGTTATCATCGGCCACAGCCAGTTTGAAAAAATCCCGGTCTCCGCAGAGCGTCAGGAGCGACAATTACGGGAACAAATCGAGGACATTGAGGAGGCCATTGCAATGGCGAAATATCAGCGGGGTGAGAATTTTACCATTAAGCAGATGGAGAAGACCCGACGCTCCCTCAAGGCGCGGCTTGAAAAGCTGACCAGCACAGAGAGAAAGGATGATGTAATAACCTTTGAACAGTTGGGGGTGGACAGGCTCTTTGTGGACGAGTCACACGCTTTTAAGAACTTGTTCCTCTACACCAAAATGAGAAATGTGGCGGGATTGTCTACTTCTGAGGCACAAAAATCCTCGGATATGTATATGAAATGCCGCTATATGGACGAGATCACCGGCGGACGGGGCGTGGTGTTCGCCACCGGCACCCCCGTCAGCAACAGCATGACCGAGCTGTACACCGTCATGCGCTATCTCCAGTACAGCACCCTCCAGCAGAAGGGGTTGACCCACTTCGATGCCTGGGCATCAACATTTGGTGAAACCCAGACGGCCATAGAATTAGCCCCCGAAGGCACAGGGTATCGAGCAAGAACGAGGTTTGCTAAGTTCTTCAATTTGCCCGAATTGATGGCAATGTTCAAAGAGGTTGCGGACATTAAAACCAGCGACCAGCTTGATCTGCCGGTGCCGGAGGCTCATTTTGAGACGGTGGTGGTGCAACCCTCGGAGATCCAGAAAGAGATGGTAGCAGCGCTGTCGGAACGGGCGTCGAAAGTCCACGCTGGGGCTGTAGATGCCTCAGAGGATAATATGCTCTGCATCACGTCGGACGGCAGGAAAATCGGCCTTGACCAGCGGCTCATGAACCCGTTACTCCCGGATGACCCCAACAGCAAGCTGAACGCCTGCGTGAACAATGTGTTCCGTATCTGGCAGGAAGGGACGCCGGGCCGACTGACCCAGCTCCTGTTCTGCGATATGTCTACCCCCAAAAGCGATGGCAGCTTCAATGTCTATGATGATATTCGTAAAAAGCTGGAGGCAAGGGGCGTTCCACATGAGGAGATCGCCTTTATCCATGACGCCGACACGGAGGCGAAAAAGAAGGAGCTGTTTGCAAAGGTGCGCTCCGGCCAGGTGCGTGTGCTGCTAGGTTCCACACAGAAAATGGGCGCTGGCACCAATGTCCAGGACAGGCTGGTGGCCGTTCATCATCTGGATGTGGGCTGGCGGCCTGCCGACATGACCCAGAGGAATGGGCGAATCATCCGTCAGGGTAATAAAAATAAGGACGTTCATGTATACAGCTATGTTACCGAGGGGACGTTCGACGCCTACCTCTACCAGACCCTTGAGAACAAGCAGAAGTTTATTTCACAGATTATGACCAGCAAGTCGCCGGTTCGCTCCTGCGACGACGTGGACGAGCAGGCTCTCTCCTATGCGGAGATCAAGGCGCTGTGCGCAGGGTCGCCGCTCATCAAGGAAAAGATGGACTTGGACATCGACGTGGCCAGACTGAAGGTGCTGAAAGCGGACTTCCGCAGTAAGCAGTACCGGCTGGAAGACCAGCTCCTGAAATACTTCCCCAGGGAGATCGAACAGCAGCACGGCAATATCGAGGGCTTCCGGCAGGACATCGCCACGGTTGCGGCACACCCGCACCCCAAAGACGGCTTCGCCGGTATGACTGTTGCCGGGAGAACCTACACGGAAAAGGCGGATGCTGGCGAGGCCATCCTCGCTGTCTGTAAGACCGCCAACGCCGTGGAGGGCTATCCTCTGGGCAGTTATCGTGGGTTCCAGATGGAGCTGTCCTTTGACAGCTTCAACAAGGAGTTCGTGATTTCTCTGAAAGGCAGCATGACCCACAGGGTAGCCATTGGCAGCGACGCCAGAGGCAACCTGATCCGACTGGACAATGCGTTGAACAACATCCCGACAAGGCTGGAGCAGGCGCAGACCCGGCTGGAAACGCTGGAACAGCAGCGGGAAGCTGCGCAGGCCGAGGTGGGAAAGCCTTTCCCCCAGGAGGCGGAGCTGGCAGAGAAATCTGCACGACTGGCCGAACTGGATGCCGCTCTCAATATGGAGGGAGGCGGCGCTGTCGAACGGGAGGCCGATGAACCTTCTGAGGGACGCCCCTCTGTGCTGGCTGACCTGAAACAGAAGTCCAGTCAGGTGCCGCCCCGCCGGGATACCACCCAGCGCACCGAGGAGGTGCTGTGATGGCAGAAATCGAAAACCGGGACGTGATGCTGCACTTTCGGGTCAGCCCGTCCGAGCTAGAAATCATCCGCAAAAAAATGGAGGACGGAGGTGTTCGCAGTATGAGCGCCTATCTCCGCAAGATGGCGCTGAACGGGTATTGTCTCAATATGAATTATGACTATCCCCGGCAGATCAGCTTTCTTCTCCGCAAATGCTCAAATAATCTTAATCAGTACGCCAGGAAAGCCAATGCCACTAACAGCATTTATGCCGCTGACATTCAGGACTTGCAGGAGCGGCTGGATGAGATTTGGGCGACCCAAAAGGAATCCCTGCGGGTGCTTGCTTCTCTCTCATAAACCAGACCGCTAAGGCATGGGGAACATTCCCCATGCCGATACATAGCTGCGGCGACATCCTTGCGCTATCCGGCTTCTCTGATAAAATGGAATCAGAAACAGAAAAGGAGGGCAGGATGGATTGGAACAGCCACGCAGCTATAAAATTCCGACAGAAACGGAGGACAGTAAAATGATTTTGGAATTGCTCTATAACGGACGCATCTACCCGGCAGAGGCAATCATGTCGCAGGACGAACGATTTGTGAAGGCAGAGGCACAGGTCAATCGGCTGTACGAAGACCTTCACACCCGACTGAGCGAACCGGACAAAAAGCAGTTGGAACAGCTCCGTGAGGTGATGTACGAGAGCCAGTTCTACTCAGAGGAGGAGCATTTCCGCTACGGCCTGACCCTGGGTGTGATGCTGATGAAGGAAATCTATGAGTACGGTGCAAGATATTTTGAGGGTGATAATTAGGAGGTAAGACTATGGTCGTATCATTATTGAAATTACCGTTTAAGCTGCTTGCTCTGCCGGTGGCGCTGGCCGTGACCATCGCAAAGTGGATTGGCGTGTTTCTGACCAGCTTTGCGGGAGTGATTTTCTATATCCTCTCCGGCCTGTGCTTTGTGCTTGCCATCCTCAGTTATCTGATGGGCATCAGTACCGGGGCAGAAACGATCCGAATGCTGGTGATTGGGTTCGTGTTGTTCGTCGTTCCCTTCGCTGCTGGATGGGTGATTGGGGTTGTTGACACATTGAGCGATTCCCTGTGGGACTTTATCAAGTCCTGATAGCCTATTCGCCAATCGATGAAATCGGCAAATCAGCGTTTTTTTATGGCCCCAGACGGACAGTTCTCCGTCTGGGGCCGTTTCTATTTGAAAATCGCTGAAAACGCCAATTCATGAATCGAGAAAAGGTCCCGGAAATGGCCCTCTTGATGAAACGGAAAGAATTTGGAGGTGAGACCCATCGCAGCAACCAGACTGATCCCCCTGCACATTAACAAGGGGAAAACCATCGCACAGACACTGAATGACCGGACAGACTACGCCAAAAACCCGGAAAAGACGGAGAAGGGGGATTTGGTCACGGCATATGAGTGTGACCCGTTTACCGTGGATGAGGAGTTTATGCTGTCCAAGCGCCAGTATGAACACAGCACCGGGCGGCGGCAAAAACACGACGTCATCGCCTATCAGATACGCCAGTCCTTCAAGCCAGGTGAGGTCACGGCAGAGGAGGCCAATCGAATCGGCTATGAGCTGGCGATGCGGTTCACCAAAGGCAAACACGCCTTTATCGTCGCCACCCACACAGACAGACCCCATATCCACAACCACATCATATTCAATTCCACCACATTGGATGGGAGCCGCAAGTTCAAAAACTTCTATCTCTCTTATCTGGCGATTCAGAAAATCAGCGACAGGCTGTGCGTGCAACACGGCCTCTCCATCATTGAACCGAAGCCCTATCGGGAACGGGAAAAGAGGACGGACTACCCAAAGAATCCATCTTTCCGGGACGGCATCTGCGAAGCCATAGACTCCATACTTCAGCAGAAGCCGGAGGATTTTGAAGCGTTCCTGCGGATGCTGGAGGAGTATGGCTATGAGGTCAAGCGGGGCAAAAACATTGCCCTGAAAGGCAAAGGCCAGCAACGTTTTATCCGCCTGCGGTCTTTGGGTGAAGGCTACTCAGAGGAAGAAATCCGTGCTGTCATCGCCGGGGCCAGAGAACATCAGCCCAATCGATGGAGGAAGGAAAAGCAGTTCTCCGCAGCGCCACCGAAACTCCAGCTTTTGATCGACATCGAGGCAAAGCAGGCGCAGGGCAAGGGCGGAGGTTATGTCCGCTGGGCGAAGTCCTTCAATTTACAGCAGATGGCTGAGGCCGTCTGCTTCATTAAGGAACATGACATCGGCACCTATGACGAGCTGGTGGAAAAGACGGATGCTGCCACCGCCCGTTTTAACGAGCTTTCCGATTCCATTAAGGCGGCGGAGCAGCGTCTGGCGGAGATTGCTGCCCTGAAAAAGCACATCATCAACTACTCCCGGACGAAAGAGACCTATACCGCCTACAAGAAGTCCGGGTACAGCAAAAAGTTTCTGGAGGAACACCGGGAGGAGATCACCCTCCACAAAGCGGCAAAGGCGGCGTTCAATCAGATTGACAGTGTTGCCTCTCAAGAAAGGAGTAAAGCCAAAATTCCCACTATCAGGCAGCTCAATCAGGAGTATGCACAGGTTCTAAGTGGGAAGAAAGCGGCCTATGCGGAGTACCGTGAGGCCAGGAAGCAGATGCAGGAACTCCTCATCACCCGGAAAAATGTTGAGGCGATTTTGGGCGCGGAGCAGGAGCAGGAAGAACAGGAACAGCGCAGGCAACAGGAGCAGCAGCATAATACTGGTAGGTAACAGAAGCCCGGCAGGTCGTCACAGAAATTGTGGCGGCCTGCCGGGATTTTTTATTTACTATTCAAACTGTTTCCCCACACAGCAAATTCTGTCAAAATCGGAATCAAGGAGCGAACGGAGTCTGTTATCTCATATTCGACCCGAATCGGGACTTCCATATATT
>JAJPXL010000171.1 GCA_021205455.1 Clostridiales bacterium
CCTTCTGCGCCTGGGGGGCAGGCGGCGGCGCCGACGGGGCGGCGGCCTCCTCCACGAAGAAGCCCCGCCGATCCTCGCTGCGGAGGTAGCCCTCCGCCGTCAGCTGGCTGTAGGCCCGCTCCACCGTCATCACGCTGAGCCGGGCGGAGCTGGCCAGGTTCCGCTTGGAGGGGAGCTTCTCCCCAGGGGCCAGGTTCCCGTGTTCGATTTCGCCCCGCAGATAGTAGTAGAGCTGCTCATACAGGGGCTGGGGGCTGTTGCTGTCCAGCTCCGGGGTCAGCATAAAAATCCCTCCTGACTGTTCAGATGGAAAAGCGCACGCAGGGGAGGCCTGTAAACGTCTCCTGCGTGCGCTTCCCGGTCAATGTGTGCTGTCGTACTCTTTCAATGCCTCGACCGCGTCCTCCAGCAGGTCATAGTTGCTGACCAGCTTTTTGGCGCTGCTGCTCAGGTCGTCATAGGCGGCCTCTACCCATTGGATGCGCTTGGACATCTTGTTGTAGTTGCTGGAGGTGATTTCCCCCTCCGCGGTGATCTCCTCCAGGGCATCCACGATGGCGGAGGCAATGTCCTCATTGCTCTGGGTGGTGGTGCTGCTGCTCTCGGTGCCGCTGAGCTTGTACACGATGACCGCCGTACCGGCGCTCATGTTCTCGTAAATCTTCTTGGCCACCTTGATGGGCAGGTTGATGCAGCCATGGGAGCCGCTAGTCTTGTAAATCGTGCCGCCGAAGCTGGTGCGCCAGGAGGCGTCATGGAGGCCCACGCCGTTGTAGAAGGGCATCCAGTAGCTGACGGGGGAGGAGTAATTCTCCCCGTTCAGGGTGGCGTACCGCTCGCAGTACAGGATGCCATAGGTGCCGGTGGGGGTGGCGTCATTCTTGCCGGAGACGAAGTCGGACTCCACCACCAGCGCGCCGTCCTTGTAGTAGTAGAGGTGCTGGGCGGTCAGGTTGATCTCCACATAGGTATCGCCGTAGTCGCCGGTGGCGCCGATGCCCAGGACCGCCGCCTCGCTGTACCACACCGGCTCACGGGTGCCGCTCTCCTGGTCGAGAATCTGCTGGGTCAGCTCCTCTACCTCCGAATTCTGATCCATCCACCAGCCATAGTCGCCGCCCTCCACGGTGATGGTCTGCCCATAGGTCGTGGTGAAGGTGCGGTTGGAGAAGATGGTGTTATATGTAGACGCCAGATTCTTCACAAAGGCGGCAACGGCGTCCGAGTCCAGCGTGGCCGTGCCGTCCCCGTTGTAGGTCAGCCAGTCGATCAGCGTGCTGCCGTCCAGGACCACGGTGTCCTCCCCCATCTCGTAGGTGATGGTAACGCCCAGGTACCCGTTCAGCGTCTCCGCCTCCAGCACCAGGTCCGGGTCGTCAGAGGTGACGGTGGGCGCGACATAGCATCCGGCGGCGTCCAAATCCAGCTCCGCCTCCATGGCGTCCACGGCGGCGACGACGGCGGCGGTCAGCGCGTCCTCGTCCACCAGCGTCCCCTGGGTCTCCGCCTGGATGACGACGCCCCCCGCCTCGCTGTCATAGCCGGAGATGTAGGCGTCCGTGGGCTGGACGGCGGTGGCGCTGTCCAGGCAGGTCAGGGCCGCGATGGCGGCGGAGAGGGCGTCGCTGTCATAGACGAACGCAGTCTCCAGCGTGGCCTCGTTGCTGCGCTGCCCCAGGGCGCACAGCGGCCACAGCCAGCCGTTCTGCGCCTCCAGCAGCTGCTCCACGGAGTCGCCCAGGTCCAGCGCCATCGAGATATCCTCCGCGGTAATGGTCTCCGTAACGTTCTCCCGCTCGACCAGGGTGAGGGTATAGTTGGTCAGGTTGTCATCCAGCGCCTGCTCCGCCCCGTCGACCGTCAGGCCGGAGACATCCACGCCGTTGATGGAGGTGCCGGGCAGGAACTTCTCCTCATAGCCCATGGCCCGCGCCACATACACGCCGCCGGCAATCACCAGCAGCACCAGCACGATGATCAGCAGCACGACCGGCCAGGATAGCCCGCGCCCCGTTTTCCTAGTCTTTTCCGTAGTCAAAATATCACTCCTTATTGCTTCGGTCAGGTTCCAAATTCTTCCAGCGGCTCCGCCCCGGCGCGGCCGATGGGCGCATCAGGCGGGCCGCCCGCCTGCCGCTCCTGCATCAGCAGGAACAGCGCCTGCTCCCGCAGGGCCTCCCTGCCGTTGGTCGTCACAAGGAAGGGCAGGCCGCCCACGTTGATGGACTGCTGCAGGAACGCATTGATGGCGTCCGTCAGCGTCATGCCGCAGGCCGCGTAAATGTCCTCCACCTGTTTCTTGATTTCAGGATTGATCCTCATCTGAAACGTTCCGGTTTTGGGCGCAGTGGCAACAGATAGCGTCGTATCCACTCCAAATCAGTCCTTTCCTCGGATATGTTGCAGTATACCATAGCCGGGCAATTATGTCAATACAATGTAACCACATTGAAACAATTCCCCGGCTGCAGGCCACAGAATTCCGGGCGCTTCCCACAAAAAACAGCGGGCAGGCAGGGGGCCATGCGCCCCTGCCTGCCCGGCGGCGGGGCGGCCTGCGGCGTCCCGCCCCTCAGCTCTCCATATGCCGCCCGAGAAACCCGGAGGCGGTCTGGGCCAGCTTGAACTCCGTCTCGCCCCCCGGCGCGGCCCCGTCCTGGGCGGCGAAGACCACGCAGCCCATCACGTCGCCGCCGGTGAGGATGGGGGCCGCCGTGGCCACCTGCAAGCTGTCGCTGCTCTCCACGATGGGCAGGCGGTTGCTGCCCTCCCGGTACTGGTAAATGCTGCGGCCCTCCATGATGTTCTCCAGCGGCGCGGAGACGTGCTTCTCCAGCGCCTCCCGCTTGGGAATGCCGGAGACGGCGATGACCGCATCCCGGTCGGTGATGAGGGTGGGGCAGCCCGTGGTCTTATACAGGCTCTCGCACAGCTGCACCGCGCACTCCGACATCCCGCCCATCAGGGAATACTTCTTAAAAATCACTTCGCCGTCCCGGTCCGTATAAATCTCCAGGGGGTCGCCGTCACTGATGACATTGACACGGTAGACCTTGTCTGCGTGCTGTTTTGCGCTTTGAACAAGGGTGACCTGGCCATTTTCTGCCGTGTCTCGGTTAAAATTTACGGTGTCCTCCAGCTGCCCCACCTGAAGCAGGGCGTCGATGTCCGGTTGGAGCTGTATTTCCAGGTGGTCCTCGTAAACCCTGATACGGTCGATGAGCAGCTCCAGATCGTTGCGCTCCAGGCTGTCCTTCTCCAGAATATCCCGGAAAACATCCATGGCCGTTTTCGCCACCCGGTTCGCCCGGAGGATGGTGTTGCGCTTATCGGAGAGCAGGTCGATCTGGTGGTTCAACCCTGCGATTTTCTGTTGCAGGTCGGATTCCAGTTCGTCGTAAGTCTCCTCCAGCAGCTGCTCCTGTTCCGGATGCTTCATGATGTCCCGGATGCGTTGGCGCTTGGTGGCCTTTAGCTCCTCCGTCAAATCGTCCAGCACCTGAGCCAGATGGTCGGCAGACTGCTCCGCCTCTGTCACGTCCTCCGTCTCCCGGCTCAGGTCGGCGTTTAGCTGCGCCAGCATGGCAGAGGACTGCTCCATGAGCCTTCGGACATAGAGCTTCAACAGCTCGTCCAGCTTGTCCACCCGAATGTGGTGGCTGGTACATCCGGCCCGGCCCCGACGGTGATAAGTGCCGCAGGTGTAGGCGGGCTTCAGGTCGCTTCGGCTCATGGCAAACATGGGGCTGCCGCAGTCGCCGCACTCCAAAAAGCCGGAATACACGTTGTCGTTGATTTTCACGCCCCGGTAGTTGTTGCGGCTGCGCTTCTCCCGGAGAGCACGGGTGGTGGCAAAGGTGCGGTAGTCGATGATGGCCTGGTGATGGTTCTCAATGACGATTTGCTCCCCGTCGTCCCGTCGGACATCTTTGCCGTTGATTTTCGCCCGGGTGTACTTCCCCTGTCGCAGCGTGCCGATGTAGAAGTCATTGTCCAAAATCCCCTGCACCGTCACAATGGCCCAGGCCGCCTTGGTTTTTCGGTTATACTCCTCCCCCTGAGCCTCCTTCCGCATCTGCTCCGACATCCGGGGGGTGGGGATGCCCTCGTCGGTCAGGTAATTTGCGATTTTCTTATAGCCCCAGCCAGCGTTGTTGTAGAGGTCAAAGATGCGGCGCACAATGTCGGCCTCCGTGGGGACGATTTCGAACTCTTTGCGCTTGTTGATGAGATAGCCGTAGGGAGCGGCGCAGAGCCATTGACCGTCCGCCTGGCGGCGTTTGATGACGTTGCGCACCTTTTTGCTGGTGTCCGTCACCGGCATCTCGTTGATGAGGAACTGGAACTGGATTTTCAGCCAATCATCGTCGTTGGGGAAGTCAATGCCGTCCCCAATGGAGATGATACGCACGCCTGCGTCCCGCAGGTCTTCCAGCTCCACCAGTCCCCGGCTGTTGCGGCGGGAGAACCGGGAGAAATCCTTCACCACCAGAATGTCATATTTGTGGCTCATCAGCCCCCGGCGCATGGCCTGGTAGCCCTCTCGCTGCTCGAAAGTGTAGCCAGAGCGGTCCCTGTCCTCGAAGAAGGTCAGCGAGCTGCCGAGAAAACGGTGCTTGACGAAATCCTGGATAATGGCCTTCTGGTTTTCGATGGATACGTTGTCCCGATCCAGCTCATCATCCACGGAGATGCGGGTGTAGCCTGCAATGTCAAATGTTTCTGTCATACTTCATCTCTTCCTTTTTATCTAATTTATGTTTTCCTATTTATAGATAACATTGTACACTCTTTTTTTGTAGATTGCAACCCTAAACAAGAAAAAAGCGGGAGGGAAATTTCCCTCCCGCCGTTGGTCAGCGTTCCATCGCAGCGGTGCGTTTTTGTTTTTCCCGCTGCACATCCAGTTCCGCCACCCGCCTTTTGTTGTAAGCAAGCAAAGCCAGCGTGCTCTCATAGAGGTCGCGGCTACCGGATTGATAGACCACAACCAGATATTTTTTCTTCTTGTACTCCGCATAGATGTCCTTGAGCTGCACCTGGATCTGCGGGTCGTTCTTCTCCGCATTCGTCAGCCAAACTTCCACCTGCTTTTTGTCGTCCCTGACGTTCATCTCCAATTACCATCACGACTCCTCTCTGTTACCATTATTTTCCTCATGTTTCAGATTTTTATTCCACTGGAGTTTTGCAGCGCAGACATTTCCATCTTGATACAACAGTTTCTGTGCATCTCTTCTGCATAACTTTTCCTAACGTGCCTGGGGCTTGATAGACGATTCCTGTTCTAAATGCGAAATGCCCAGCATGGAACGCCGCCATACTGGGCTGTGAACGGACATTTTTACACTTTAGCGTGACGATGTGACGGTTATGACGATGTTTTTACATACCGGGGGATTCCCGGAAACATCGTCATTCCTCTGGCCTGTCATCCGGGTCAACGAATTTGTGGAGCAGCGCGAAGCCCCTTTCCGTACTGGTACGGGGCCGTGGGCGGTAAATAATTCCAAAATCGTTGTAGAGAACAGACACATTGACGTTCAGCCGCCGTGTGAGGGCGTTTGGCTTGATTTTTAGCTCCGGTATCTGTTCCAGTAGCTTCGTGGCGGTGCCGCCCCACCAGTCCCGTTCCTCCATGAAGGCTGCGACCTTCACCACCACTTCGTCCACCGGTTCTTTGGTCGCTTCCGTCTCCTGCCTGACCAACTCCCAGAGGCAGCGCTCCCGGTCAAAGCAGAGGGACAGTTCCAAGTCCTCCTGATCTCTGCCCACCACGGCCATCGTCGCCGTGTTGTCGGTGCGTTTCTTCTTTTGCAGGACAAAGGCCCCGTCTGCGGCCCCCAACAGACCGTTGGTGCCGGAGATCATATCGAAGGAATCTCCTGACTCCATCTTCCGGGTGTGGTGAACGACCATGAAGCAGATGTTGAGCCGGTCGCTGAACTCCTTCAGGCTGGACACGATGGCATAATCCAGGGCGTAGCTGTAGGATTCACTGGTCGCCTCCCGGATCTTTTGCAGGGTGTCCACGATGATGAGCTGGGTATCTGGATGCTGCCGGGTGAAGTCTTCAATCTGCTGTCCTAGGCCGCCGTTCAGCGTTTCAGCCCGGATGGAGAGGTAGAAATCGTCGGTGCTCTCCACATCAAACATCTTGGACAGACGGCTTTGCAGCCGGGCGTAGTTGTCCTCCAGCGCCAGGTACAGAACAGCGCCCTTCCTGACACGGTAATTCCACAGCGGCATTCCCGTTGCCACATGGAAGGCGATTTGAGCCATAAAAAAGACTTACCTATCTTCGGCGCTCCGTCAAACAGGTAAGTTCCGCTGTAAAGCAGTCCGTCGATCACTGGCTCCCTGGGCGGGAACGCCGTGTCGAACAACTCCGTCATGGTCACCGTCTCCAATGCTGGCGGCGGCGCCATAGATGGCTGATGCTGCAATTCTCTGTTCAATCCGCTTGACCTCCTCTCGGTGCGTTTCTACAAATTCGGCTCGTTCTGCTTCCGTGCCTGTGAGCAGGATGTCATCCAGCACATAGCGAACGTAATCCAGCCGGTGACAGGCTTCGATAAAACGCCTGTCCGGTTCTTCTTCTGGCGTTCGGGGTTGGTACATCGTTTTCCAGTCTTCCAGCAGATGAAAATAATCGCAATAAGTTCGGAAACATCTGCTTTCGTCCCGTCGGGTCTGCTGCACCTGGGACAGCCTCGACCTGACAGGGGCAGCCCTGGTTCGTGTCCCTCCATGCCGGTCCGCATCGTAGGGGATGCCGAAGTCAGCGGTCAGCTTGACGGCGGTGCCCTTGCTGTTTATGCCGAACAGCTTCGCCGTGAAGTCGATGACATCCCCATCGGCCTGACAGCCAAAGCAATGAAAGCGCCGGTCAACCTTCATGCTGGGGTTCCTGTCGTTGTGAAAGGGACAAATACACATCCCGTTTCGGTTCACCCGGATGCCATAAGTTTCCGCAGCCTGCCGGGTGGTCACAAACTGCTTAACTGCTTCAAACACATTCATACCTGTAACCCCTCCTTTCTCGGTATGTACAACGGCATTCGGGCAACAAAAAAGGCACCTGACTTTTATCAGATGCCATTTACTCATATCAGTTATGCCAACGAATGCCCAGGACAACACTTAAACATCCTGGGCATTCATTACTTTGTCATGACATTTCTCTGTCCTTCTTCTTACTCTGACTCTGCTCCGGCGTCATAGCCTTCTCCGCTTGCTTCCGAACGCTGTCCAACTCCTTAACCTCCTCCCGGCACTGTTTCAGCTTTTCGTATTCGGCATCATGTTCGGCGGTCAGCATTGCAAGCTCAGACTGCCATGCCTTGATGCTGTCTGGCAGGGTGGATACGTCAACCTCCTTGGCGTGGAGGAATTTGTTCGCTGTCTGCCAGAGTGACAGGTCTGCGTGGTGGCTCTCCTCAAATTCTTCCCGCTTCTTCTTGAAGCGGATGCCGTTGTGCTCCTTCCGAATTGGGTCAGTTCTGAGGTATTGGCTGCCGCTGTCAATAAGCCTTTGCAGTTCCTGCATACGGCGCTCTTTGCCTTTAACAACGCTTCGGGATGCCTCCGCCTTTTCCCGTAAGTCGCCCAAGGCGTTTTCCAGATCGGCCAGGGTGTAGATGTCCCTGGCGTTCATCTTGCGGAGCGTCTCCATCATGTCGTTGCCGATTTCAACGGTGTGCTGGAGTTGGAAATGCTGGGAGTATTTCTGAATCCTCTGGCTCTCCTGCTCCATATACTGCAATAACAGGTCACCCAGCAGAGGAGAATGGGCTTTCTCTGCAAACTGTTCCAGCCTGACAGACAGTTCAGCCAGCCACGCCTTCAAGCTGTTAATCTTACTCCTGATTTCCTTGATGATACGATTGGCTGCTCTGATTTTACGGTTGATGTCCCCTCGTTCGGTGGGGATACCCTTCTTCTCCATCGCACAGGCGGCTACGCCCATGTGAATGGTGGGCAGTTCCTCCAGGCCGCGCTCGGCATTGCTCCGGTGGTCGATGCATTCCGGCACCTGATTGGCCGCCAGAAAGCGGTTGACCGTTTCCGCCCAGGATGCCCGCCAGCGGTCTGCGTTCTCCCGGTTGTTCCAGTCAACAGTGTCCACCTTCCGGGACTTCCACCGCCCGTTGGGGAGGCGGATGCGCTCGCCGTTCTCATCCAGTTCAAATTCCTGATGGCTTTTGGGGAGCCAATTCCCGTTTTCGTCCAACGCCCGCATGGTCAGCATGATGTGGCAATGAGGGTTCCCGTCGTGCTTGTCATGAATAGAAAAATCCACGCACATACCAGCGTCCACAAACTGCTGGCAATAGGCGTGGATGATTTTCTTGTGTTCTTCCAGCGGCAGCTCGTGGGGCAATGCCACTTCGATCTCCCGTGCAAGCTGGGCGTCGCTCCGCTTCTCGTTCATCTCCACGGAGTTCCAGAGCGTTTGCCTGTCAAAGAAAGAGGCTGGTGCATTGACTGGCAGCATGATTTCTGAATAGGCGATACCCTTTTTTCGGTCATAGTTGGCAGGTCGTCCATTCCACTCGTTGATCAGGTTCGTTCCGCTGCGATAGGCGGCAGCGGCCACGGCGCTCCGCCCGTCGCTGCGGCTGATGATCTGGATGGAGCAATGATAAATCGCTATCGTTACCACCTCCATGTCCGGGCAAAGCTGCCCAACAAAGTGAAAACAACAAATATTTCCGCCATATAAGGGGGAGGGGGTGAGAAGGGATAGTCGGCAGGGCCGACGCAAGGGAAACGCTGTTTCCCTTGACGCACCGAAGGTGCCAGCGCTCCGCAAGTGAGGGGGAAGGTTCCCCCTGAACGGTAGGAGTCTCCGAAGGACGCACCGTCACGCCCAGTGACGTATAAGTGCGCCTTTGGTTTTATCTTAGTGTTCGCTTGAATTTGAATCGGTGTCGGTTTCGTCATGGTTCGTCCCTCGCTTTCGTAAAAATTCCTGTGCTTCCTGGCTGGTAGCAGCGGTTCTGATAAAGGCTGCGGCCTCCTGCTCGGTCATGGTTTTCAGTTCCGGCGCAAAGTGTTCCAGCACTCCGGCCTCCCGGCAGAGGCGGCGTGTCCGTAGCTTGCGTTCCTCCTTGGCATAGGCGTTGGCGTAGAGCTTCTCCTGATTTTTCAGCTTCCTGATTTCGTTTTGGGTATGGGCTATCTCGGTTTGGATTTCCTCTTTGGTCTGCGGTTCTTTTCTTCGTCCCATGAGGCAGCATCTCCTTTCTGCGGTTGGAAAACGAACAAAGAAAAAGCAGGAGACCATTCAGCGATTTCCTGCTATGTAATGCTGCCAGAGGGCGAAGATGTCCACCTTTGGGGAGCTTTTGCTCACATTTTACTTGATAAACACTTGCGCATTCGTTCTACGACTTGATGATTGTCGAATTTTGGAACATCTTATCCTATTTTTGGTTTTTTGTTCCCATTTTGGATTTTTATTTGACATCCCCACTGGTCCGTGCTATAATCGGATTGAAAAATGGAGGTGTACCTATGATTGAACGCACAGAATACCTGCAACGGTTGCTCTCCTGGAAAGATGAGATGGTCATCAAAGTTGTCACTGGCCTACGGAGATGTGGAAAATCTACGCTACTAAAGCAATATCAAAATCTTCTACTTAATAGCGGTGTTGATGATACCCAGATTATCTCCATCAATTTTGAGGAATTGGAAAATGAACCCCTCTTAGATTATAAAGCCCTGTACCAGTATATTAAGGATAGACTATGCCAAAATAAAACGACCTATATCTTCCTTGATGAGATTCAGAAGGTTCCCTCCTATGAAAAGGTCGTAGACAGCCTCTATGTAAAACCAGGAGTGGACATATACATTTCCGGCTCTAACGCCTATATGCTGTCCAGCGATCTTGCCACTCTTTTGTCCGGACGGTATGTGGAGCTTTCTATGCTCCCCCTTTCCTTTCGGGAATACTGTCAGGCGACAAAATTGAAAGATGAATCTGCCTTTGCAGATTATATGAAATACGGTGGGCTTCCCTATCTGGCAGTCATGGAGAAAACCGAAGAAAAAGCAGAGGTCTATCTGGAGGGAATCTACAACACAGTCATCGTGAAGGATATTGCAGAGCGCCAGGACCGCCGGGAAAGCGAAATGGCCAGAAGGAAAATCACTGACATTTCGCTTTTGAAGAACATTGCAAAATTCCTTGCCGGTTCCGTAGGCAGTCCGATCTCCGTCCGGAGCATCACAGATTATCTGGTGTCCAACGGTCGAAAAGTATCTACAAATACAATATCAGATTATGTGCTGGCCTTATCGGAATCCTTTGTGTTTTATCCTGCTGAGAGATATGACATTGTCGGTAAGCAGATTCTCAAGTCAAACAAAAAATGGTATATCGTGGATATGGGGCTACGAAACCACATCCTGCCCAGGCGGAATTATGATCTCGGATTTACCATTGAGAATATTGTATTTCTGGAGCTGTTACGTCGGGAATACACCGTTTACATTGGTAAATATGAAACCACTGAGATTGATTTTGTGGCTCGTAAGCACGGTATTTACACTTACTTCCAAGTGACTGCCGATATGACTTCTGAAGCCACCTTTGAACGGGAAATGCGGCCTCTTCGCAAAGTTAAGGACAATTATGAAAAAATTGTCCTGACGCTGGACCGTTTTACCGTAGGGAACTATGATGGAATCAAGGTCATAAATGTGATAGATTGGCTCTTGAATAGCTGATGTATAATGACCTTTGCAGTTATATTTCTTGACAGAAAGCGACAGGCCAACCCTGTGGTTGTGCTCCAGACGGATAAGGATGAGAAACTCAAACGCCTACAAAAGAGAGCAAGGCTATGCGTTTAAAGTTGCAGCGCTGCAAGAAACGAAGATAGCACTACTGGAAGAAAATCCTGTGGGGCGGCTGTTCGACGAATAGGAGGAATTAACCATCCTTTACTAATTTTTGTGTTTCTTTTCTAGTTTCCTGTCAATCCATTCTCCTTCGCCCACTCGCTCTGCTTCTTTCGGCGTTCTTCTGAGTAGGGCCGGGTCACATGAATGCTGATTCGGCGCTTGTCCACCTCGAAGTAGGAGCCGCAGATTTCATCTTCCTCGGTCAGCCTGCACAACTCCGGAAAGTCAACAGCCAGGGCAGTCAATCTCCTGATCAACTTCTGGTCATGAGTGCGTATCAGCATGGGTGCGTTGGTCTGGTTGTAATAGATTTCGGTGTCTTTGTCTCTCTTTGTGAGTTTGCTCATAACTGCCTCCTAATTCTGAATGTTTTCTCAAGAGGGCCTTTTTCGGGAAATTTTCCTCGATTGATGAATTGGCGTTTTTGGCGATTTTCAAATAGAAGCAGCCTCAGGCGAAGATGGGGTACGTCTGAGGCTGCGCAAATCGATAATTTTCTATTTTCCCGATTGGCGAATGGAAAATGGGGGTGTGGCTGTAGGGACTTACAGTGGCGGCAAGTTGCCGACCACCTGGTTCAAATAGTTGCTGATTTCTGTCACCTGCTGGCGCAAGCCTTCATTGCATTCCCGATGGACAATCAGCTCTGGGTTCTGGCTCCTGCACAAATTCCATCTGTCGATCAGCGTGGCCGCCGCATCCCGCAGCTCATAGAGGACATCTTCTTCCGTCATAGTTGCATGGGATGTTTCCATATTTCTTCCGATCTCCCGCATAATTGCCAGGTTGGACTTCTTACTGCTCTCAGGCTGAGACAGCAAGGCTTTCGGATTATCGACCTCAGTGGTTTCCATTGGACTGGATGTTGTAGAGGGGACACCCTGACCGCCATTCTCCAATTCCAGGATATAGGCTTTTGGTTCTTGCAAAATCTCAACGACCTGTCTCCGATATGCCTGCTCTGTAAGCAGCGTAGGAAACATATCGAAGCACCGGTTGCACCCGCGTATCATTGTGTTGGCAACACCGTGCAGCGATCCTAACATACTATTTTCATCAACTATGTGTCTTGACTCTGTGGCATTCATATCTGCCGCAACCTGCTTTAAGATTCTATCCTGCTCTGTTTCAGGGCTGCGCTTTCTCCGCCGTTGCACCTCTGGGCTGCGGAGGCGTTTCACGAGCGCCGCCTGCTCCTCCGGCGAGGCCAGAGCTACCGCCTGTACAGCAGATTCCACCGGACAAATCGCCCCGGAAAAGATTTCCTGACGGATGCCCGGCTCTACCTGGTCGGCGGCGTCTATCCCGTCGGCATAGCGTCCGGCCTTGATGACATAGTCTCTCCCAACATGGTTCTCTTTGGCGATCCTGTCGCATGTTTTGCCTGTTGACCGCAAGTTATGATTTTCGTAACTTGCGGTGAATTCTCCTGTGGCCTGATCTCGGTTTGTTCCACGGCTGCCGCCGTGTGCAGCTTTCTCAGCGCCGTATTGCTTTCCAATCAGGTACTTCTTCTGTTCCGGGGTCAGGTTCCTGCGGCCAAGCTGGTTCTTGCAGATCCAAGCAAGAGCGGCATTCCGGTCAGGAAACGACTTTTCATAGGTGGAGTATTGGAGCTCCGGGTGTGCCTGGATGATTTTGTAGCGGTTGTGTCCGTCCACGATCACACCGTTCCAGACGATCAGCGGCATGAGCACGGTACCCTCCAGTAAGATATTTTCTTCGAGCTGGGCAAACTCCTCCTCTGTCAGCGGCGGAATCTGGTCAGCGAATTCCCGATCTATGCGTAGCATAACAATCACTCCTTGTTTTTTATTATGGAAGATGGGAGCATTCCATGTAATAGAGGATAGCAGACAGCGTCAGCTCTCCTCCCAAATCATATGACGAACCCTTATTTGTCCACGACGCCCCAGTGCTTACGGGAATACATTCAGGCGGCAGCTTGCTGGGCTGCTCCATAGGAATTTCACCTCCCCGCCTTCCTTGTGGCCGGGCCGCGAATTACGGAAGTATCATAATCTCTGCCCTGCGTCATCGCCCCGCCGGGTGCAGTCCGGCATTTTCAGTCGGCAGGGTCGCTCCGTCGGGTTCCCGACATCCTGGCGTGCCGCTGTGCAGGCTATTCAAGGCAGTTTTGTACCTGAAGAATGTATATGAAGTTGTAATATTTTTACAGCCTTGTTGCCTCGGCTGGAAAAACTGTAGTGTTTTCTAGCTGCTCTTCATAGCCCATTATAACAGAAATGTTCGGCCTTGTAGTGGCACTCATAGTGTTACCTGGTAGCACTATGAGTGCTACTTTTTGCTTTTCCAGAACCATAGAGGGCTCCTGTGATGTTGGGTTATAAATGGTACCCTCAGCAGTTTAATTATAGCAACTATCCGTTTCTCTGTAGTGATACTGTTGGTACTACATCGGTGATACCAGTAGTACTACTTTTCAG
>JAJPXL010000108.1:0-12112 GCA_021205455.1 Clostridiales bacterium
AATGTGCCAGTGGCACATTTTTAGCCGGAAACCGATGCCAGCTATGCTGGCGAGGTTCACTGACCGAAGACATAAACCTTGATGGTCAGCAGGCGGTATTCAGGCCCGCCGGGAGGGCAAAAACCACTTTCCTTTATCAATCCTTGTCTAAGGAGTGCACCCCCTTAACGTTGATGACATTGCCTTTCAAGGTAGGAGCACAGCGGAGGGGGTTCCTGTGCAAAACTGATTTCCGTGTTTTGAAAGAAGAATCCCACCGGAACCCGGAGGGTTCCGGTGGGATTGCGCGTTGCTCACTCCGCCGTCAGCACGGTGAAGCCCGCGTCCGCCGTCACCTCGTCCGCGATGCCCTCGGTGACGTAAATCGCCCCGTCGTCGTCGATGAAAATCGCCTGGAACTCGCCGCTGTGGGCCTGCCAGTAGGCGGTGGCCTCCTCCAGCCCCATGATGTACAGGGCGGTGGAGAGGCCGTCCCCCAGCGTCCCGTCCCCGGTGACGATGGAGACGGAGGCCAGGCCGCTTTTGGCGGGGCAGCCGGTGGCGGGGTCGATGATATGGTGATAGGTCTCGCCGGTGTCCTCATCCTGGAAGAAGCGCTGGTAGCCGCCGGAGGTGATGACCGCCTGGTCAGCCACGCTGACCACCGCCGCGATGTCGCCGTCCTCCCCGAACGGGTCCTGGATGCCGATGCGCCACAGGGAGCCGTCCGGCTTGGTGCCCAGGCAGTGGATGTTGCCCCCCAGGGAGACCATAGCGGAGCTGACCCCCGCCTCCAGGAACAGCTCCATGACCCGCTGGGAGGTGTAGCCCTTGGCGATGCCGCCGAAGTCCACCGCCTGGCCCTGGGCCAGGGTCAGGGTCTGGGTGTCGCTGTCATAGGTCAGCCGGTCGGAACCCACCAGGGCCAGCGTCTCCGCCAGGGCCTCCGCTGTCGGCACCTGGTAGTCCTGGGTGGTGAACCCCCACAGCTCCATCAGGGGGTAGACGGTGATGTCAAAAGCCCCGCCGGTGCTGTCGTACAGGCGCAGGGCGTACTCCACCAGGGCGGCCGTGTCGTCCGAGAGGACGGCGCTGCCCGACTGGTTCAGGGCGTAGACCTCGCTGTCCTGGCTGCCGGTGCTGAGCAGGGCCTCCAGCCGCCGGATCTCCGCGCAGGCTTCCTCCAGCGCCTCCTCCCGGTGGCTGCCGTAGGCGGTCAGGGTCATGTAGGTGTCCATGGCCTCCAGGTATTCCGTGGAGGACTTCGCCGCCTCCGGGTCGGCCTCCGAGGCGTCGGCCCCCCCGCCGGTGGAGTAGGTGCAGCCCGTCAGCAGGAGCAGGGTCAGCAGGATACAGGTCAGTTGTCTTCTTCGCATATGCTTCACCCTCTTTATTGAAACAGGGAGTCCGGCAGCCGCTTCGTGATTTCATAGCTGACCAGGCCGATGACCAGACCGGCGGCCAGCCCGCTCCACCACAGCACCAGGAGGTAGTAGGCGATCTGCTTCGTCCCCAGCAGCAGCATGGCCATCAGAATCTGCCCCACGTTGTGGGCGATGCCGCCGGCCACGCTGACGGCCATCATGCCGAAGCGGCCCGTCCGTTTCAGCAGGAGCATCACCGCCCCGGACAGCAGTCCCCCCGCCAGGGAGTACAGCAGGCTGAACCCGTTGCCGAAGGTCATGGACACCAGCACGATGCGCAGCAGGTTGATGATGATGGCGTCCCGGCTGCCCATGCGGTACAGGGCGATCATCACCACCAGGTTGGTCAGCCCCAGCTTCATGCCGGGGACGGCGAAAAAGGCGGGAATCAGCGTCTCCGCATAGCTCAGCACCATGGCCAGGGCGATGAGCAGGCCGTAGCGGGCCACCCGCCTGGCCCCCATGGTGCCCCTGCTTCTCTGATTCCGGTTCATTTCGTCACCCCATCCAGGGCCAGCTCGTCGCTGCCGGTGATCTCCACCACCAGGCTGTGGGGCAGGCAAATCAGGCTGTCCCCGGCGTAGCGGATTTTGCCCTGCTTCACGCAGAGCTGGTCGGGGCAGTCCGCGTCCTCTATCCAGGCTGCGCCGTCCTCGATGACCAAGTCGTTCACCCCGTCCTCGGAGACGATGGTGTAGCTGCCGTCCTGAGCCAGGGGGTAGGTGGCGGTGACCTCCCCGTCCTGCCGCACCACCACGGTCAGCTCCGCCGCGTCGGCGCCCCCCATCCGGGAGGCGTAATAGGCCGCCGTCAGCGCCAGCCCCGCCAGCACCACCACGGTCAGCAGAATCAGGTCGTTTTTCCTTCTCTTGGTTCCCTGTCGTTCGCCCATAAGCCCCTCGTTTCAACGGTTTTCCAACCTCCCCAGCCGGTGGGGAAAAGATTTGATTTCTAAAAATGTTAAAAAAATGTACTGCTTTGTATTGACCTGAGGGTTGCACTCAACTTTATAATAGATAAATAGAGTATGCGATTCTTTCGCTCACTCCGCCAGGGGGATGCTGACCTGCTGATAATAGCAGAATTCCCCCTCCGCGTGGCTTTCAAACAGGTTGTACACGCAGATCGGCTCATCCCCCGTCAGGCCCAGCTGGGCCAGCTTTGACAGGGCGGGGGCGGTTTGCAGGGCGATCTCCTCCGCCTCGCTGCCCACCTCGTGGTTCAGCGGGCGGCGGGTGGACTGCATGGAGTACCAAAACGCCTGGCAGGGCGGCAGGGTGACAAGCCCGCTGCCCGTCAGCTCCAGCGCCTGGGCCTGGTCCTGGGGGATGGCGAAGCCGTAGGTCAGCGTCCCGCCCCGCACCAGGCCGCAGTAATCCGCGGCGGGGGTGGCGTCCACCCAGCCGGCCAGGGCGTCCAGGTCGGCCTCGTCCAGCTCCAGGAACCGGTCATAGGCGGAGAAGGGGAAGAAGGTCAGGGCAGGCCGCGGGCCTGTGGCCCATCGGCCGTCAAAGGTGCCCTCCGCCGCCTGCCGCTGGAGGGGGTGGAGCTGCTTCAGCTTCTCTAGGAACAGGGTTTTGAGGCGCAGCTCCCGCTCCAGGCGGGCCATCTGGTGGGCGGTCTCCGACGCTGTCTCATCCGGGGCGGCCTCGTTCAGCAGGTGCTGGATCTCCCGCAGGGAGTGGCCGGTATTTTGCAGCTTCCTGCCGATCAGGATGGCCGGATACTGGGCGTGATAGTAGTACCGGTACTGATTGCCCGCCTCCCGCTGGGGGGTGAGGATCTGGTGCTTTTCATAATATTTGATGAGATCCCGGCTGACGCCCAGCCGTTGGGCGAATTCGCCCATGCGGTAGATTTTTTGCTTTGCCAAGGGGGCCACCTCTTTTTCTGGTTCACGTTCTAGTATAGAGGAAACAGGCCGAACTTTCAATCATTTTTTTGCATTCTACACCGCGGAAGGACTGTCGTTGCCATGAAAATCGGCGTAATGGAGCTGATTGTCATTTTTATTGTGGCGCTGGTGGTGCTGGGGCCGGATAAGTTGCCCGAGTACGCCAGGAAGCTGGGGTCGGCCCTGGGGGAGTTCCGGAAGGCCACCACCACCCTGACCTCTGACATCAAGGAGGGGGTCGTGGCCCCGCTGGAGGAGGCCCAGGAGCCTCTCCGGCAAGCCGTCGAGCCCCTGGACGACCTGAGGAACGAGGTCAAAGGCGAGTGGAAAGAGGTGGAGACCTCCCTGAACGACCTGGGCAGGCCCGGGAAGGCGTCCAAGGCCGCCTCCGCAGCGGCCCGACAGGAGCCGGCCCCCGCTGACCCCTCCGCCCAACCGGAGCCGCCCGCCGCACCGGCGGAGGACGCCCCCGCACAGAACCCATAAAAGGAGAACGAATACCATGAAAATCGGTGTAACAGAGCTAATCGTCATTCTGCTCATTGTCATCGTCATCTTTGGCCCGACCCAGATTCCCAAGCTGACCAAAATGCTGGGCAGCAGCATCAAGAACCTGCGGGACGGCCTGAACAGCGCGGGCGAGGAGGAAAAGAAGGCGGAGGAGAGCAATTCCACGGATGAACAGGCGTAAGGCAGAGCAAGGCCCAGACGGCGGCAAGATGAGCCTCGGCGGGCACCTGAAGGAGCTGCGTAGCCGCATCCTGGTCTGCATCGTCTGCCTGGTTGTGGGGGTGCTGGCCTGCCTGGCCTTCGCCCCGGAAATCGTGGAGCAGCTCACCGACCTGGGCAAGGGGTATGGATACCAATATGTGTACATCGCCCCCCAGGAGCTGCTGATGGTGCAGCTTTCTGTGGCCGCCATCGGCGGGCTGGTGATCTGCTCCCCTGTGCTGTTATACGAGCTGTACGCCTTCTGCGCCCCCGGCCTGAAACGGACGGAGCGGCTGACCTTCGCCCTGGCGGTGGTGTGCGGCGTGGCGTGCTTCTGCGTGGGGGTGCTGTTCGCCTACGAGGTGACGGTTCCCTTCATGCTGTACTTTTTAATCAACCTCAGCGTGGGGACGGACGTGACCTCTGCCGTCAGCATCCAGAGCTACGTCAACTTCCTGCTGACCGTGTTCGTGATTTTTGGCGTCGTATTTGAAATGCCTGTGCTGTCGGTGCTACTGACCCGGCTGGGGGTGCTGAAACCGGAGTGGCTGGCCAAATCCCGAAAGGTGCTAATCGTGGTGATCTTCTTTGTGGCCGCCCTCATCACCCCGCCGGACATCCTGTCCCAGGTCATGGTGGCCCTGCCCATGATGGCCCTGTTTGAGCTGAGCATTTTCCTGTGTAAGCTGGTCTCCAGGGGGCGGAAGGCGAAGGCCGCCGACCCCGCCGGATAAGCGCACCTTATGACATTGTATATGAGCGGCAATCGCGCCCGCCCGGACCGTACCGGTGCGGAGGGAACGCCGCTTTTATAAAGCATACCTTAGCATTCCCGTATTAAATTGCTATAGGAGGAATTTTGAGAGATGGCAAACAACCCAATTTCCCGCAGAGACTTCATCAAGGGCATCGCAGCAGGGGCGGTCAGCGTGGCCACCCTGGGCGTGCTGCAGGCTGTTGAAAGCGCCTCATCCGGCGCAGCCACAGAGGGCGCGGCCTCGTCCGTCGGCAGCGCCGCCGCGTCCGGCGTGTCCCCGGAGGCGATTTACACCCCCGGCACCTACACCGCCACCGCCCAGGGCATCTCCAGCGAAGTCACCGTCACCATGACCTTTGACGAGACCAGCATCACCGACGTGCAGATCGACGTCTCCGGCGAGACGGAGAACATCGGCGCAGTGGTGGGGGACGATATGGCCGCCGCCATCCTGGAGCAGCAGACCTGCGACGTGGACGGCATCTCCGGCGCCACCGTCACCTGCGACGCGGTAAAGACCGCCGCCGCAGACTGTATGTCCCAGGCCAGCGGCACCACCGTCACCGTCACCCAGGCGGAGGAGAGCGCCTCCGCCGACTGGCTGGGGGAGGCCCCCGACATCGCGGAAAGCGACATCACCGAAACCCTGGACACCGAAGTGCTGGTGGTGGGCTGTGGCTCCGGCGGCTGGATCGCCGCCATGACCGCCGCCGAGGAGGGCGCGAAGGTGCTGGTGGTGGAGAAGAACGACTCCCCCACCGGCCCCAGAGAGGACATCGGCGCCATCAACTCCCGGCTCCAGCTGGCCTCCTTTGAGGAGTATCCGGAGTTTGAGATTGACAAGATGGAGGCCCTTCAGGACATCGTCCGCTACGGCGCGGGCTATGTGGACTATGACCTCATCCGCTGCTGGGAGGACAACAGCGGCGAGATGGTGGACTGGCTCACCGACCTGCTGGAGTCCACCGGCGACTGGTACATGAGCCTGGAAGGGGGCGTGGGCGACACCAGCGACCCCGGCCGGGATAAGGCCTACGCCACCGGCCACAGCCCCCACCTGACCGACTCCGCCCCGGAGGACACCACCCTGAACTCCACCTTCCAGGCCCACTGCGACGAGCTGGGGGTGGACTGGAAGCTGTCCACCGCCCTGGTGAAGCTGGAGCAGGACGACGGCGGCAGGGTCACCGGCATCATCGCCCAGGACCAGACGGATGAGCATTACATCCGCATCACCGCCACCAAGGGCGTCATCATGTGTACCGGCGGCTACGCCACCAACACGGAAATGCTCCAGGCCCTCCAGCCCCAGACGCTGGATATGAAAATCAACTACAGCCTGGGCTCCACCTGCGACGGCTCCGGCATCAAGGCCATGCTATGGGCCGGGGCGGCCATGGACCCCACCCACGCCTCCATGATGTTCAACCGCTGCTGCTGCCTCCCCACCGAGACGGCGGGGTACAAGACCAACGGCAAGTGGTTCTGGTTTGGCGAGCAGCCCTTCCTGAAGGTGAACCTGAACGGCCAGCGGTTCTGCAACGAGTCCGGCCCCTACGAGTTTATGCTGCACTCCATGTATATGCAGCCTGACCATACCTATTGCGACATCTTTGACGCCAACAACCAGCAGTACGCCGAGCAGTTTGACGAGGTGGGCTGCTGCCGCCTGTTCGCCTTCCCCAACGGGGCCCTGTCCAACATGACCTATGACTATGTCTGGTCCCGGAACGAGGCCCTCATCGAGGACGGTTACCTCCAGCAGGCGGACACCCTGGAGGAGCTGGCGGAAAAGCTGAACATCCCTGCCGACACCTTCGTCGCCACTGTGGAGCGGTACAATGAGCTGTGCTACAGCGGCAAGGACGAGGACTACGGCAAGGAGGCCCACCGGATGACCCCGGTGGACACCGCCCCCTACTACGGCATCCGCACGGGGGCCTGGCATCTGACCACATTGAACGGATGCCGTATCAACACCGATATGCAGGTGATCCGGGAGGATGGCACCGCCATCGAGGGCTTGTACGCCACAGGCGACTGCTCCGGCGGCTTCTTTGCCACCACCTACCCCAACCTGTTTACGGGCCTGGCTTGCGGTCGGACCATGACCTTTGGCCGCAGGGCAGCGCAAATCGTGGCCAACCTCTGAGGTTCTCACAGAGACAGCCCTGACCATGGGGATGTAGGGGAAGGAACCTGACGTTGACCCAATGTTCGTGAAAGGAGAAGCGTATGGCAAAATCAAAAATCCGAGGTGGGGTTCATCCCAAAGGGTGCAAAGAGCTTAGCAGCGGCGCCGCCACCGTCCCCTATCAGGCAAAGGGCGAGCTGGTGTTCCCGCTGAGCCAGCACATTGGGAAACCCGCCGTCCCCATCGTCAAGAAAGGCGATACCGTCCTGGCAGGACAGACCATCGCCAAAGCGGACGGGTTCATCTCCGCCCCCATTATCTCCTCCGGCTCCGGCAAGGTGAAGATCATCGAGCCGCGGCTGACCTCTGCCGGAGTGATGGCCCAGTGCATCGTCATCGAAAATGACGGTCAGTACACCCTGGACCCCTCCGTTGGGCAGAAGAGCGACTACACCAAGCTCTCCAGCAAGGAGATTCTGGACAAGGTGCAGGCCGCCGGTATCGTCGGTCTGGGCGGCGCAGGCTTCCCCACCCACGCCAAGCTGGCCCCCAAGAATCCGGAGGAAATCGAGTACGTCATCGCCAACGGCGCGGAGTGCGAACCCTACATCACCTGTGACGACCGGCTGATGCAGGAGCATCCCGACTGGGTGGTCACGGGGCTGAAGGTGGTCCTCCAGCTGTTCCCCAACGCCAAGGGCGTCATCGCCATTGAGGACAACAAGCCCGCCGCCATCGCCGCCATGCAGAAGGCCGTCCAGGGGGACGAGCGCCTCTCCGTGCTGGAGCTGGAAACCCGGTACCCCCAGGGCGGTGAGCGCGGCCTGGTTCACGCGGTCACCGGCCAGTGGCTGGGGGGCGGCGGCGCGCTGCCTGCCACCTTGGGCTGCATTGTGGACAACGTCACCACCCTGTCCGCCATCTATCAGGCGGTATGCGAGGGCGTGCCGCTGATGGAGAAGGGCTTCACCGTCTCCGGCGACGCGGTGGCGAACCCCGGCAACTTCATGATTAAGCTGGGCACTTCCCTCCAGGAGGTGCTGGATGCGGCGGGCGGCCTGAAGGCCGAGGCCAAGAAGGCCCTGCTGGGCGGCCCCATGATGGGCACCGCCATCAGCAGCTTCGACGTGCCCATCGTCAAGGCCAACAACGCACTCCTGTGCATGACCACCGACGAGGTGGAGGAGGCGGATAAGCTGATGACCGCCTGCATCCGCTGCGGCCGGTGCGGCACCGCCTGCCCCATGGGGCTGATTCCCCAGATGATGGCGGTGGCGGCCAAGAACAAGGACTACGCCCGCTATGACAAGCTCCACGGCACCGACTGCATCGCCTGCGGCAGCTGCACCTACATCTGCCCGGCCAAGCGTCCGCTGACCCAGCTGTTCAAACAAACCAAGCCTGTCGTGCTGGGGCTCAAGCGCGAAGGCAAGCTATGAGGAGGGATTTAGAATGGAAAAACTGTTGAACGTGTCCTCCTCTCCCCATTTGAGAGATTCCCGGCTGACCACTGGACACGTCATGTACGACGTGATCATTGCGCTGATGCCGGTCACCATCTTTGGTATCTATCACTTTGGCTTCCATGCGTTCCTGGTGCTGCTGGTCAGCGTGGCCACCGCTGTGGTCACGGAGTACCTCTTTGACCTGGCCACCCACCATCCCAACACCATCAAGGACGGCTCTGCCGTGGTCACGGGCCTGCTGCTGGGCCTGTGCTGCTCCCCCACCGTCCCCCTGTACATCCCCTTCCTGGGCAGCTTGTTCGCCATCGCCCTGGTGAAGTGCGCCTTCGGCGGCTTGGGTCAGAACTTTATGAACCCGGCTCTGGCAGGCCGCTGCTTCCTGCTGCTGTCCTTCAGCTCCGCCATGACCAGCTACAGCGTGGACGGCACCTCCAGCGCCACCCCGCTGGCCATCCTGGAGGAAGGCGGCAGCGTGAACGTGCTGGATATGTTCCTGGGCTTCACCGACGGCACCATCTGCATCAGCATCGCCGCCATGCTCATCGGCGGGGCCTACCTGCTGATTACCAAGGGCATCACCTGGCACATCCCCGTGGCCTATGTGGGCAGCTTCCTGATTTGCATGATCGCCTTCGGCGGTCAGGGCTTTGACCTCATGTACCTGGTGGCCCACCTGTGCGGCGGCGGCCTGATTTTCGGCGCCCTGTTCATGGCCACCGACCCGGTCACCAGCCCCGTCACCGGTATGGGCCAGCTGATTTACGGCGCGGCGGTGGGCATCCTGACGGCGGTGTTCCGTGTCTACGGCAGCTCCGCCGAGAGCGTCAGCTACGCCATCATCCTGGGCAACCTGCTTGTGCCGCTGATCGACCGCTGGGTGGTACCCAAGCCCTACGGCATCGGCGACGGCACCAAGAAGGAAGTCTCCGACCAGCCGAAGAAGTTCCCGAAAGCCGCCATCACCCTGGCCTGCATCACCCTGATTGCCGGCCTGGCCCTGGGCCTGGTGAACTTCATGACCATGGACATCATCGAGGAGCAGAACGCCGCCGCCAAGGCCGCCTCCTATGTGGAGGTCATCCCCACTGCGGATGAGGTCAACTATGACGACGACCTGACCGCCCTGGTGGACGAAGCCGTTGCCGCCAGCGACTACTACGCTGACAGCGCCTTCGGCAAGGTCACATTGAATGAGGCCGTGGTAGGCACCGATTCCTCCGGCAACGTGGTGGGCTACGCTATCAGCGTCAGCACCGCCGACGGCTATGGCGACAGCATCACCATGAGCGTTGGCTTCGACACCGAAGGCACCATCCTTGGGCTCTCCTTCACCGAGCTGGAAGAGACCGCCGGCCTGGGTATGCGGGCCGATGAGGACAGCTTCAAGAGCCAGTTCGTGGGCGTCCAGGTGGATTCCTTCACCCTGAACAAGAGCGGCGGCTCCACGGCGGATGATGAGATCGACTCCATCTCCGGCGCATCCACCACCTCCGGCGCAGTGGTCAACGCGGTGAACGCCGCCATCGACTTCTTCGCCAACTACATCCAGTAAAGGAGGGGACAAATTTTATGAATCCGTATGTGGAACGAATTTACAACGGTATCGTGAAGGAAAATCCGGTATTCATTATGATGCTGGGTATGTGTCCGGCCCTGGCCGTGACCACCTCCGCTACCAACGGCTTCGGCATGGGCATGAGCACCATGGCGGTGCTGATTATGTCCAACCTGATCATCTCCCTGCTGCGGAAGATCATCCCTGACCAGGTGCGCCTGCCGGCCTACATCGTCATTGTCGCCTCCCTGGTGACGGTGATTCAGCTGCTGATTCAGGCGTATATCCCTGCCCTGTACTCCGCCCTGGGCATTTACATCCCCCTGATCGTGGTGAACTGCATCATCCTGGGCCGCGCTGAGGCCTACGCCGCCAAGAATCCCCCGCTGCTGTCCGTCATGGACGGCATCGGCATGGGCCTGGGCTTCACCGTGGGCCTGACCATCCTGGGCCTCCTGCGGGAGCTGTTCGGCGCCGGCACCGCCTTCGGCATCCAGATCATGCCCGACGCCTATCAGCCCATCGCCGTGCTGACTCAGGCCCCCGGCGCCTTCCTGGTGCTGGCCCTGATCATCGCTGTGATGAATGCGTTCAGCATTAAGACCGCCGCCAATGACAAGGTGGAGGGCTGCGACGGCTGCTGCGCCACCTGCCAGCAGAAGTGCGAAGACGAAAAGAAGGAGGGTGAGACCGTATGACGCTGCTGATGATTATCGTGACCTCCGCCCTGATTAACAACGTGGTGCTGAACCAGTTCCTGGGTCTCTGCTCCTTCCTGGGCGTGTCCAAGCAAATCAAGACCTCCGCCAGCCTGGGCGGGGCGGTCATCTTCGTCATGACCATCGCCTCCGCCGTGGCCAACCTGCTGTACACCTTTGTGCTGGAGCCGCTGGGCCTGGATTATCTGCAAACCATCGTCTTTATCCTGGTGATTGCCGCCCTGGTGCAGGTGGTGGAGATGTTCCTGAAGAAGTCCATGCCCGCGCTGCACAGCGCCCTGGGCATCTACCTGCCCCTGATCACCACCAACTGCGCCGTGCTGGGCGTGGCCCTGAACAACGTCACCGATGGCTACAACTTCATCGAGAGCGTCATCTGCGGCTTCGGCACCGCCGTGGGCTTCACCCTGGCGATCGTGCTGCTGGCGGGCATCCGTGAGCGGCTGGAGAGCAATGACAACGTCCCGAAGGCCTTCCAGGGCGCGCCCCTGGTGCTGCTGAGCGCGGCGCTGATGGCCATTGCCTTCTGCGGCTTCGGCGGTCTGGCGTGAGAAAAGGAGGAACGAAGTATGACTATGATTCTGAGCAGCCTCCTGGTCCTCGCCATCGTCGGCCTGCTGGTGGGCCTGATGCTGGTGTTTGTGGGCAACCGGTTCAAGGTGGAGGTGGACGAGCGGGAGGCCGCCGTCCGGGATTGCCTCCCCGGCAACAACTGCGGCGGCTGCGGCTACGCCGGCTGCGACGCGGTGGCTGCGGCCATCGTCAAGGGGGAGGCCCCTGTGACGGCCTGCCCCGTGGGCGGCCAGGCCGTGGCGGATAAGATCTCCGCCATTATGGGCGTGGACGCCGGCGATGGCGCAGACAAAAAGGTGGCCTTCGTCAAGTGCGCCGGTGTCTGCGGCAAGGCCAAGGCCAAGTGCAACTATGTGGGCATCAAGACCTGCGAGGCTGCGGCCGTCATCCCCGGCAAGGGCGATCGGGCCTGCCAGCAGGGGTGCCTGGGCTTCGGCAGCTGCGTGGCCGCCTGCCAGTTTGACGCCATCCATGTGGTGGACGGCGTGGCCGTGGTGGACCGCTCCAAGTGCGTGGCCTGCGGCAGCTGCGTCAAGGCCTGCCCCCAGAAGCTGATCGAGCTGGTGCCCGACAAGAGCACCTACGCCGTCCAGTGCAGCAACCAGGAGAAGGCCAAGGTGGTCAAGGCCCAGTGCGACGTGGGCTGCCTGGCCTGCGGCCTGTGCGTCCGTCAGTGCGAGGAGGGGGCCATCTCCCTCCAGGGCAACGTGGCGAAGATCGACTATGAGAAGTGCGTGGGCTGCGGCAAGTGCGCCGAGAAGTGCCCGGCAAAGATCATCCGCATGAGATAAGCGCCTGTAAAACCCAGGGGGGGGGGGGGGGGGGGGGCCCCCCCCCCCCCCCCCCCGCTGTTTTTTTGGGCGCACCCGCGGCCCCCGCGCCCAGCCACCCGGGCCCGCC
>JAJPXL010000108.1:12122-13287 GCA_021205455.1 Clostridiales bacterium
CTTTCCGTCGCCCGCAAAATACCCCCCCTCTTTGATCGCGGCTTAACACCGGGGGGGGGGGGGCCGGCCAACCCCGCCGCCCCCGCCCCCGATTTGTTTTTGCGGCCAGTCCGGCGGCCCCGCCGTCAAAGCCACGGGAACCGCCCCTTCAAATGGGGCCGCACCTCCGGCGTCCCCTCCACCAGGATGATGTCCTCCCCGAAGCGGCGGACGTTGTCCCACTGGATGAGCCGGTCCTCCGTCCGCCCGAACAGGCCGAAGAACCGGGCCTCCCCCGGCACGACCAGGGCGCGGACCTGCCCGGTGTCCATATCCACCGACAGGTCGCCCACATATCCGTAGCGGCTGCCATCGGTGACGCTGATGACCTCCTTCTCCCGCAGGTCGTTGAGGGTCAAGAACATAGCGGTTCCTCCTCCTTTTACGCAAGGTTGACGGGTCAAGGGAGTGTTCCCTTGGGCGAGGGGCGATGGAGAAATGAGGCGCCCTCCTCCGGCGGGTCCTCGGTCTTCTGACAAGGTATGTTAAAGGAAATACGTTTTGCCCTCCGGGCGGGCTTGCTCTCCTTAGATATGGTTCTTTGAAGGAACTACCGTGTTTGCCCTTGCCAGGGCATGGCCTACTTTTCTCGCTCCGCCGAGAAAAGTAGCAAAAGAGGGCGGCTCAAGAGGGGGACCTGTGGCCCCCCTCTTAAGAATCTCCCCGTATCCCGCTGGCGGCTCACGCCTTGTCTCTATTGTTCCGTGGTTCCACAGGCAACAGACGATGTGACTTGATACGCACCAAAGCTGCCGCCTATGGCGGCTGGAGGGGATTGCCACCCGTTCCGCTGAGGCGGAACGTGGTGGCAATTTTGTTATCCTTTGGTCGCTAAAATCTGGCTGTGAGGGTACGTTATTACTCCTAAATAAAACGTTGGTTCATTATTTTGCTTTTCATCATGGGCTAAAACCTTGCGATACAGACAGATGTTATCCATCGTTAGATGATAAAATTGTCGCCCATCCCGCCGTAGGCGAGGGATGAGGCGGCAATCGTCCCCAGCCGCCGGGGGCGGCAGTCTCACCAGTGAGAAGTCACATCGTCTCTGACGGGATAGACCACCTATGAACTGGACAGCGCGAAGCCCAGCGGGATAGGAGGGGGATTCTTAAGGGGGAGCGAG
>JAJPXL010000026.1 GCA_021205455.1 Clostridiales bacterium
CGCTACTACCATTATCTCATATAGGGGCTACCCGCTGTTTGGTTTGACGCTTACCAACTCCCCGCTTCCATGACAGGAAGCGGGGAGTTTTTTTGCAGGATTATTTCCTCAGGACAGGCTGACCGGCAGCTCCAGCCCCACATAGTCGTACATGGCTTCAAAGGCCGCCACATCCTCCGCCGTCAGGGCGGTGGGCTGGCACAGCATCTCATAGGCGAGGCACCAATCGCTGCCCTCCACCTCAAACATCAGGTTCAGCACCACGATTTCCGCGTCCAGCTCCTCATCGTAGTAGGCAAAGCCTGCGGTGCAGGCGCTGCCATCTTCGCTGAAGGTGACGCCGGTCAAGGCAACCGTCTCCTTATAGTCGTACTGCTCCACCAGCGCTTCGTAGTACCCCTCTATACAGGTTTGCAGCACCTCCTTTACCGTCCTGGTGGAGGCGTCCAGATTCTCCGCCGTCAGGGTGTAGCCGGAGGAGGTCAGGTCAAAGTCCGTGATTTGGTCGTTATTCAGCATCACGTCCGGGTCGCTGTCGTAGGTGTCCACAATGGGCAGGCTCACAAGATAGCCGTCCCAGGTCACCATCTCCACCTGGGAAATGCCCTCTGCATCCAGGGCGGTCAGGTTCAGGTCGTCGCTGGTGGTATAGCCCTCGTCTGCCGCCTCGAAGTACGCGTCAATTTCCTCATCGGTCATGCTTTCAAAGGGGTCTACCGACTCCTCCTCGGATTCCGTCGCCGAGGCTTCGGCATTCTCCACCAGGGATTCAAATTCCTCCGCCGTCAGGCCGCTGGAGGACGCCTGACTGGTGGCGGTGTCCTCCTGGCTGGAGCAGCCTGCCCCCACCAAAAGCAGCAGAGCCAGGGAAAGGGTCGTGCAGCACAGCCGCATTGCAGTTGATTTTTTCATGTTCTTACTCCTCAAAATAGGCATTGATGGCCGCTTCGCTCTCCTTCATGGCATCCAGGGTGCGCTGCATCAGGTCGCCAAGCTCCCAGCCCAGCATTTCCGCGCCCCGTACAATGACATCCCGGCTGCATCCGGCGGCAAACTTTTTGTCCTTGAACTTCTTCTTGACGCTTTTCAGCTCCATGTCCTGCACGCTCTTGCTGGGGCGCATCAGCGCCGCCGCATAAATCAGGCCGGTCAGCTCGTCGCAGGCGAACAGCACCTTCTCCATCTCGTGCTCCGGCTTGATGTCGCAGCAGAGGCCGTAGCCGTGGCTGGCGGTGGCGTGAATCAGCCGCTCGTCCCAGCCGTGCTGACGCATGATCTCCTGGCTCTTGATGCAGTGCTCCTCCGGGTAGCGCTCAAAGTCCAGATCGTGGGTCAGCCCCACGATGCCCCAGAACTCCTCCTCGTCCCCATAGCCCAGGCTGCGGGCGAAGGAGCGCATGGCCCCCTCCACCGTCAGCGCGTGGCGGATATGGAAGGGCTCCTGATTATATTCCTTCACGAGGGCAAGCGCCTCGTCTCTCGTGGGCATCATCGCAAATTCCTCCTTAGCGTTGCATTGCTCTGTCAATGGTCGCCCCGCCCAGGACGACCTCGCCACTGTACAACACCACAGCCTGTCCGGCGGTGACCGCCCGCTGAGGCTGGTCAAACCGCACCTCCAGGGTATGTTCGCCGGTTTGGACCGCGGTGGCGGGAGCTTCCTGCTGGCTGTGGCGAATCTTCACCGTGCAGCGGGTGGGGGTATCCAGCCGGTCACAGGCGATCAGGTTCAGCTCCTTGGCCTCCAGGCCAGGGGAAAAAAGCTCCTCATTGCCGCCCAGGGTGACGGTGTTCCGCTCCGGGTCCTTGGCCGTCACATAGGCCCGCTGGCCCAGGGCGATCTCCAGCCCCTTCCGCTGCCCCAGGGTGTAGCGGATATGGCCCCTGTGCCTGCCCAGCACGTTGCCGTCCCTGTCCACAAAGTCCCCCGGCGGACAGGGCTGGCCGATGAACCGTTCGATAAAGGCTCCGTAATCCCCGTCCGGCACAAAGCAGATGTCCTGGCTGTCCCGCTTTTCCGCGTTCCGGAAGCCGTACTGCTCCGCCAGCTGCCGCACCTCAGCCTTGGTCAGCCCGCCCAGCGGCATCAGGGTATGGGCCAGCTGCGCCTGGGTCAGGTTGTAGAGGAAATAGGTTTGGTCCTTTTTGCGGTCCGCCGCCTTTTTCAGCAGGTAGCGGTCTCCGTCCTTTTCAATGCGGGCATAGTGCCCCGTGGCGACATAGTCCAGCCCCAGCTCCGCGGCCCGGTGGAGCATAGCTCCGAACTTCAGCTTGCCGTTGCAGCGGATGCAGGGGTTGGGGGTCTCCCCCCGGAGGTAGCTGTCTGCAAAATCCTGCATGACCTCCCTGCGGAACTGCTCCTTAAAATTCAGCACATAATGGGCGATGCCCAGCCGCCAGCACACCCGTCGGGCGTCCTCCACATCGCTGAGGCCGCAGCAGGCCGATTCCTGCCCCATCCCCAGGGCGTCGCTCCCAAAGAGGTGCATGGTGCAGCCTGTTACTCCGTAGCCCTGCTCCAGCAGCAGGGCGGCGGTAACCGAGCTGTCCACGCCGCCGGACATCCCCACCAGTACGCTGTTATCTGCCATCCGCCTGCACCAGGTTCACCAGCACCTGCACCATGGCCTCCATGGACTCCACCGGGATATACTCATACAGGCCGTGATAGTTGACGCCGCCCACGGACAGGTTGGGGCAGGGCAGTCCCTCATAGCTCAGCCGTGCGCCGTCGGTGCCGCCCCGGATGGGGACGACGCAGGGCTCTACCCCCGCGTCCAGGAACGCCTGCCTGGCCTGCTCGATGAGCTCCATATGGGGCTCAATGCAGGACTTCATATTGTAATAGGAATCCCGCAGCTCCAGGGTGAACCGCTCCTCGCCGTACTTGGCGTTCAGGAAGGCCACCACCTGCTCCAGGTAGGCCTTCCGCGCCTCAAAGCTGGCCCGGTCATGGTCCCGAATGATCATCCACACCGTGGCGGAGCTGGTGTCCCCCTTCACGCCGCCCACATGGTAGAAGCCCTCATAGCCCTCTGTGTGGGCCGGGGTCTCCGCCGGAGGGAGCATCTGAATTAGCTCAGAGGCCAGGAGGACGGCGTTCACCATCTTGTTCTTGGCCGCTCCGGGGTGGATGCTGCGGCCCCGGATAGTGACCTTCGCAGCGGCGGCGTTGAAGTTCTCGTACTCCAGGCCGCCCAGCTCGCCGCCGTCCACGGTGTAGGCGCAGGGCACCTGGAAGGTGTCAAAGTCGAAATGATCCGGCCCGCGGCCAATCTCCTCGTCCGGGGTGAAGGCCACATAGACCGCCCGATGGGCGACCTCCGGATGCTCCACCAGCCAGGCTACGGCGCTGATGATTTCCGCCACGCCGGCCTTATCGTCCGCCCCCAGCAGGGTGGTGCCGTCGGTGACGATCAGGTGCTTGCCCACATACCGGTTCAGGCTGGGGAACTCCCTGGGGGACAGGACGATGCCCAGCGCCTCGTTCAGGACGATGTCGCCCCCCTGGTAGTCCACAATGCGGGGCTTCACGTTGGCACCGCTCTCCTCCCCCGCCGTATCCATATGGGCAATCAGCCCCAGACCGGGCAGCGCCTCGCAGCCGGCGGTGGCGGGCAGGCGTCCGTATACCCGTCCATATTCGTCCAGCTTTACGTCCTCCAGCCCCAGCTCGGCCAGCTCCCGCCGCAGCTCCTCGGCCAGGACAAGCTGCTTGGCCGTGCTGGGGACAGTCTGGCTCTCGCCGTTCGACTGGGTGTCAAAGGAAACATAACGCAGAAAGCGTTCACAAACCGTCATCTTTCTCACTTCTTTCCAACGTTTCACAGCGCGTCACTGGGACTGAAGCACGATGCCGTTCTCCCCCGCGCTGGCGTGCATCAGGGTGATGGCGGTCATATACTGCTCGATCAGCACGCTGGCAATGGCGTCCTCCAGCTCCTTCTGAATCAGGCGGCGCAGATTCCTGGCGCCGTAGGTCAGGGAGTAGGATTTCTCCGTCAGGTAGTCCAGCAGGCTGTCGTCCCAGGTGAAGGTGATGCGCTTCTCCGCCAGGGCGTCCCGCAGCTCGCCAAGCATGATGCCGGCGATGGCGCGGAAGTTCTCCTCGCTGAGGCGGTTGAAGTGAATGATTTCATCCACACGGTTGATAAACTCCGGCCGCAGAAAGCCCTGGAGGGCCTTCATGGTCTTATCCTTATCCTGCTCGTTCACCGTCTTGCCGAAGCCTACGCTGCCCACCTGCTCATTGCTGCCGGCATTGGAGGTCATGACGATGACCGTGTTCTCAAAATTCACCTTGCGGCCGTGGGAGTCTGTCAGCTGGCCGTCGTCCAGGATTTGCAGCATGATGTTCAGCACATCTGGGTGGGCCTTCTCGATTTCGTCAAACAGGATGACCGAATAGGGTCTGCGGCGCACACGCTCCGTCAACTGGCCCGCCTCGTCATAGCCCACATAGCCCGGAGGGGAGCCGATCATCTTGGACACGGCGTAGGTCTCCATATACTCCGACATATCCAGCCGAATCAGGGAGTCCGGCGTGCTGAACAGGTCCTCCGCCAGCCGCTTCACCAGCTCCGTCTTGCCCACGCCGGTGGAGCCCACGAAGATGAAGGACACCGGCTTATGCTTGGGGGAGATGCCCACACGGTTCCGGCGGATGGCGGCGGTGACGGCCTCCACCGCCTCATCCTGGCCCACAATGTGCTCCTTCAGCCGGTCGCCCAGGGTGGACAGACGGGCAAACTCCACCTCCTGGATGCGGCTGGCGGGGATGTCCGTCCACTGCTCGATAACGCGGGCCAGGTTTTCCACGCTCAGCTCCGGCCTGGGGATAGCCTTCAGCGCGGTGAGCTGGTTCTCCGTCTGGAGGATTTTGCTCTGGATGATGGCCCGCTGCTCAAAGGTGCGGTCATCGTTGGCCTCCTGCATCCTCCGGCGCTCCTCCTGGAGCCTGGCCATCTCCTCCTTGACGTGTTGGGTCTGGTCGGCGTTCTGCTGGAGCCGCTCCTCCCGCTGCTCCTCCGTCAGGGAGGTGTTGGCCCGCAGGTTCTGCCGGGCTGCGTTCAGGTTGGACAGCTCCTGGCGGCGGCGGGAGATCTGCTTCTCATTGGCGGTCAGCTCATTGTTATGGGCCTCGCTCTGCTGGCTGCTCTGGAGCTGGAGCATCTCCTGTTCCTTCTCCAGGTCGGCCTTGTCCTTCTCCAACGCGGCGATTTTTGCCAGGTTGGCGTTGTGCAGGTTCACATCGGAGCAGGCCTCGTCAATCAGGTCGATGGCCTTATCCGGCAGATACCGGTCGGTGATATACCGCTCGGAGAGCAGCACCGCGTCCCGGGCCACCGCGTCAGGGATGATGACCTGATGATAGTCCTCATAATAGTGGGCCACGCCCCGGATGACCTCCACCGCGTCGTCAATGGAGGGCTCCGCCACCGTCACCGGCTGGAACCGGCGCTCCAGGGCGGTGTCCTTCTCAATATACTTGCGGTACTCGTCAAAGGTGGTGGCGCCGATGACCTGAATCTCCCCCCTGGACAGGGCGGGCTTCAGGATGTTGGCGGCGTTCATGCTGCCCTCCGCGTCGCCGGCGCCCACGATGTTGTGAATCTCATCGATGACCAGGATGACATTGCCCACCGACTTGATTTCGTCAATCAGGCCCTTCATCCGGCTCTCAAACTGGCCACGGAACTGGGTGCCCGCCACCAGGGCGGTCAGGTCCAGCAGGTAGACCTCCTTGTCCTTCAGCTTATAGGGGACGTTGCCCTCCACGATGCGGATGGCAAGGCCCTCGGCGATGGCCGTCTTGCCCACGCCTGGTTCACCGATCAGGCAGGGGTTGTTCTTCTGGCGGCGGTTCAAAATCTGAATCACCCGGGCAATCTCCTCCTGGCGGCCGATGATGTTGTCCAGCTTGCCCTCTCTGGCCCTGCCAGTCAGGGACTGGCAATAGCTCTCCAGGAACTTCCGCTTGCCGCCCTTCTGCCCCTGGGCGGAGCGGTCTCTGGGCGGTTCGTTTTTCCGGTCCTGCCTGCCGCTGCTGCCGCTGTTGCTATTGTTGCTATTGTTGTCATCCTGGGAGTGGTCGGATTGGTTATTGTGGTTGAAGAGCTTGTTCAGGAAGGGGAAGGTGGCGGTTTTATGTTCCTCCTCCTCATCCTCCTCCTGCTCATCGCCGTCGGTAATCTCCTCCAGGGACTCCGGGCCGCCAAATGCGTTCATCATTTCGCCGGTCAGGTTTTCCATGTCCTCATCGGAGATGCCCATCTTATCTATCAGTTCGTTCACCGGCTGAATGCCCAGCTCTTTTGCGCATTTCAGGCACAGCCCCTCGTTCTTTGTTTCGCCGTTTTCCAGGCGCGTGATAAAAACGACTGCAACGTTTTTTTGACATCTTGAGCAAAGTGTAGGTTTCATTTTTATTACTCCTTGGCGTTTGTACTCCTGTACAACTGGGGGTTCCCTCCCCCGTTTTCCTACCCAGTATAGCACGGGGTTATGAATATTTTATGTCCAATCGCAAATTTTTTTCTGAAAAACCGCAGTTCTTTCTTCCCCACGCCCCGTTACGGCACATACAGGTGGGCGCTGCCGTCCCCGATCAGCATGGCGGAGCCGTCGGTGCGCATCAGCACCGTTGTCTCGCCGCCGTTGGCGATGGAGGCATACTCGTCCAAATCCCGGGTGAAAATCATCAGCTGGTTCGCCGTCAGCACCGCGATATAGCGCCCCGCCACCGATACGGACAGCACTTCCTCCTTGATGGCACGGGAGGCGAATTCGTCCCCGTTTTCATCGATCACCATCAGCTGGCCCATACTGCCCGCTTTATACTTCCCCATCAGCTCCACGGAAAAGTCCAGGCCGTTGATGGCAAAATTTTGCAGATATTGGGAGCTGTCCGACCAGCTGTTCAGCAGCGTCCCGCTGCCGTCCACCAGCATGACCCCGCTCTCCGTCTGGATGCGGATGGTATCCCCTGTCCAGTACAGATCCAGCACCGTATCGGTGCCCAGGTTCATGCCCACCAGCTTCTCCCCGGTGGCGCACTCGTACAGCTCCAGGTAGCTGGCGAAGGAGGTATCCTCCTGGCCGATGGTGATGAGGGCCAGTGTGCCGTTGTCCGGCGACACCAGCGCGTCCATGACGTAGGCGCTGGAAATATTCTCCTTCAGCACCGGGTCATAGTCCTCGTCGAACACCGTGACTGCCTCCTTGTATCCGGCGGCCTCCTCGATCACCGTCAAGTAGCCGTTGTCGTTCAGACGGGCGCCCAGGATGGCGTAATTGGTCTCTGTGCTATAGGAAAAGACGATCTCCTCCCCCTGAATCACCATCAGGTCGTTGCCGCCCAGGTCGTAGACCACGGCGATATCCCCCGCCGACAGGGCCACCGGCGTGGTATACTGCACCGACTCCTCCAGCAGCTGGCTGCCGGAGAGGGAGTACACCTGAACGGAATTGGTGGCGCATATCACCAGGTTGTCCCCCACCATGGCGTAGGCATCCGCCGCGTCTGCGCTGAAGGTGAAGTCCTGGGCCTCGCCGGCCTCGTCCCGCTCGATGTTCCGATACAGGATGTAGCGCACTACGCCGTCCAGCGAGACGGTGTCGCGATATACGATGAAGAGCACAGCGCCCAGCACCATCAGACAAGTCACAATGATGGCAATCAGCCGCACCAGCACACGGACGGGAATCGGCAGCGGCTTCTTCTCCGCTGCTGCCTGCTGCTTCTTCTTTTTCAGTCGTTTCCCTGTCATAGCTGTGCTCCCTTTCCCGCCTAGTCCAAGGCGGCATATTCCAAACCGCTGTCGATCGGGTCCGTTTCCAGCCCCACCGGCTCCCGATACCAGAGCTTCGTCATATACAGGCCCTCCGGCGGCGCGGTAGGGCCCGCCTCGGTGCGGTTCTTTCGGGCCAGGATGCCGTCGATGTCCTCCGGGCGGAACTTCCCTTCCGCCGCATAGAGGATGGTGCCCACCATGCAGCGCACCTGATTGTACAAAAAGCCGTCGGCGCAGACCCGCAGCTCAATTAGCTCCCCGCTCCGGCTGACGGTAAAGTAGGAGATGGTGCGGACGTTGGTGCGGGTGGGGGTGCCCACATCCCGGACGGCGCTGAAATCGTGGGTGCCCACGAAGCGGTTCGCCGCGTCCTGCAAAAAGTCCTCGTCCAGCCGCTTGGGGTAAAAATACGCCCGGTCCACATAAAAGGCGTTGCGGATGCGGGAATTGTACACCCGATAGGTGTACTCCTTCCTGAGGCAGGAACCGATGGCGTTGAACTCCTCCGACACCTGCCGGGCGGCCAGCACCACGATGTCCCCCGGAAGCCGGGCGTTGAAGGCCAGCGGCATCCGGTCGCAGGGGATGTTGCAGCTGGTACGGAAATTGGCAATATAGACCTCAGCGTGGACGCCGGCGTCTGTCCGCCCCGCGCCGGTGAACCTGACCGGGTGCTTCACCACCTTGGCCACGCAGGTTTCCAGCATCTCCTGCACCGTCATGGCGTTCTTCTGCCGCTGCCAGCCGTGGTAAGCCGTCCCCACATACATCAGCTTCAGGGCGATATTTCTCATCATCACAGCCCGAAGCCTACGCCCAGCACCCCCACCAGGACGCACAGGGCCAAACCGCCCACCAGGGCGGTATAGTCATTCCTGACGTATTTCAGCTGGTGCAGCCGGGTGCGGCCCTGGCCGCCGTGGTAACAGCGGCACTCCATGGCCGTCGCCAGCTCGTCCGCCCGGCGGAAGGCCGAGATGAACAGGGGCACCAGCAGCGGCACCATGGCCTTGGCCCGGTCGATGAGGCTGCCCGTCTCGAAGTCCGCCCCCCGGGCCTTCTGAGCGGACATGATTTTGTCCGTCTCCTCGATCAGGGTGGGGATGAAGCGCAGGGCGATGGACATCATCATAGCCAGGTCGTGTACCGGCACATGGAGCTTCTTCAGCGGCCCCAGCAGGCTCTCGATGGCGTCCGTCAGCTGGATGGGCGACGTGGTATAGGTCAGCAGGAAGGTGCCGGAAATCAGCATCATAATCCGGGCCACCATAAAGATTGCCGTCTTGACGCCTTCGCTGTAGATGTGAATGAATCCGATGTGAACCAGCTCCACCCCGCCGGTGGCATAGAACAGGTTCAGCACGCCGGTAAAAATCAGAATAATCAGCACCGGCCTCATGCCCCGAATGATGGGCTTCACGCCGACCTTGGAGGCGTAAATGCATAAGGCCAGAATCAGGAACATGATGGCATAGGTCAGGAAGCTCTCCGCCAGGAACAGGGCCACGATATAGACCACCACCAAAATCAGCTTCGTCCTGGGGTCTAAGCGATGCACCACCGAATTTCCCGGGAAATATTGGCCCAGCGTGATGTCCTTCAGCATACCGGCCACTCCTTCTATCCTTCAGAATTTGCGGGCGATTTTTTAAGTGCGTCCGCAGGGACACTCAGAACGGGTTCCGGACGGTTGGCGCAGTCCGTCCGCCGCCCGGCAGTTTACTGGTTCATATCGATATAGGTTTTCACGAAGCTGGACAACAGGCCGCAGGCGATGCCGCCGATCAGCCTGCCGTAGTGCGCGTTGTCAGCGTCCAAGAAGTCGGACGTGATAAAGAGTATGACGCCGATGGCCAGCAGCGCCATATAGACGAAGGTAAGCACTTTGTTGAGGGTGTTTTTATCCATGATGAAGTCCTCTCTTTCACGTTATATCTTCCCCGGCCGGGTCGCTCCCGACAGGAGGTTCATACGGTTCCCGCTGCAGCCGGTGCAGCCGGGCAAGCTGCCCTATTTCCGGTCCGCGCCGTCACGGTACCACTCCCACAGCACCACGGCGGCGGCTGTGGCCGCGTTCAGCGACTCGCACTGAGGTTCCATGGGGATTTTCACCGTCTCCCGGCAGGCGTCCAACAGACGGGCAGACACCCCGTGTCCCTCGCTGCCGATGGCGACGGCGCACCGGGACAGGTCGGCCTGTTGCAGCTCCACCGTATCCTCCCGCAGCGCGGTGGCATACAGGGGCAGCCCGCTCCTGTCCAGCAGGGGCAGCAGCCCCTCGCCCTCCACCTCCCACACCGGGAGACGGAAGGCCGCCCCCATGCCGGCTCGCACCGCCTTCCAGCCGAAGGGGTCGGCGCAGTGACCGGTCAGCAGCAGGCCGTCCGCCCCAAAGGCGTCGGCGGTGCGCCAAATGGTCCCCACATTGCCCGGGTCCTGCAGGCCGTCCAGAATCAGGTACCGGCTGCCCTCCAGCCGCTCCGGCGGCCGGAGGTCGGGCTGCTTGAGCGAAAACAGCGCGCCCTGGGGGGCCTTCATGGGGGAAACGGAGGCCATCACATCGGAGGGCAGGACAGCCCGCCGCACCCCGTGGGGCAGCGGTGGGCAGGTGACGTCCTCCGTCAGCAGGACGGCAGCCAAAGGGGCCTGCCAACGAATGGCCTCCTCCAGCAGTTTGACCCCGTCGCCGACATATTCTCCGCAGGAACGGCGGTAGCTCCGGTCCCGCAGCAGCTTTTTGAAATGCCCCAGGAGGGGGTTTGTGCGGCTGGTAATCTTTTCCAAATCACAGGCTCCATTTCCGTGGGGTTACTTTTTGTTCCGCCTGTAACGGAACAGGACGGCCGCAGCCAAAGCGCCGCCTGAGAGGAGCAACGCTCCGCACCAGACGGCCAGGTTGGACCGGTCGCCGGTGTTCAGCGAAGCGACAGCCGTTGCCCCGTCCGCCTCCGCTTCGTCGGCACTGTCCTCTGAAGCGGCAGACTGCGCGGCGGCGTCTCCCTCCGTCGTGTCCGCGCTCCCGTCCCCGGCATCCGTGTCCGTCGGGTCGGTGGTGATCGTCATGGTCAGGTATTGCAGCTGCTGCCCGACGGACATGGCGCTGCTCACATCGCCGCAAATCGCCACCAGCTGATAGCGGTACAGGGTGCCGGACGTTACATCGGCATCCACATAGGACACCGTGCCACTGTAGACGGTCGCCAGCTCATGAACCGCGCCGCCGTCGCTGGCGCGGTAGAGGACGTAGCACTCCGCGCCGGGGATCTCCGTCCAGCTGACGAGGATGCCCTCCTCGCTGCTTTGCAGCTCCGCCAGCACAGGGGTCGCCAGCGTGATGGAGAAGCTGGCCGTCAGGCTGCCGGTATAGCCGCCAATGCCGGTGACCAAAACGGTGGCCGTCCCCGGCTGGACGTTGTTGCTGTAGGAAAGGGTGTAGTCCGTCCCCTCTGTCAGCACACTGTCCCCGTCGGACACAGTGACGGCGGGCGTCTGGGCGGTCCCGTCACAGACGAACTCAGTGCCCTCCAGGGTGATGGTGCAGGCGGACAGGTCAACGGTTTCCACCGTGTCCAGCGCCACAAAGGGGATGTTATAGGCGGCGGCGTACTGTTTGGCAGAGGAGCCGCTGTTCCCATAAATGGTCAGCGCATCACAGCCGTAAAAGACGTTGGCGTTCAGCGTAATGCTGTTATTGTAAATCGTGATATTCTCCAGCGCCGTACAGTTCTTGAACGCATAGGCGTAGACGCTGCTGACGCTGTCAGGCAGCACCATGGCGGTCAGCTGGGTGCAGCCCGTAAAGGCGCAGTAACCAATCAAGATCAGGCTGTCGGGCAGGACCAGCGCGGTCAGGGAGGTGCAGTCGCCAAAGGCATACTCGTTAATGGCAGTGACGGTGTCGGGCAGGGTGATGCTGCTCAGGCCGGTACAGCCATAGAACATCCCCGCGCTGATGCCGGTCAGGGAGGCGGGCAGCTGCACCGCAGTCAGGCTGGTGCAGTTCTGGAACACATAACCGCCCAGGTCGGTGAGGCTGTCCGGCAGAGAGATGCTCGTCAGGCTGGTGCAACCGTGGAAGGCGTGGCTTCCGATGGAGGTGACGCCGCTCTGCATGGAAACGGTGACAAGGCCGGTGCAGTCGGCAAAGGCGCTGTCCTCAATCGTAATCAGGCTGGCCGGGAGGGTCACAGAGGTCAGGCCGGTGCAGCCCTCAAAGGCGGACTCGTCAATGACGGTGACGCCGTCAGGGACCGTATAGTCTCCCACATAGCCGATGGGGCAGCAGATCAGTTCGGTCAAATCCGCGTTAAAGAGGACGCCGCCCACGCTGGCGTAGGCGCTGTTCCCCTCCTCTACTATAATTTCCGTCAGGGAGGTGCAGCCGGAGGTCAGCCACGTTCCGATGCTGGTCACGCTGGCCGGAATGGTCAGGGAGGTCAGCGACGTGCAGCCGTAGAAGGCCTCCCGCCCCAGCTCCGTCAGGGTGTCAGGCAGGGTCACAGAGGTCAATCCGGTGCAGCCGGCAAAGGCCCACTGCCCGATGGAGGTGATGCCCTCCGACAGGGTGATGGAGGTCAGTTGGGTGCAATCCGCAAAGGCGCCGTCCCCGATAGCGACCACTGAATAGCCGTCCAGCGAAGCCGGAACGGCGACCGCCCCGCCGTCTCCGTCATACCTGGTGATGGTGGCCGCGCCGCCGGACAGGGTATAGGTGTAACCGCTGTTTGTCGTATATGTGGTGGCGCCGCTGCTGTCCGACATGCCGGAATCGTCCGGGCTTACCGCAAGGTCGTCCTCCTCTGTCGCTTCGGCGGCGACCACAGCCGCAGTATCCTCCACCTCTCCCGTGGCGAAGGCTGCCGTGGACAGGGATACACAGAGCGTCAGCACGGCCAACAGCGCGATTCCCTTCTTCATTTCCACAGCACCCCTTCCCTGACGAAATATCCTCCGGCCGACAGAACGGCAGCCGACGGAGCAGCGTACAGGCATGACATTACTTAATACTTTACTATGTTTCCCCGGAAAATGCAATCTTTTTTTCCGTTTTTCCCCGGGGAACCTCCGAAGGAACGGAGCTGGGACCTTTCGCTTCCATTTGTTCCGCCCTTCCTTAAACCCGCGTGACCGAAAAACGCAAGAAAAAAGCCCCGCCGGAGCCTGATTGCAGGCTCCGGCAGAGCAGCCCTTACTTTATTCCGCTTTCAATTCCGTCCACCGGCCCGGCCCGCTGCACAGTTCGTTCCACTGGCAGCCGCCGCAGATCGCCGCTCGTCCGCCGGGCGCTAAGATCCGGCTCTGTACTGCGGCGGTGAACGTCAGGAAGGGCAGCTCGTCCCCCTCGCGCAGGCCGCAGCGCTCCAGCACCGCCCGGTCATAACGGGAGGCGTTCCCCGTCCCGTCGCACTCGTTCCCCCGGCGGTTAGGGCAGGCGGCGCACATCACGTCCGCCGCCATCGTCAGCCGCACAACAGGGTTCTCCTCGGTCAGCCGGAGCAGCAGCGCGTCCGCCGCCTGGGTAAAGGCCGGGCTGTAGCCCTTGCCCTGATAGTAGGCCAGGCACATCCCATGGTGGGGCCGCAGGGGTATGCCTGCGCCAGAGGTATCCATACGATTTGGGCGGCGGCCCGTCTCTGTGTTCTCTTCCTTCATGGAAGATGCCCCCTTGTCTGCGTGTCTCTCGGTTCCCCGTGATGATAGCACAGGCGCACTTGATTGTCAACGTTTGTTTTTCTGTGGTTGACAAATCGTCAGGAAAAGATGCTGCCTCCGGCCATGCCAGGCGGCTTCAGGCGGCTGCTCTCGTGATTGGCGGCAGTGCGCCCTATTTATGGCATATGCCAAGAATAGTTCTTGACATATGTCATAAATAGGAGTATGATAGACCCAGAACGAAACCCAGGGGGAGGCGCAACGCGCACAAACGGAGCGCAAGCCTCAGGAAGGAGCGGTGATGCCATGCCAAGGCCGACCAAATGCAGAATGATTTGCCGCTTTCCGCAGACGTTGGAATTTGTCCCGGCGAAGGATGGGGACGGGAAAGAAGCGGTCATCCTGACTGTGGATGAATATGAGACGATCCGCCTGATTGACAGGGAGGGCCTCTCTCAGGAGCAGTGCAGCCAGCGGATGCAGGTGGCCCGAACCACCGCGCAGAAAATCTATGACTCCGCCAGGAAAAAGCTGGCGGCGGCGCTGGTGGACGGGCGTCCCCTGAAAATTGAGGGCGGGGAGTACCGGCTCTGCAACGGAATGAACCGGTTCTGCGGCGCAGGCTGCTTCAAGCAGGAAATCCATCAGATGTTTCAAAAATCGAAAGGAGACGGTAATATGAGAATCGCAGTCACCTATGAAAACGGACAGGTGTACCAGCACTTTGGTCACACGGAGCAGTTCAAGCTCTATGATGTGGCGGACGGGAAGGTCGTATCCTCCGAGGTGGTCAGCACCAACGGCCAGGGGCACGGCGCGCTGGCGGAGGTCTTGAACGCCTTACAGGCAGACGTCCTGATTTGCGGCGGCATCGGCGGCGGCGCCCAGGCGGCGCTGGCGTCGGTGGGCATTCAGCTGTACGGCGGCGTGACCGGCGATGCGGACGCCGCCGTGGCGGCGCTCCTGGGCGGGACCCTCGCCTATGCCCCGGACGTTCACTGCAGCCGCCATGAGGGCCATCACGGAGAGGGCTGCGGCGACCATCACCACAGGGAGGGGCAGGACTGTCGCCATGGGCACTGCGGCGGCTGACATCCCGCGGCAGCAAACGCACGCGCAGTCGGCCTTACGTCGGTATACCGGCTGCACCCTCAAGACAAAGCAGAGCGTCCAACTCAAGCACCTGAACCCCGGCGAAAAGCCGGCGGCGGCCTTCGCCCTCAGCGACGGGGATACAGTGGGGAAGTCTATGCCTACTGCAATCTCCACGGTCTGTGGAAGGCGTAACGAAAATGCAACAGAAATCAGGGAGGCGTGCGAAGCGCCTCCCTGATTTCTGTTGGGAACCTCTTATTCCCTGTTAAGGTGGTCGTAGGACAGATACGCGCCCTTCATGGGGGACTCCGCCAGCTCGGAGAACAGGCGCAGCACCCCGCTGGGATACTTCGCCGGTTTTGGCTTCCAGTGTCTTTTCCGCTCTGCCAGAATGGCGTCGATCTCCTCCGGCGTTTTGCGCTCACCCTTGACGCCCACGATTTCCAGCACACGGGCCTTTACGTCCAGGTGGATCAGGTCGCCCTCCTCCACCAGGGCGATGGGGCCGCCCGCCTGGGCCTCCGGGCTGCAATGGCCGATGACCGGCCCGGTGGATGCCCCGGAGAAGCGCCCGTCAGTGATGAGGGCGATGCTGCGGCCCAGCTCCTTGTCGGAGGAGATGGCCTCGGAGGTGTAGAACATCTCCGGCATACCGCTGCCCTTGGGGCCTTCGTAGCGGATAAAGACGGCGTCCCCCGGCTGGACCCGATGGTGCAGCACCGCGTCGATGCACGCCTCCTCGCTGTCGAAGGGGCGGGCGTTCAGTACGGCGGAGAACATCTCTTTGGGGCAGGCGGTGTGCTTGATGACTGCCCCCTCGGGGGCCAGGTTCCCCTTGAGGACAGCGATGGAGCCGTCGGTGCCGATGGCCCGGTCGAAGGGCCGGATGACGTCCTCTTTGGTCACATGGGTGCCGTATTTGGCGTTGGCCTGGTCCAGCCAGTGCTGGCAGCGCTCATAGAAGCCGTTCTGCTTCAGCTCGTCCAGGTTTTCGCCCAGGGTCTTGCCGGTAACGGTCATGGCATCCAGGTGCAGTACGCTGCGAATCTCCTCCATGATGGCGGGGACGCCGCCGGCATAGTAGAAGAACTCAGCGGGCCAGCGTCCGGCGGGCCGCACGTCCAGCAGGTAGTGCGCGCCACGGTGCAGCCGGTCAAAGGTGTCGCCGTCGATTTCAATGCCGAACTCATGCGCTATGGCGGGGAGGTGGAGCAGGCAGTTGGTGGAGCCGGAGATGGCGGCGTGGACCATGATAGCGTTCTCAAAGCTGTCCATGGTGACGATGTCCCGGGGCCGCATATGGTCCATGGTGGCCAGAGCCACCGCCTGCTTTCCTGCCCGGCGGGCGTAGTCCAGCAGGTCGGGGCTGGTGGCGGGCAGCAAAGCGCTGCCTGGAAGCGCCAGGCCCAGGGCCTCGGCCATGATTTGCATGGTGGAGGCGGTGCCGATGAAGGAGCAGGCCCCGCAGCTGGGGCAGGCGTTCTCCTTTGCCCAGCAGAAGCGGGCTTCGTCGATCTCCCCCCGCTCATACATGGCGGAGTACATCCCCAGCTGCTCCAGCGTCAGCATCTCCGGCCCGGCGGCCATGGTGCCGCCTGTGACGACCACGGAGGGAATGTTGACCCGGGCCAGGCCCATCAGGTTGCCGGGCAGCCCCTTGTCGCAGCTGGCGATGAACACGCCGCCATCAAAGGGGGTGGCGTTGGCCTGAATCTCAATCATGTTGGCGATCATCTCCCGGCTGGCCAGGGAGAAGTTGATGCCATCGGTGCCCTGGCTCTCGCCGTCGCACATATCGGTGCAGAAATAGCGCGCGCCGTAGCCTCCGGCCTCGGCCACGCCCTCCCGGGCGGCGGCCACCAGCTTGTCCAAATGACCGGAGCCGGGGTGGCTGTCACCAAAGGTACTCTCAATAAAAATCTGGGGCTTGGACAGGTCCTCCGGCTTCCAGCCGGTGCCCAGGCGCAGCGGGTCCAGCTCTGCTGCCAGCGTTCTCATTTTTTGACCTATCAGCATTGAAGTTGTGTCCTTCCTCCTGAAATTGCCTTCATTATAACATCATACGTCTGCCGGTGCAATTATGAAACAGACGGAGGGGCGGTGACGGGAACCTCCTCTCCCTCTCCGGAACGGGCTGCAGCTTGTACAATATGGACGTGGACGGTCTTGCAGGTGCGTTGCCCCCTTCATTGGCTTCTGCCCATGCAAGCGCCCCCAGGCGGCGATGCCGCCTGGGGGCGTGTTCCCCTTTGCAGGGATTCGGGCAGCCCCTCGTCCGGGGCGGCAGGTTCAGTCGGCGGTCTGCTTTTCCGGGAACAGCCTGCCGAACAGCCAGTAGGTCAGGGGCGCGGCGGCGAAGAAGTTCCAGAAGAACGCCATGGGGAAGTTCTTCAGCAGGGTACCCACCCAGATGGCAGGCAGCTGATAGACCGGCGCTCCGGCCAGAATGACGTTGAACAGCACCGACGCAATCAGGCTCATGGACGGACACATGATGGCGACGGTGGCGCCCTGGCGGAGCAGCTGGCAGACATAGGGGTTGTCCCGCTGGGGGTCGGTGTGTTTGGCGGCAAAGGCGCCGCCGAACCGGTTGCCATAGAGGTTGGAGATGAGGAATACGAAAATCCCCATATAGGACGCCTCGATCAGCGCGTCCAGAAAGACGCCGTTCGTCATGTTGCTGAGGCCGCCGGCAGACAGCGTCACCCCTTCCTTGATGGCCACATTGTAGACCTCCATGCCGTAGGCCATGGCGTAGGACATGATCAGGCCGAAGATGATTCCCTGGGTTCTCGTTTTTGGCATAAAAAAATGCTCCTTTCGTGAAGGAATCGCTTTTCCGCTGCGCTGCGCATCTGCGGGGACGAAAAAAAGACGTACTTCACGCCCCGCACTGCCGGGGCGCGTCATACGCCTTGCCAACCGTGATGTATGCTACACGCATTGATTTCTTTGTACAGCCGTTATTATAGCACACGAAATGCCGGAATGTAAGCAAAATTTTGCCGGTATTTTTCGCCGTTCTTCCCTGCGCACGCCTCCGGAATCTCTGTATCCCGCCTCGTCAGCTTTCCGGACTGGCTGCAAAATTGATTCCCATGAGTCGCTCCATCAGGCGCTTGCATTTCCCTGCGGTCTGTAGTAAAATGAGCAAAAGGCGTTGCGCCGCCTGAACTATGCAGCCGCAGGAGGAACCCCCTATGCTCCGTCGAAACAAAGAAGAAAAACAAAAGCACGAATTTCAGCCCCGTTCCCACGCCCTCATCTATCTTCTGGCGATCGTGTACCTGGGCTGGCTGCTGGTGCAGATGCTCCAGTCCGCCTTCCAGGGCGGCGCGGACGCCCCTACCGCCCTGGAACTGGCAGGCGGTATCCTCGTGCTGGGAGGCGGCATCGTGCTGCTGGCGGTCCTGGCGTGGAAGATGAGCCATATGCCCCCGAACGCCTCCGGCGCTGCGTCAGAGGAGGCGGAAGCCCCGCAGCCCCCGGCGGAGGCTGCCGATATGCCGGAGGCGGATGATTCCCCTGTGTTGAACAGCGGGGACGACGCCGACAGCTGAACCGCTGCCGAACCGCTCCTTTTGCCCTTTCCCTTTTACAGAGGCTCCGACCGATGCAGACCGGAGCCTCTTGCCGTATCGCTCCGCCGTTGCGGTTTCCAATCTTTTCCATGGTAAAACATTCAAAAAGCTCGATGAAATTTTTGTAAATAATGTGAAAACCGCAAAAAATAGAATTGACTTTTTTGTTGGGTAATGCTACAATGTGCAATACAAGGGGAGGCGGGAACTCCCCCCTATTTTGCATGGGGCGTTAATTTGCCCCCGAATAATGAAAGTGAGGTACTACATAATGAAAAAGATTCTTGCTCTGATCCTTGCACTGGCGATGGTCTTCTGCCTGGCTGCCTGCGGCTCCAGCAGTGACAGCGACAGCGATGGCGATGCTTCCAGCGCTTCTTCCGCCGGCTCCAGCGCCACGGAGGAGGAAGGTAGCAGCAGCGAAGCCGAAGCCAGCGAGGCTGAGGCCAGCGAAGCCGATGCTGAAACCAGCAGCGACGTGGACTACTCCGACCTGAACCTGGGTATCTTCTGGTACTCCTTCTCCGACACCTTCCTCTCCACCGTTCGGGCCTCCCTGGACGACCTGCTGGATGAGGCGGGCATCACCTACACCGATTATGACGGCAACGGCAGCCAGACCACCCAGAACGAGTCCATCACCACCGCTCTGACCAACGGCTGCAACCTGCTGCTGGTCAACCTGGTGGAGTCCGGCTCTGAGGACGCCGCCCAGTCCATCATCGAAGAAGCCGCCAGCTATGGCGTGAACGTCATCTTCTACAACCGTACCATCGAGGCCGACGGCAACGAGGGCGCTCTGCTGAACGCCTATGACAACGTGGGCTTCCTGGGCACCGACGCGCCTGAGGCCGGCCACATTCAGGGCCAGATGATCGGCGAGTACCTGGTGGAAAACTATGACTCCCTCGACCTGAACGGCGACGGCGTCATCTCCTACGCCATGATGAAGGGCCAGGAGGGCAACGCCGAGGCCATCTATCGTACCCAGTACGGCGTAGAGGACGCCAATGCGGTGCTGACCGAAGCCGGCTATCCCGAGCTGGAATACTTTGACTCCTCCAACACCTCCCTCTATCAGGTGGACGCCAACGGCGCATGGTCCGCTTCCGCCGCCACCGAGTTCATGCAGACCAACCTGTCCCAGTACAGCGAGGCCAACGGCAACATGATCGAGCTGGTCATCTGCAACAACGACGACATGGCCGCCGGCGTGGTGACCGCCCTTCAGGCTGCCGGTTATAACAACGGCGAAGGCACCACCACCATCCCCGTGTTCGGCGTGGACGCCACTGACACCGCCAAGGAGCTGATTGCCAACGGCTACATGACCGGCACCGTCTCCCAGTCCAACACCGGCTATGCCTACGGCCTGAAGTACATCGTTGACCAGCTGGTCAGCGGCGCGACTCCCACTGAGGCTGCGGCTGCTCTGGCGGCTGACTCCTCCGAGTACACCTTCACCCTGGCTGAGGGCATTGACTGCAAGGTCTACATGGCTTACTCCTCCTACACCGGCGAATAATCACATTACAGATTTTAGTCCCTGTTCCACCTAATCTCCAGAGGGCTGCCGTCTGGGCGGCAGCCCTCTCTTTTTACTATGGAACCGAGGGTTCCTATCGTTCCGGCGGCATCCCACACCGCCGGACAGCCATAAAGAAAGGGGGTATGTCGGATGGCTGAATCAGACGTTCTGCTGGAAATGAAGGACATCTGTAAGAGCTTTCCCGGCGTAAAAGCACTGGATCACGCGCAGCTGACCGTCCACCGGGGCACGGTTCACGCGCTGATGGGAGAGAATGGCGCCGGCAAGTCCACTCTAATGAAATGCCTGTTCGGCATTTATTTTAAGGACGAAGGCTCCATCCTCCTGGAGGGAAAGGAAGTCAACTTTAAGACCAGTAAAGAGGCCATGGAAAACGGCGTAGCCATGGTGCATCAGGAGCTGAATCAGGCGCTGAAACGCTCCGTGATGGACAACCTCTGGCTGGGGCGCTATCCCTTGACCGGCGGCATCATGGTCAACGAGAAGAAAATGCTGGAGGACACGAAGAAGGTTTTCGAGGATTTGAAAATCGACGTGGACCCCCACCAGAAGATGAGCGAGCTGCCCGTCTCCAAGCGGCAGATGGTGGAGATTGCCAAGGCCGTCTCCTACAATTCCAAGGTCATCGTCTTTGACGAGCCCACCTCCTCCCTGACCGAGCAGGAGGTCGAGCATCTGTTCTGGATCATCGATATGCTCCGGGAACGGGGCTGCGGCATCATCTACATCTCCCACAAGATGGCGGAGATTTTACGCATCTCCGATGAAGTCACCGTCATGCGGGACGGCCAGTGGATCGCCACAAAGCCCGCCTCCGAGCTGAACAACGAGTCCCTGATCAAGCTCATGGTGGGCCGTGAGCTGAACGACCAGTTCCCGCCCAAGACCAACAAGCCCGGCGACGTGACGCTGGAGGTGGAAGGGCTGAACGGCCAGTATAACCAGCTGAAGGACGTGTCCTTCACCGCCCGGAAGGGCGAGATCGTGGGCCTGGCCGGGCTGGACGGCAGCGGGCGGACGGAGACGCTGGAGTCCATCTTCGGCATTGCCACCCGGCACTCCGGCACCATTCGCCTGGATGGCAAGGAGGTCAGCAATAAGAATTCCCGCCAGTCCCTGAAGGCGGGCTTCGCTCTGCTGACGGAGGAGCGGCGCGCCACCGGCATCTTCGGCATCCGGGATATCAAGGATAATACCGTTATCTCCAGCCTGAAGCATCACCTGAAACGGGGCGTATGGCTCAGCGAGCCCTCCATGCGGAAGGCGACCCAGTGGGGCATCGACACGCTGAAGACCAAGACCCCCTCCCAGGAGACCAAGATTCGGGCGCTGTCCGGCGGCAACCAGCAGAAGGTCATCTTCGCCCGCTGGCTGCTGACCAACCCGAAGGTGCTGCTGCTGGACGAACCCACCCGCGGCATCGACGTGGGCGCAAAATATGAGATTTACCAGCTGATCATTGACCAGGCAAACGCCGGAACCACCGTTGTGATGGTATCCTCCGAAATGGCAGAGCTGCTGGGTGTGTGCGACCGCATCATCGTTATGAGCGGCGGCCGTGTGGCCGGAGAGGTGGACGCCAAGACCACCACGCAGGAAGAGATCCTGACGCTGGCCGCAAAATATGTATAAGAGGGAGGCTGCAGCAGTATGAATAATCCTGTCAAATCGTTGAGGCAGACCAGTGAACGCTACAAGGCCATGGACGCAAAGGACCGGCGCGGGTTTCTTGTGGACACTCTGCTGAACAACGCAATCTACATTATCCTGATTGTGTTCGTGATTTTCACCTACACCCAGAATCACAACATCATCTCCAAGAGCTCCATCATCAACATCATCAGCCTGACCGCATCCAGCCTGCCCATGGCGCTGGGCATCGGCGGCTGTATCGTCCTGACCGGTACCGACCTGTCCGCAGGCCGCACAGTGGGTCTGACGGCCGCCATCTCGGCTACGCTGCTCCAGTCCCTGACCACTGCGAATAAGTTCTTCACCAACCTGGGCGAGGTGCCCCTGGTGCTGGTGCTGCTGCTGGCGCTGCTGGTAGGCGGCCTGGTGGGCCTGGTCAACGGCTTCTTTGTGGCGCGGTTCCAGCTGCACCCCTTCATCGTCACCCTGGCCACCCAGCTGATCGTCTACGGCATCTGCCTGCTCTACTATATGTCCCATGACAACAACGGTCAGTCCATCTCCGGCCTGTCCGACGCCTATAAGAACGCCATCACCGGCAGCGTCATCAGCAAGCTCACAGGAGGGGCGCTGGTCATACCAAACTATGTGATTTATGCCGTTATCGTGCTGATCGTCATGTGGTTCATCTGGAACAAGACCACCTTCGGCAAGAATATGTTCGCCGTGGGCTCCAACGCCGAGGCGGCCAACGTGTCCGGCGTCAACGTGTTCTTCACCACCCTGATGGTACACACCCTGGCCGGCATCACCTATGGCTACACCGGCTTCATTGAGGCGGCGCGTATCGGCTCCAACACCGCCAACACCGGCCTGAACTACGAGTGCGACGCCATCGCGGCCTGCGTCATCGGCGGCGTCTCCTTCGTCGGCGGCACCGGCACCATCGGCGGCGTGGTGCTGGGCGTGTTCCTGCTGCGTATCATCTTCGTGGGGCTGAACTTCCTGTCCGTCTCCGGCAATATGCAGTACATCATCAAGGGCGCCATCATCCTGCTGGCCTGCTCCATTGATATGCGCAAGTACCTGACCCGGAAGTAACCCATGAGCGAGCAAATCCCCCGGGAGGAGGAGCGGGAATCCTCCTCCCCCCAGCGGCGGTATGGCCTGTTCGGCGTGTCCACCTACCCCAAAAAGAGCGGGATGGACGATGCCCAGCGCCGGAGCATGGGCCGCTGGAGCAGCGCCCTTGTGGCGGTCATGGCGGCGCTGGTGCTGATTCTGGTCATCGTCGGCGCAGGAAGTTCCGGCGGCCTGACCGTTACCTTTGACACCCAGGGCGGCAGCGCCGCGGAATCCCAGTCGGTTCCCTACGGCGGCACCGTGGAGGAGCCGGAGGACGTGGTGCGGCCGGGATACACCCTGGTATGCTGGTCCCTGTATCCGGACGGCAGCGAGGCGTGGGACTTTTCCTCCGACACCGTGGAGGAGGGTATCACCCTGTACGCCATCTGGGAGGAAGAGTAAAAACAAACGAACTGAGCTGCGCGATGAACTTCGCGCAGCTCAGTTTTTTAGTGGACAGGCTGTTGCGTTATTTGCGTTTCGGTTTCATGATTCCCCAGAAAATCACGTGCTGGATGATCACAACGATGGCGACGACGCCCATCGAGACCCAAAACCCCATATTTAATCCGAGCAGTTCTGTCGTCCCAAACAGGGCCATCCAAATAGTTGTCCAATTCATCGTTTGGTTCCTCCTTTACAGCAGTTCTCCGTAATGACGGACGCAGGCTTTCTTCAGGCTGGTAGCCAGCAGCATATAGAGCAGAATGCAGGGGATCAGGTAGGCAAAATAGCTAGCCGGCAGCGCCACAAATCCCAGCATCGTGCCGAACGGAGTGAACGGAATCATCGTCAGCACCGCGATACCCGTCATGGTCAGCAGCGTCACAGGGGCGGAAGCATGGCTCTCGATGAAGGGCAGCTTGGGTGTACGGATCATGTGAATGACCAGCGTCTGGCTCCACATGGACTCCACAAACCATCCGGCCTGGAACATGGCCGCATAGGTGGTCTGCATCGCCTCCAGCTCCGCGCCGCTGAAGTGGGCGGCAAGGTCATTGTACAGGACGCCGCCGGAGACAAACATGGGGCAGAACACGAAGTACATGAAAATGTAAGTCGTGAAGTCGAAGATCGAGCTGGCCGGACCGATCCAGATCATAAAGCTCCCCACGCTGGAGGCGTCCCACTGCCGCGGGATGGCGATGAACTCCTCGTCCACATTGTCCCAGGGGATTGCGGTGCAGCTCAGGTCATAGATCAGGTTCAGGAAAATCAGGTGGACGCTCATCATGGGCAGGAACGGCAGCAGCGCCGAGGCCGCCAGCACGGAAAACATATTGCCGAAGTTGGAGGATGCCGTCATCTTGATATATTTGATCATGTTGGCATAGGTCTTGCGGCCTTCGACGATTCCTTCCTCCAGTATCATCAGGTCTTTTTCCAGCAGAATAATGTCAGCGGATTCCTTTGCCACGTCCACAGCCGTATCCACGGAGATGCCGATGTCCGACGCCTTCATGGCGGCGGCGTCGTTGATGCCGTCTCCCATAAAGCCTACGGTGTGGCCGTTTTCCCGCAGGATGGATACGATGCGGGCTTTCTGGTCAGGGGACAGCTTTGCGAAAACATCCGTCTCCTCAGCGGCTTTGGCCAGTTCCCTGTCCGTCATATGCTCCAGGTCGGGCCCAAGCAGCATATTGCGCACCTTCAGCCCCACCTGGGCGCAGATGGTACGGGTGACCTTGTCGTTGTCGCCGGTCAGAATCTTCGTGTGGACGCCGTGGTCTGCCAGGGCCTGAATCGCCTCCGCGGTGGATTCCTTGGGCGGGTCCAGGAAGGCCAGGTACCCGATCAGCACCATATCCGCCTCATCCTTTACGCTGAACGCGCCGACCGGCGATGGATTTGACTTTTGCGCCAGCGCCAGAACCCGGAAGCCCTTCTCATTCAGCTCATCTGCTTTTACGATAATCCTCCTGCGCACGTCATCATCCAGAGGCTTTACCTCGCCGTCGATCTCCGCGAAGGAGCAGACGGAAAGCATCTCCTCCACAGCGCCCTTGGTGACCATCTGGGTTTTCCCGGTCTTATCCTGCACCACCGTGGTCAGGCGGCGGCGGGTGAAGTCGAAGGGAATCTCATCCACCTTCACATAATTCTCCGACAGGTCGGTCAGCTGCGGATTTTCCTTTTCCTCCTCCTCGGTCTTTTGAATGATGGCCAAATCCATCAGGTTTTTATAACCGGTCTGGAAGTAGCTGTTCAGGTAGGCGTGTCGCAGCACCCGGCTGTCCTCTACGCCCTCGACGGTCATGTGGTATTCCAGAACGACCTGATCCTGGGTGAGTGTGCCGGTCTTGTCTGTGCAGAGGATGTCGATTGCCCCGAAGTTCTGAATGGAGTTCAGGTTCTTCACGATGGTCTGCTTCTTGCTCATGGAGACGGCGCCCTTCGCCAGGCAAGTGGTAACGATCATGGGCAGCATCTCCGGCGTCAGCCCCACGGCAATCGAGATGCCGAACAGGAACGCCGCCAGCCAGTCTCCCTTGGTCAGGCCGTTGATGACGAACACCAGCGGCACCATGACCAGCATGAACCGAATCAGCACCCAGGAGACGGCGTTGACGCCCTTGGTAAAGCTGGTCTCCACCGCTTCCTCGGCCACCGCCGACGTCATGGAGCCGAACAGCGTGTTATCGCCCACGCAGACCACCACAGCGGTGGCGCTTCCGGACACTACGTTGCTGCCCATGAACGCGATATTCGTATAATCCGTAATCGCGCCCACGTTCTCGCCTTCGGCGACCATCGGGGTCTTCTCAATCGGCTCACTTTCGCCGGTCAGGCTGGCCTGGTTGACGTACAGATCCTTTGCATCCAGGATCCGCACATCAGCGGGAATCATATCCCCTGCCGACAGATGAACGATGTCTCCCACCACCACCTCATCCAGCAGGAGCTCCGTCTTGGGCGCGTCCCTGCGGGTGACGGTGCAGGTGGTGGTGATCATGGCCAGCAGCCGCTCCGCAGCGTTGCCGCTTCTGGTCTCCTGCACGAAGCGGAGCGTACCGGAGATGACAACCATAGTCATGATAATGACCACCGTCATGCAGTCGAAATCCTCCGGCTCACAGCCGAAAAGGGAGTAATAGGGGAAAATCATGTCTGTGATTGTGGAGACGACCGCCAGGCAAAACAGAATCGCCGTGAACGGGTTGACAAACGCGCCGGCCAGCCGCTGGGGCAGCGTCTTTTTCTTCTCCTTCGTCACATGGTTGGAGCCGTATGTGAACCGGCTGCTGGAAACTTCCTTCTCATCAAGCCCTGTCAGGGTAGTATTCAGCTTCTTCAGGACAGGGCGTACTTTGTTTGTGGCCGCAAAGGTAATGCGGCTGTTCATTTCATCCCGGTTGACGGCTTTTGCCGCCATTACGCGCAATTCCTCCCGGGTAGCTTTCTTTTCCATTGGACTTACCTCCTAGTCAAAACTCAAATTATCAGAGATAAGCTTGATCACAAAGACGGCACAGATGTTCCGAGCGCTTTGCGTTGCTTATCCCTTCGCGGACTGCCATCGGGGTCCATGTCGTTTGCCTCCTATTTCAAAAAATATCTATGTAAACTGCACCGCATCCGCTGCAATGCAGATTATTGGTTTTTATAGCGGCTGCTCTTGGAGATGTATATGACATCTATCCCCGCAAGTACCATCCACACAATGATTGCATAGGTAAACATCGCTTCGGAAAATCCGGCGCAGGCTCCCCTCAGAATAAAGAGCGCACCATTCAGCGCTATCATTCCGCCAATGTTTTTGCAGAGCGGTTCGATTTTGATTTTCTCCTTTTCAGCCTCCAACATCTTCTTCCATGCGGACAAGTGGTTATAGGCTTTCCCAAATGCAAAGGCGATGCCGACCACCGCAAAAAGGATGCCCAAAAACAGGCAGATATAATCCATTGCGATTCCTCCCTTCACGCTTTTCGGTTCTTCCGGGTTTTCCGTTCCCCATCACAGGACTTCCCAGCCCGCGCTCACGACCTCCGGCAGGGACAGGATCTGCCCCACGATTGCCTCCAATACGCGGTTTTTGGGCTTCCCGACGGAGTCGTACTCTGCGACGATCTCCACCTTGTCCCCCACCACGTCGCCGCTTTCCAGGTTGGTCAGGTAGAGGGTTTTGCAGGAGTTGCTGTTGATGAGCAGCATCCGAAGCTCATGCTCCGCCCGCTCCTGACAGGTGACGGAAATGCGGTACTGCTTTTCCGATTCCTCCTCGCCGATAACGGGATTGATTTTCCTGGCCAGCGGGCGGAGGGCCAGGTTGGAGAGAATCAGGATTCCCGCAGCTGTGGCCGCCATCAGGTACATTCCGGAGCTGACCAGCACACCCACTGCCGCCGTACACCACAGGGTTGCCGCCGTGTTCATCCCCCGCACAGATGCGCTTTCCTTGAAAATCACGCCGCTGCAGAGGAAGCCGACGCCCTGAATGATGGCCGCCGCCACGCGGAAGGTCTGTTCTGAGCCGTAAATCAGGGGGAACAGGGTAAAGAAGCAGGCTCCCATGCAAATCAGCACATTGATACGGATGCCCGCCGTGTGGCCGGTCAGCTGTCGCTCCAGCCCGATGGCGAAGCCCAGGGCCAGAGACAGTGAAATACGAAGTACAAAATCTGTGTAAAGCATAGTGGTGCGCCTCCTCTCTTTTCCTGCTTTGATTCTACAAAAAAAGCAAGGAGAATCACATGGTCAGAACCTTGCGATTTCCTTGCGATTTGGCAAGAATTGCTCCTGCCGCTCAGATGTTGTCATTAAACTTATAGCCGATGCCCCAGATGGTCAGGATGTACTCCGGCGCATCGGGATGGGGCTCAATTTTCTTGCGGAGCTTCCGGATAAACGCCATGATGTTGCTGTCGTCCATCACATATTCGCCGTCCCACACGGCCTGATAAATCTGCTCCTTGGTGAACACCTCACCCCGATTCTTCGCCAGGAACAGCAGGATGTCAAACTCCTTTGGGGTCAATGAAATCTCCCTCTGCCCCATTTTCACCCTTCGGGCTGCGGGGAGGATATGCAGTTCGCCACAGACGATCTCAGAAGCGTTTGACACGGTGCCGGCGTCGCCCAGCTCCAGCATCAATGACTGGCTGTCTCCACACGCCAAATCAGAGATTGCTTCCAACAGCTCCTGCGCGCCTGTGGCGGTGACAGGTGCTGTTTTCAGCTTTTCACTCAGCCAGGAAACCGTACCGGCATCCAGGCTGACAAATCCAACTCTTTTCTTCATGGGACGCCTCCTTACAGCAGCTCTCTGTGTTTCCGGAAATAGAAGTGCTTCGCTCCGCTGATGGCGATCAGATAACAGAGGACATCAAGTATCAGAAAACCGTAATAACCCACCGGAAGGGCGGTCAGTCCCAGGTAGCCGCCCACTGGCGTGACCGTGAACACCGTAAACAGGACGACCCCCAGAATCGTGACCAGAAAGACCGCGTGGGAGGGCTTGCTCTGGAGGAACGGAATCTTGTTGGTGCGCAGCAGATGCAGAATCAGCACCTGCGTCCACATGGATTCCAGGAACCAGCCGGTCTGAAACAGGGAGATGAACGCGGCCTGTCCGGACGGGTCGAGCTGGGCAAAGCTGCCGCCGCAGAGGGCCGGGCAGAGCAGGAAGTACAGGAAGACAAAGGTCAGCACATCAAAGACCGAGCTGATGGGGCCAAACCGGCACATGAACCGCCCCAGATGCTCCCCCGTCCAGTGAATCGGGTGTTCCAGCTGCTCCGCGTCCACATTGTCCCAGGGCAAAATCAGGCACAGCGTATCGTAGAGCAGGTTTAGGAGCAGCAGCTGTAGGGAGGTCATGGGGAAGAAGGGCAGCAGCACGCTGGCCACCACCACGGCGCAGATATTGCCAAAGTTGGAGGAGGCCGTGATTTTGATATACTTTGCCATGTTCGCAAAGGCCCGTCGCCCCTCCAGGATGCCCTGCTCCAGCACGTTCAAATCCTTCTTCAGCAGGATAACGTCGGCGCTCTCCTTGACCGCCTCCGCAGCCGTATCCACGGAGATGCCCACGTTGGCGGCCAGCTCCGCGGTCAAGTCGTTCATCCCGTCCCCCAGGAACCCGACGCTGTGACCGCCCTGCTGTAACAGCTCTACGATCTGCGCCTTCTGCTTTGGCGTCAGCTCCGCAAAGATGGTGGTTTGCTCTATGCGCAGGGGAAGCTCGTTCTCGGAGATGCGCTCCAGCTCCGCGCCGGTCAGGACGTGGCCCGTCTCCACGCCGAGGCGGGAGCAGATGGAGACTGCCGTTTTCCGGTCGTCCCCGGTCAAAACGCGGACGTCCACCTTCAGCTTTTTCAGCCGCTCGATGGCCTCCGCTGCGCTTTTCTTCGGCGCGTCGAAAAAGCCCAGATACCCCAGGAGGACGAAGTCCGATTCCTGTCCGTTCAGCACCGAGGCGCTCGTCCTCCGGCAGGCGACGGCCAGGACCTTCATCCCGTCCTCCGTCATCTCGTCCACGATGGCGTGGGCGTCCTCCGCGGAATGGCCCTGAATGGGGATCACCTCGCCCTGGAACTGCACAAAGCGGCAGCGGGACACGACCTGCTCCACATTGCCCTTGATGATGTGCAGATTCTCCGTTTCTCCCTTTAGCAGGATGCCGACCAGCTTGTGCGTGTAATCAAAGGGCTGCTCATCCAGGAGGACGCTGCTCTTGGACAGCGTCTCAAAATGTTCCTCCATGCCGGGCATCTCCCTGCATTTCAGGATGGCCGTGTCCAGGTGGTTCTTCACGCCGCTGTGGTAGTAGCTGTTCAGAAAGGCGTAGTCCAGGACGGTACCGCTCTCATTCCCCAGGACATCCATGAAATATTCCAGCGTGACGGTGTCTCCGGTCAGGGTCCCCGTCTTGTCCACACAGAGCAAATCCATACTGCCCAGGGACTGCATGGCGTTGATATTCTTCACCACCGTCTGCTTCTGCCCCACGGAGAAGCTGCCCTTGGCCAGGCAGGCGTTGACCACCATGGGCAGCAGCTCCGGCGTCAGCCCCACCGCAACGGACAGCGCAAACAGGAACGCCTCCAGCCAGTTCCCCTTGGTCAGCCCGCTGGCGAGGAACACCACCGGCACCAGAATCACCATAAACTTGATTAGCACCCAGGCGATGGACGCAGCCCCGCGGTCAAATTCCTCCTTCCGGCTGGAGGGCTCTGCGGAGAAATTCCCGTAAACGGTGTCGGCTCCCACGGCCAGAACAACGCCGGTCCCCCAGCCTCCGGTGACCGTCGTCCCCTGAAAGACCGTGTTGCTGTAGTCGCTGATTTTCGTCGGGGATTCTGTCAGCGGCAGGGAAGTCTTTTCCAGAATCCTGCTCTCGCCGGTGATGACGGACTGGGAGACAAACAAATCCGTTGCATCCGTCAGGCGGATATCCGCCGGGACCCGATCTCCGGCCTCCATATGAACCAGGTCGCCGACGACCAGCTCGTCGGAACACACCTCCTGCCAGACGCCGTCCCGACAGACGGAGACGGTGGTCTGCACCAGATTGGTCAGGCGGTCCGCCACCCGCTTCGCCCGAAGCTCCTGGAACAGCCGTATGACCCCGCTCAGCACCAGCATCAGGCTGATGATAACCACCGAAGAAAGCCCCTGCCCATACTGTTCGGGCATCAGGATATCGGTCAAAAACAGGATGATTGCCAGCAGGAACAGAATCACCGTGAACGGGTTGAAAAAGGCCCTGCGGATGCAGTGCGGAATGGTGTTCTCCTTCTTCCTGCCGGGCGCCTGTTCATTTCCGCCGTATTTTTTCCGGTGCAGGTGTACCTGCTCCTGGGTCAGCCCCCGTTCGCCGGAATCGGTTTCCTCCATGGCGGCTGTACAGGAAGCGCAGGCGCATTCCCGTATTCGGGGGTGTATCATCTCTTTCACAGGGCAAGCCTCCTCGCTGTTCAAGCCTTGATAGATAGTTTTATTATAAGAGGGCAAGTAAATCTTGCTTTTTTCTTGTTCTTACAGAAAATGTCGCCATACCGTGACAACTCCGCTTATAGGTACGGCGCAGAGGGGCGGCGAGCGGCGCCTTCCCGGGCAAGCGCAAAGAGACGGAAACAAAATATGCCAAATTATCAACCAATTATGCAAAAACACTTGTTAAATTTTTTGTGCTTTGATAGAATAAGAATAGCCATCATGGACAACAAAGAGGAGGATTGTCATGCGATACAAAATCAACAACGCCAATTACCAAACGTTCCAAACCTTCGAAGTGAACAAGCTGCCCGGACGTAGCTACTTCATCCCCTATCCTGACCGCGGGAGCGCCGACGCCGTCTCCCCCAAGGAGAAGCGGTTCGCCTCCCCCAAGGTGCAGTGCCTGAACGGGACCTGGGACTTCAAATTCTATCCCCTCCCGAAGGAGCTGCCGGAGACTCTGGACACCGACAAGGTGCCGTTCGACACCATGGACGTCCCCGCCTGCTGGCAGTTCCGGGGGTACGACCGGCCCTTCTACGTCAACATCCGCTATCAGTTCCCCTACAAGCCCCCGGTCATCCCTACCACGGAAAAAGCCGGGAGAGTGTTCTCCTGGACGGGCTGCGACCAGGGCATCAGCCTGCGCTGGAAGGACCCGGGAGAGGAATATAACTTCGTGGGCGTCTATCGCCGCTCCATCACGGTGGAGGACCCCAAGAAGCACTATGTCATCTCCTTCCTGGGGGTGGCGTCCTGCCTGGACCTCTACCTGAACGGGGCGTTCGTGGGCTACTCCGAGGGGGCCCACAACACGGCAGAGTTCGACCTGACCGGAAAGCTGAACGAGGGGGAGAACGAGCTGGTTGCCGTGGTGCGCCGCTGGTGCAACGGCACCTATCTGGAAGGCCAGGATATGTTCCGCAACAACGGCATTTTCCGGGACGTGCTGCTCCGCATCAGCGACCCCACCGACCTGTGGGACATCGACGCCCGGACGGAGAAGCACGGAGACTGCTACAACCTGACCCTGTCGGCGGAGACTCTGTCGGATACGGACGTGACCTTTACCCTGGAGGGGCCGGGCGTCACCCGGACAGCCACGGTTCCGGCCAAGGGGAAAAAAGCATCCGTGACCTTTGAGGATCTGGCGGTCACCGAGTGGAACGCCGAGGAGCCGGTGCTGTATAACCTGTATTACGAGACCGCCTCCGGCTGCGTGAAAGAGCGCATCGGCTTCAAGACGGTGGAGATTCAGGGCGACGTGTTCCTGGTCAATGGGCGGAAAATCAAGTTCCACGGGGTAAACCACCACGACACCAGCCCCACCAACGGCTACACCATGACGCCGGAGGAGATCGAGCGGGACATCCAGGTCTGCAAGGAGTTCAACATCGACACCATCCGCACCTCCCACTATCCCCCTGACCCCCTGCTGCTGGAGCTGGCGGACGAGCAGGGCATTTACATCGTGGACGAGAACGACCTGGAGACCCATGGCACCTTTGCCCATCAGCTGCCCCCCACCTATAACTCCATCAGCCATGACCCCAAGTGGCAGGCCCACTACCTGGACCGCATCACCCGCCTCTATCAGCGGGACAAGGTACACAGCAACACCGCCATCGTCATGTGGAGCCTGGGCAACGAGGCGGGCGGCTACGCCAATACGGACGCCATGTATGACTACCTGAAGGCCCACTCCACCCTCCCCGTCCACTACGAGAGCGCCGTCCACTGCAAGCGCATCGCCTACGATGTGGGCAGCGAGATGTATCCCTCCGTGAAGATGGTGCACGACGTGGGGGAGAAGCAGCGCAGGCAAAAGCCGCTGAACGACCGGCCCTACTTCCTCTGCGAGTACGCTCACGCCATGGGCGTCGGCCCCGGCAATATGGAGGCTTACTGGCAGGAGATTTACCACTATGACAGCCTGATGGGCGGCTGCGTGTGGGAGATGGTGGACCACGCCATCCTCCACGAGGACGGTAGCTACACCTACGGCGGCGACCACGGCGAGTGGGAGCACGACAAGAACTTCTGCGTGGACGGCATCTTCTACCCCGACCGTCGGCCCTCCACAGGGGCGCACATCACCCGGTTCATCTACCGGCCCATTCGGGTGACCCATGTCACGGGCAACACCTATGAGCTATTCAACACCACCGCCTTCTCTGACGGGCAGCGCTACCGGCTGGAGTTCCGCTGGAATGACGGCAGCAGCCAGACCGTCACCCCGGAGGTGGGCCCGCTGAGCAAGGGCACCGTCCAGGTCGCACCGGGGAAGGTCACCGACGGCGAGGCGCGGGCCACGGTGGTCACCATCGACACGAAAACAGGCCGCCAGGTGGCGGAGGAGGAAATCGTCGCGGCGCGGCAACTCCCCAAAGCCCCGGCCGAGCGGTGCGGTCTGCCTGCAGAGGCCAAGGTGGCAGGGGGCGGCCTGACGCTGACCCTCCCCGGCGGCCAGACGCTGACGGCGGCGGACCCGTCCACCATCCTGTTCCGGGTGGGGACGGACAACGACACCGACCCCCTCTACCGCAACACCATGGCCCCCTACTGCGCCCAGACCGAGGAGAACGTCTCTGTGGAAAAGACGGGCAACGGCTTCCAGGTGGTCACCAGGGTCAGCAACAGGAAGAACAGGTTCACCGTCACCGACACCTATGAGGGGACGGCAGAGGGCATCCTGGTGACCAGCAAGCTCCACTGCACCTCCGGCAGGGGCATCGTCCCCCGCTTCGGCAAGAGCTTCCGGCTGGACGGCAGCTTTGACAAGGTGGACTATGTGGGCCGCACGGGCGAGTCCTACGCCGATATGAAGGAGCAGTTCCCCATCGCCCCCGTCTCCTGCGCCGTCTCCGACATGACCGAGCCGAACATCCGGCCCCAGGAGAGCGGCAACCGGTGCGACTGCACGGTGGCCACCGTCTCCGACGGGAAGACGCGCGTCACCTTCCAGGCCCTAGAGCAGCCCTTCGAGCTGGGCATCAAGCCCTACAGCGACAAGGCGCTGATGACCATGCGCCACCAGAAGGATGAGAAGCCCACCGGCACCTATGTCACCATCCAGGCCTTCCAGCAGGGCATTGGCACCGGAAGCTGCGGTCCCGCCGTGGCACCGGAGTTCCAGTATCCGGCCAACCAGGACTATGAGCTGAAGTTCCTGATTCGGGTGGAATAAGGGAGGCTTCCCTGGCCGGCCTTACCCGCGCCGCCATGCGCGCTGCATCGCTGCCGGTATCTCGCGCCGGCCTAACCGCCGTCAGGTTTGACGGCCATCGCAAAAACAGCCCCCTCTGCGTGGAACGTGTTCCATGCAGAGGGGGCATTTGCCGCAGGGAAGCCGACAGGGTGCTGGCGCAGCGTTAAGCCTCTTCCTTGTCCAGCGCAGAGTATACGACCGCCGCAAGGGCGCCGCCGACGAGCGGCCCGACAATGAAAATCCAAACCTGAGCGAGCGCATCGCCACCGGCGAACAGGGCGGGCATCAGGCTCCGCGCCGGGTTGACGGAGGTGCCGGTCAGCGCGATGCCCAGGATATGTACCAGGGTCAGCGTCAGGCCAATGACCAGGCCGGAAACCGCGGTATTCTCAACCTTGCTGGTGACGCCAATGATCGCCAGGACGAACACGAAGGTCAGGATAATCTCCACCAACAGCGCGGAGCCGACTGTGCCCTGTTCCCATCCGGCCTGAATCTGGTTTGCGCCAAACCCGCAGTCGAAGCCGAACACGATGCCCAGAATCACGCAGCCAAGGGCAGACCCGACCAGCTGGGCAATCACATAGCCCGCAAAGTCTTTGCCGGAGAGCTGCTTACGAATCAGCATTGCGAGGGAGACCGCCGGGTTCACATGGCAGCCGGAGATATTGCCAATGCTGTACGCCATAGCGACGATGACCAGCCCAAAGGCCAGCGCCGTCAGCAGATAGCCGCTGCCGGAGGCGCTGTCGCAGCCAACTGCGACAGCAGTGCCACAGCCAAACGTCACCAATACACAGGTCCCGATGGCTTCCGCGATGTACTTTTTGATGCTACTCATTTTAGGACAACTCCTTTTTTTTGCAGCGGTTCCGCTGCTGACTAAAGACAGCATAGCACATCTCGTAGGAAAAAGCAAGACTGACTGTCAGGCAGCGCCCGGAGGCGCTGCCTTTGTGTCGTTTTGGGGCAGGGCGGGTCAAATCCGGGTGCAGCTCTCCCGCTGGATGATTTTGCAGGGGAACTCGATGCGCACCGTCTCCTGATGGCCCCGGCGGATGCGGTCCAGCAGCGTCTGCACAGCCATGTGCGCCATTTCCTGCCGGGGGATGTGAACGGTGGTCAACGCAGGCTCCCGGTCCCACAGCCCTTCGATGTCATCGATGGAAATCACCGAAATCGGGCGGCCAATGCGCCGCTTTTGTTCGTTCAGCGTTTGGAGGACGCTGACTGCGGTAATATCGTTGGCGCAGAACACGGCGGAGAATCCGTTCTCTCCTTCCAAAAGCTCCAGAATGGCCTGGCGGCCCTGGGTAAAGGTCTGGTCAGTGGATTTAATCAGGCTGTAATTGATGGGGATGTCATGCTGAATCAATGCGCTGCTGTAGCCCACATACCCGCTTTCAAAGGAGCAGTCCCCGATGTAGGCGATGCTGCGGTGGCCCAGCCCGATCAGATGCTCCATCGCCAGCTCCGCCGCCTTCTTGCCGTCGCAGACCACCTCGTCCACCTTGAAATCCATGATGTTGCGCCAGATGCCCACAATGTTTCTGGTCCGGTTTTGCAGGCGCTCCAGGAGGGATTGGGAGCAGCGGCCCAGGACAATCACCCCGTCGGAATCGTCTGCCTCCAAGTCGGCTTCCGCGTAGACGACGTGCTGCAGCAGCGCCCCCTGGGCATACAGCTCTGTTTTCAGGCAGTGCAGCAAATCCTCGAAAAACGGGTCCGATTCGACATCCTGAACCCGCGCCATCAGCACGGAGACCCGCAGGGGCGTCTCTGTGGGATGCCCGACGCCGCCGCCCCGCAGCGCGCGGGCGGCCTCGTTGGGGCGGTATCCAAGCTCGTGGGCCGCCGTCCAGATGCGATCCTGCAGCTCCTTCGAGGCGCATTTAGGCGAGGCATTGTTGAGTACACGGGATACGGTGGAGACGGATGTCCCCACCCTGTCGGCAATTTCCTTGAGCGACACAGCGCACACCACCTCTCATAGCAGTCTAAAACCATTGTAACGGATGGTGGCAGGGATTGCAAGTATTTTAAGGAACCCCTGAATAAATGGGCAAGAGCAGATTGCGAGGAAATTTGCGTCAGAAAAAGGCGCAAAAGCGCAGGAATCCTGACGGATTTCAAGATTTTGCAACGCATTTATGGCGCAAATTTACCGCAAGGTGCCGCCGCACATTTGTTCAGAGTTTCCTTAGGCAAACGTTTGTGCATTTTTGAATTGACAAGTGGAAATTTACGGTGTAGATTGTGTGGTATGAGCGAGCAAAACGCTGGAAAACCAGATTATTTCTGGAAAATAAGCCACCTATTCCATAACACAAACGTTTGACTAAAAAAGGAGCATACCATGAACTGCAATCTGCTGAAATCCCAAAAACTTACTAAAATAGCCGCTCTGGGCCTGTGCGTATGCCTGCTGGCTGGACTGCTGACCGGCTGCGGCTCCTCGTCCGGCGAGGCCTCGGAGGAGGGCAGCGAGGTGATCGAGCTGCTGAACGTGTCCTATGACCCCACCCGGGAGTTCTACGAGGCGTATAACGAGCTGTTTTCCGCCTACTATGAGGAGACCTACGGCGTGACGGTGGAGGTCACCCAATCCCACGGCGGTTCCGGCTCCCAGGCCCGCTCCGTCATCGAGGGCAATGAGGCCGACGTGGTGACCCTGGCGCTGGCCCACGACATCACCCTGATCGAGGATGAGGGCATGATCGACGAGGGCTGGATGGATGAGTTTGAGAATAACAGCTCTCCCTACACCTCCACCATCGTCTTCCTGGTGCGCGCCGGGAACGAGAAAAACATCCAGGACTGGGATGACCTGCTGCAGGAGGACGTGGACATCATCACCCCTGACCCGAAGTCTTCCGGCGGGGCCTGCTGGAACTTCCTGGCCGCCTGGTACTATGCCCAGCAACAGTACGGCGACGATGAGGAGCAAATCAAGGAGTTTATGCGGGCGCTCTACGCCAACGTGCTGGTCATGGACTCCGGCGCAAGAGGCGCCACCACCACCTTTGTGGAGAACGGTCAGGGGGACGTGCTAATTGCCTGGGAGAATGAGGCCCTCCAGACGATGGAGGACTATCCCGGTGAGTACGAAATCATCACCCCCAGCGTCAGCATCCTGGCCGAGCCCTCCGTAGCCGTGGTGGACGAGAATGTTGCCGACCACGGCACGTCGGAGGTGGCGGAGGCCTATCTGGAGTACCTCTACACCGACGAAGCCCAGCGCCTCATCGGGGAGTATTACTACCGACCCACCAACGAGGAGATTTTAAGCGAGTTCTCCGATGTCTTTGACCTAGACGTGGAGCTGTGCACCATCGACGATTTCGGCGGCTGGGATGCGGCGTATGAGAAGTTCTTCCAGGACGACGCCATTTTCGACGAGATTTATAACAGCTGATGGGGCGCAAAATGAAAAAAAAGAAACGGAACCGGGTCATTCCGGGCTTTGGCCTGACGATGGGAATCACCGTCACCATGCTGTCCCTGCTGATTTTGCTGCCGCTGGCCTCGGTGCTGATTCGCTCCTTTGAGCTGACCCCGGCGGAGTTCTGGGAGACGATCACCCGAAGCAACGTGGTGGGGGCCTTCCAGACCAGCATCCTGTGCGCCCTGCTGGCGGCGGCCATCAACTGCGTGTTTGGGCTGATCCTGGCCTGGATTCTGGTGCGCTACGACTTCCCCGGCAAGCGGCTCATCGACGGCATGATTGAGCTGCCCTTCGCCCTGCCCACTGCCGTGGCGGGCATTACGCTGGCCAAAATGTACTCCGACCAGGGGGTGCTGGGGCAGGCGCTGAACCGCATCGGCATCCAGGGCTCCTACAGCCGGGTGGGGCTGGTCATCGCCCTGGTGTTCGTGGGCATTCCCTTCGTGGTGCGTTCCATCCAGCCGGTGCTGCGAAAGCTGCCCCCCTCCTGCGAGGAGGCGGCGCTGATGCTGGGGGCGTCGAAGGGGTTCACCTTCCGCCACGTCATCCTGCCGGAGCTGCCCCCTGCCCTGCTGACTGGCTTCGGCCTGGCGCTGGCGCGGGGCATTGGCGAGTACGGCAGCGTCATCTACATCTCTGGCAACAGCGCGAAAAACGGCACCCAGGTGGTCTCCTACATCATTATGCAGAAGCTGAATTCGGGCAGCGCTGACTACGTCGGCGCCGCCGCCATCGCGCTGGTGCTACTGGCGATTTCCTTCCTGCTGATGTTCCTTCTGAATATGGTGCAGTGGTTTGCCGCCAGGCGAACCCAGTGAAAGGAGGGTGCGCTGTGAAACAGACGAAAAAGGCCCGCCTGTCGGCGGGGCAAATCGCGTTGATTGTCATAGGGGTGCTGTTCTTTGCGGTGATGCTGGTCTGGCCTCTGGCGGAAGTCCTCTATCGGGCGTTGAAGGACGGCTGGGCGCTGTATTGGAACGCTGTCACAGCGGAGAACACCCTCTCCGCCCTTCGGGTCACGCTGCTGGCGGCGGTCATCGCCCTGCTGGTGGACACGTTCTTCGCCCTGGCGGCGGCGTGGCTACTGACCAAGTTCGACTTTCGGGGCAAGAGCCTACTGACAACGCTGATCGACATTCCGTTCTCCATCTCTCCGGTCATCGCCGGTCTGGCCTTCATCATGATGTTCGGCCGCAGTGGCCTGGCCACGCCGGTGGTCAACTGGTTCAACGACACCTTCGGCACAGACATCGCCCTGGTGTTCTCCATCCCAGGCGTGGTGCTGGCCACCATCTTCGTGACCTTCCCCTATGTGCTGCGGGAGCTGCTGCCGGCCATGAACCTCCAGGGCCGCGCCGAGGAGGAGGCCGCCGCCCAGCTGGGGGCGGGCGGCCTTACCATCTTCCGCAGGGTCACACTGCCGCAGATCAAGTGGTCCCTCATCTATGGGATGGTGCTGTGCGCAGCACGGGCGTTCGGGGAGTTTGGCGCGGTCTACGCGGTCTCCAAGGCGCGGGGCGAAACCTTTACCCTTCCCCTGGAGGTGGACGCCCTCTACATGTCCGGCGGCGCGGAGGCCATCACCCAGGCCTTCGCGGTCTCCTCCATCCTGGTGCTGATGGCGCTGGTCATGCTGATTTTGAAAAACATCGCCGAATGGCGGGCCAGGAAATCCAGTGAGCAGGAGGGCTAAGAAATGTTTATCGAAGCAAGACATCTGAACAAGCGGTTCGACGGCTACGAGGCGGCCAAGGACGTCACCTTCGGCGTGGAGCAGGGGAAGATGGCCGCCCTGCTGGGCCCCAGCGGCAGCGGCAAAACCACCATTCTCCGCATGATTGCGGGGCTGGAGCAGCAGGACAGCGGCGACATTCTGATCGACGGGAAGAACGTCAATGACGTCCCCGCCGGGGAGCGGGGCATCGGCTTCGTATTCCAGAACTACGCGCTGTTCCGCTATATGACCGTCTATGACAACATCGCCTTCGGCCTGAAGGTGCAGAAGAAGAGCAAGGCGGAGATTCGCGCCCGGGTCACGGAGCTGATTCAGCTCATCGGCCTGAGCGGCCTGGAGAAGCGGTATCCCAACCAGCTCTCCGGTGGACAGAAACAGCGGGTGGCCTTCGCCCGCGCCATCGCCCCGGGTCCGGCGCTGCTGCTGCTAGACGAGCCCTTCGCGGCCATCGACGCCAAGGTGCGCAAGGAGCTGCGGGTCTGGCTCCGGGATATGATCGTCCAGGTGGGCATCACCAGCATCTTCGTCACCCACGACCAGGAGGAGGCGCTGGAGGTGTCCGACGACATCATCATCCTCAACGAGGGCCGCATCGAGCAGATGGGGCCTCCGGCGGAAATCTACCTGCACCCCAGGACCCCCTTTGTGGCCCAGTTCGCGGGCAACTCCAGTGTGGTGGAGAGCCTGTCCGGCTTCCGGGGCTTTGAGCGCCTGCCGTCGGAACAGAAGATTTTGATTCGGCCTGAGTTCGTGGATGCGTTCAAGAAGGACAACTCCCAGATGCAGGCCTATGCGGACCGGGCGGAGGACGGCGTCGTCACCGGCATCAGCTTCCGGGGCAGCTTCCTGGAGGTGCGGCTGGAGGTGCACGGAATCACACTGCTGACCAACCGCTCCCTGGAGCGCCGGGAGATTTGCCTGGGGGAGCATATGAACGTCTTCCTGCACAGGGTCTACTGTATGGAGGGCGGCCGCACGCAGGTCGTGGAGAACGAGCTGCTCAAGGGCATCAGCATGGAGTAGTCCCCCCCTGCCGGTGCGGGACATCATTGCAGGCTATCTTGCTGTTTCTGACACCATCTTTGTGCGATACACGGTGAAATTTACAATTTTTTTACTTATCGTACATCCAGAATGGTTGACATCCGGTAGGGAAACAGGTATGATTTTAGCGTCTATCAGCCAACCATGCATGATAGGGGCGCAGAGGCATACCGCCCTGCTGCATTGCGCATGGTTCAACAGAGAAACATTGGGAAGGCAAGATTGCAATGTCACACTTAGATGAACTGGAAGCGGAAGCCATCTACATCATGCGGGAGGTGGCGGCGGAGTGCGAAAAGCCGGTGATGCTGTATTCCATCGGCAAGGACAGCTCCGTGATGCTGCATCTGGCGCTGAAGGCATTTTATCCGGAGAAGCCGCCATTCCCCTTCCTGCATATCGACACCACCTGGAAATTCCGGGAGATGATTGCATTCCGGGACCGAATCGCCAAGGAAAAGGGCATTGAGATGCTGGTCTACACCAACATGGACGGTGTGCGCCAGGGCATCAACCCCTTTGACCACGGCGCGGCCTACACGGATATTATGAAGACCAAGGCGCTGCGGGATGCGCTGGATCTCTACGGATTTACGGCGGCCTTTGGCGGCGGGCGGCGGGATGAGGAAAAGTCCCGCGCCAAGGAACGGGTGTTTTCCTTCCGGAACAGCTCCCACGGCTGGGAGCCGAAGAAGCAGCGGCCGGAGATGTGGCAGCTTTACAATACCCAAATCCATAAAGGCGAGAGCATACGGGTGTTTCCCCTGTCCAACTGGACGGAGAAGGACATCTGGCAGTACATCATGCGGGAGCAGATCGAAATCGTGCCGCTGTACTTTGCCAAGGAGCGGCCTGTGGTGTACCGGGACGGCAACATCATCATGGTGGACGATGACCGGATGAAGCTGCGCCCCGGGGAGGAGATTCAGTGGAAAAAGGTGCGGTTCCGCACCTTGGGCTGCTATCCCCTGACCGGCGCGGTGGAGTCCGAGGCGGACACCCTGGAGGCCATCGTGGCGGAGACGCTGGGCGCGGTGGAGTCCGAACGAACCAGCCGGGTCATTGACCACGATGGGGCTGGCAGCATGGAGCGCAGAAAAAGGGAAGGGTATTTCTAAGCCATGAAGAACGAGAAAAACGAAAGCGGCGGGCTTCTGAAATTTGTCACCTGCGGCAGCGTGGACGACGGAAAGTCTACGCTGATCGGCCATATGCTCTACGACGCCAAGCTGCTCTATGCCGACCAGGTGCAGGCATTGGAGCTGGACAGCAAGGTGGGCAGCCGGGGCGGCAAAATGGACTATTCGCTGCTGCTGGACGGCCTGATGGCTGAGCGGGAGCAGGGTATTACCATTGACGTAGCCTACCGCTATTTCAGCACCGAGCGCAGGAGCTTTATTGTAGCGGATGCGCCGGGCCATGAGGAATACACACGCAATATGGCTGTGGGCGCCTCCTTTGCCGATTTGGCGGTGATTTTGGTGGACGCCACCCAGGGCATCCTGACCCAGACCCGCCGGCATACCAGAATCTGCGCCCTGATGGGGATTCGGCACTTCGTCTTCGCCGTCAACAAGATGGACCTGGTGCAGTATAACCGCTATCGGTTCTATGAGCTGGAGCGGGAGCTGCGGCGGCTGGCGGCGGAGTTCCTGCCCGCCTCCGTGGCGGTTATCCCCGTGTCAGCCACCGAGGGCGACAACGTGACCCGGCCCTCCACCAATATGTATTGGTACGAAGGGCCGGCGCTGCTGAGCTACCTGGAGCAGATTCAGGTGGCGGACGACAGCATCAAAAACGGTTTCGTGCTGCCGGTGCAGCGGGTCTGCCGTCCGGACCGCACCTTCCGGGGCTTCCAGGGGCAGGTGGCCTGCGGCCAGCTTCAGCTGGGGGATGAGGTCACCGTCCTGCCCAGCGGGGAGAAGGCCCATGTGAGCCATCTCCTGATGGCGGGCCAACCGGCAGAGCAGGTTGCGACAGGCGAGGCCGTCACCGTCCAGCTGGACCGGGAGATCGATATCTCCCGGGGCGATGTCATTATGAAGGACGTCAACCTGAATCTGGGGCGGCTGTTCACCGCGACCATCCTCTGGATGGACGATGTCTCCCTCTCCGCCGGACGCAATTACATTTTGAAGCTGGGAACCAAGCAGGTTCCGGCCACTGTGCTGAAAATCCGGCACAAGGTGGATATCAACACCGGCTCCCGCATCCCGGCGGACCGGCTGAAAAAGAACGAGTTGGCGGTCTGCGACATTGCCGCTTCGGACAAGGTGATCTTCAACCGGTTCCAGAGTCGGCACGGCGGCAAGTGCGACAAGGCGCTGGGCTGCTTCCTGCTGATCGACCGGGTTACCAACATGACCTCGGCCTGCGGCACGGTGGTGGGCCCCCTGAGCCGGGATAAGAACCTGGTCTATCAGGAAACGGACATTACGAAGGAGCTTCGGGCCGCCCAGAAGAACCAGAAGCCGCTGACGGTGTGGTTCACCGGGCTTTCCGGCTCTGGGAAGTCCGCCCTGGCCAACGAGTTGGAGAAGCGCCTGGTGGCCATGGGGAAGCACACCATGCTGCTGGACGGCGACAACATCCGCATGGGGCTGAATAAGAACCTGGGCTTTGAAGAGGCCGACCGGGTGGAAAATATTCGCCGCATTGCGGAGGTGGCCAAGCTGATGAACGACGCCGGCCTCATCGTGATGACCTCCTTCATCTCCCCCTTTGAGCGGGATCGGAACAACGCCCGGGAGGTGATCGGCAGCGACTTCTTCGAGGTCTATGTCAGCACCCCCCTGGAGGAGTGCGAGCGCAGGGATGTCAAGGGGCTGTATCAAAAGGCCCGGAACGGTGAGATTCCTGACTTCACCGGTATCTCCAGCCCCTTTGAGGTGCCTCAGAACGCCGAGCTGACGGTCAACACCGCAGAGCAGAGCGTGGAAGCCTGTGTGGATGAAATCCTCCACTGCATTGCAGAGCGCATCTGATGGATGCGGAGCGGCGCAGGCTCCGGACGCTTCTGACGGCAACGCCTCGCCTGTGACATCTTTCTCCTGCCCAAGCGAACGGTTTGCGGAGCATCTCTGCACCGGCTCAGGGTGTCGGGAGAGCTTCACCTTTATCAAAAGCATGGTACGGCCCATTGTGTCCCTGTTGATGGGCGGCGTCCGTTTGACGCTGCCGCAGAAGGATATCAATGCGCTCCTGGCCTTTTTTGGCGGCTGACCGCCAGGAGGGATTTAAGAACATGGGGTATCCCGATTTTGTCTGTATGGGCTTTCAAAAGTGCGGCACCACAACGCTGTATGCGCTTTTAAAGCAGCACCCGCAAATTGCCCTCTGCCGGGACGTAAAGGAACCGATGTACTACCGTGTGCCCGTCTGGCACATCATCTGCGGTGGAACGCGGTTCTATAACTGGCGCTATTTCGGGCACCTCCAGCCGGAGGACCCCAGATTGACGGGCGAGGTCAATGCAGGGCTGACCTATGGCGGCTGCGCGAAAAAGGTCAGCCGGACCATGGTGCCGGACACGAAGATGATTTTCATGATGCGCAATCCGGTGGACCGCAGCTACTCCGCCTACCGGTACTTTCTGGCCAGGGGCTTTCTGAGCGCCCGGGACATCCGTTATGATGCGGAGCATGGCCACGCCCAGGGCTTTGATCACTACGTCCATTTTGTGCTGGACCATCCCAGGCGGCGGAGCCAGGTGATGAAACGGCAGATGAAATATATTGTGCTGTCCCAGAGCAATTACGCCACCTGCATTTCCGAGTATCTGGAGTATTTTGACCGAAAGAATATGAAGTTTGTCCTCTTTGAGGAGTTTATCCGGGATCAGCACGCCGCCTGCCAGGAGATTTACGACTTTATCGGCGCGCCTGATGCGCCGGAGCTTTCCTACAACCTGAAAAGCAATGAGGGCAACGAGCGCGCCGTCTCCCCGCTGTGCGCCAAGAAGCTGTACTGGGTCAAAGGGATGAACTACCTGTTTTACGACCTCTGCGCCATGCCCTATTGGGGGCCGAAGCTCTATGAGCGGTTCCGCCGATACTTCCTGCGGGTGCGGTCGGACTGTCTGGCGCAGGACACGGACAAGAGCAAGGTGCTGCCGGAAACCAGGGCCTATCTGATGGACTACTTTGATGCGGAGATTTGCCGCGCGGAAGCGCTGACCGGACGGGACCTTCACGGAGTCTGGGGGCGGCCTCCGGCATCGTCCGGCAGTACGGCGGGCCTTGCCACCGGAGCGGAGCCCTGAACCGCCGTCTACCAACAAAACCGGCAAAGGGACGCCCACAGTCTGCGGCCGCCCCCTTTGCCATGCGAAATAAAAATTTGCCGCTGCCATCGGCAGCGCCAGGGAACCTCTGAATGAATAAGCAAGCGTGATTTGCGGAAAGGTCTGCTCGTTTACGGCGCAGCTTTGCAGCAGGACGCCGCAGCTTCGTTTATTCAGAGGTTCCCTGCTGTTATGGCATCCCGCTGCGCCCTGCGTGAGCCCTGCCCTGCGAGGTGAATCCGCTGTGCAAATTAGAAACGCATTTTACAAAATGTCCCGCAAATTGTACTATGAACCCCTCAAAAAAAGTGCTATAATAGTCATTAAGACGGGCGGGCCGCATGGGCAGGCTGCCCCGCTGCCGCTGAACTTTTGCAGAATCGAAAAAGGAGTGCTGATGAATGACGGATAAAATCATAATTTCCGGCTTTGCCGATGAGATCGACGCCCAGCTGGATGTTCAGCTGAAGGTCGTCAAGGGCCTCGGCATGGACCATATCTGCCTGCGCGCGGCTGACGGCAAGGGCATTGCAGACTACACGCTGGAGGAGTTTGCCCAGAGCATCCTGCCGCGGCTGAATGCGGCGGGGGTAAAGGTCTCCTCCCTGGGCAGCCCCATCGGCAAAATCGACATCGGGGACGACGAAGCCTATGCGCGGCAGCTGGAGCAGTTGGACACGCTGTGCCGCATTTGCAAGCTGCTGGACTGCCGCTACATCCGGGTATTCAGCTTCTGGATGCCGAAGGGCGAAAACCCGGACGATTATACGGATACCGTGCTGGAAAAGCTCTCCGGTTTTGCGCGGGTGGCGGAGCAGTATGACGTTATCCTCATCCATGAAAACGAGAAGGCCATTTACGGCGACACCGGCCGCCGCTGCAAGGTCATCCTGGAGCAGCTGGCGAGCCCCCACTTCAAGGCCGCCTTTGACTTCGCCAACTTTGTGCAGTGCGGGGAGGACCCGGCAGCGTGCTGGGAGCTGCTGAAGGAGTACGTGGTCTATATCCATATCAAGGACGCTGTGGCCGGTAAAAATGAGAACGTCCTGTGCGGCACCGGCGATGGGAAAATCGCCCAGATTCTGACCCAGGCGATTCGGGAGGAAGGCTATGAGGGCTTCCTGACGCTGGAGCCTCATCTCGTCCTCTTTGACACCTTCCAGAGCCTGGAGACGGGGGACGCCAGCAAGGTCATCTTTGAGAACAAGGCGAAGAACGGCGCGGAAGGCTTCACCATGCAGTACCGTGCGCTGGTGGATATTTTGAACACAATCTGACCGTTCTGTGGCCAATTTTAACGAAAAAGGAGACTGCAATTATGGACAACAAGATTCGCTACGGCATCATCGGTTACGGTGCCCAGGGCAGCGCCTACTGTAACATTCTGACCGGCACCGTCGCCTATCCCGGATTTCCCGCGGCTGAGATTCCGCCCCACTGCACGCTGGGCGCCGTCTGCGACATCGACCCGACCAAGCGGGAGACAGTCAAGGCCAAATTCCCGGATTACCCTGTTTATGAGGACTATCGGGACATGATCGCCTCCGGCAGCTGCGACGCCGTCATCACCACCGTACCCCACTATCTCCACCATGAAATGGCGATTTACGCCATCGAACACGGCATGAACGTCATCGTGGAGAAGCCCGCCGGCGTCCGGGCCTCTGACGTGCAGAAGATGATCGACTGCTCCGCAGCGCACCCGGAAGTGGCCTTTGGCGTCATGTTCAATCAGCGGACGAATCAGCTCTACCAGCAGATCAAGGCCATCGTGGCCTCCGGAGAACTGGGGCAGATCCGCCGGTCCAACTGGATCATCAACACCTGGTGGCGTCCGGACTCCTACTATCAGCAGTCCGACTGGCGGGCCACCTGGGGCGGCGAAGGCGGCGGCGTGCTGGTGAACCAGGCCCCGCATCAGCTGGACCTGTGGCAGTGGATCTGCGGCGTACCCTGCGAGGTCACCTCCCTGAACCTCAACGGCTGCCACCGCGACATTGCCGTGGAAAATGACGTCACCATCGTCACCCGTTACCCCAACGGCGCCACCGGCTCCTTCATCACCTGCACCCACGACGCCATCGGCACTGACCGCCTGGAAATCGACCTGGACGGCGGAAAAATCGTGGTGGAGAACAGCCGGAAGGCCACCATCTACCGCATGATGAAGGACGGCCAGCGGGTGGATGAGGACTACATGAACGCACACATCTCCATGATGGAGCTGGCTATGCTGACCAGCTCCAACGGCAGCGGCGGACTGTACGAGACGGAGGAGATTGAAAATCAGGATGCGTGGGGCGTTCAGCACGGTACGGTGATGGAGAACTTTGCCCAGCACATCCTGACAGGCTCCCCCCTCCTGGCCCCCGGCGCGGATGGCATTATGGGCGTTCGCCTGGCCAACGCCTCCCAGCTGTCGGCCTGGACCGGCAAAACGGTTCCCCTGCCCTGCGACGAGGCGGAATACAACGCCGAGCTGAACAAGCTCATCGCCGCCGAGGGGAAGTTCCCTCTGCGCGACTGAGCGCCTGCCCCGGGGCGGCGGAGCCGCTGCTCCGGCTCTTACAATAAGGAGAAATGCGTTATGATGCGAGCCGCTATCATTGGCCTGGGAGATATCTCTCAGATTCACTTAACGGCTATCCTGAATAATCCGGAGCTGCAGCTGGCCGCCGCCTGCGACATCAACGAGGCGCAGCGCGCCAGGCTCCCGGAGGGCACCCCGTTCTACACAGATTATGTGCAGATGGTGTCTGAACTGCAGCCTGAGATCGTCCATGTCTGCCTTCCCCATGATTTGCACTATCCCGTTTCCAAGACACTGGTGGAGATGGGGGTAAACGTATTCTGTGAAAAGCCGGTGGCGCTGAATCTGGCTCAGGCGGAGGAATTTGCCGCCCTGGAGGCTGCCCACCCGGAGGTCAAAATCGGAATCTGTTTGCAGAACCGCATGAACTACACCACGGAGGAGCTGAAACGGCGAATCGATTCCGGCGAATATGGTAAAATCATCGGCATCCGGGGGTTCGTCCCCTGGTACCGCACGCCGGAATACTATGCGGCAAAGCCGTGGCGGGGCAGTCGGGCGCGCGCCGGCGGCGGGGTCATGATCAATCAGGCTCTCCACACCCTGGATTTGTTATATTACCTGGGCGGAGACGTTCAAAAGGTCCATGCCATCGTGGGCCAGACCGGCGACTACGGCATTGAAGTGGAGGGCGACGTGATTGCCCGGCTGGAGTTCTCCAGCGGGGCGCGGGGCCTGTTCTTCGCCACCAACAGCAACTGGGTCAACGAGTCCGTTCAAATTCGGGTGGCCATGGAGCAGAGCACATTCCACATTGAGGACAGCACCCTCTGTCAGGTCGCCCCGGATGGCAGCCGAACGGTATTGGTCAGAGATACCGTCAGAAAGGGGCCCAAGTTTTACTACGGCGATTCCCACAGCCGACTGATTGAGCGGTTCCGGAAGGCCGTGGCGTCCGGTTCGGACGATTACATCCATGTCCGCGACGCGGTGACGGTGATTCGCCTGATCGACACCATCCATGCGTCCGCCCGGGAAGGGAAGCTGCTTGACCTTCTCTAAAAATATCTGTCTATTTCGCAAAGGAGCGTATTACAATGAGTAAAAAAGGTTTGATCGGCGTTCAGATGTCCACCATCGCCCCCGCCAAAATGCCCAGCTTTGAGCCTTATGAGGTCATGGGAAAGCTGGTGGATATCGGCTACCACTGCGCTGAGGTCTCTCAGGTGCCCATGACGAAGGAGAACGTGGCCGGGTTCCGCCGTGCGGTGGACGAGTTGGGCTTCAACATCTCCTCCCTGACGGCTCAGGTGGCGCCCATGTTCCCCGGCCAGCCCGGCGAGTATCTCTCTAACCCGGACGATTACAAGAAGATGCTGGACGACGCCCGCACCCTCAAGTGCGATATGTTCCGCATTGGCATGATGCCAATGTACGCCATGGGCAACTTCCGGAAGTGCGTTGATTTTGCAAAGCAGGCCGAAGAGTACGCCTTACAGCTGAAGGAGGACGGCATCGACCTGTACTACCACAACCATCACATCGAGTTTATGAAGGTGGAGGGGCAATACCTGCTGGACATCATTCGCGCCAACGCGCCCCACCTGGGCTTTGAGCTGGACACCCACTGGATTCAGCGGGGCGGCGAGAACCCGGTGGAAATCATCAAAAAGTATGCAGGCTCCGTCCGCCTGCTGCATTTGAAGGATTACCGCATTGCGAACCTGGATATGCCCGATATGTCCGGGCCGGACGCGATGAAGCAATTTTCCCAGGCATTCGCCAACATCGTTCAGTTCGCCGAGCTGGGGCAGGGCAACCTGCCGCTGAAGGAGTGCATCGAGGCGGGCCTCGCAGGCGGCGCGGAGTACTTCCTCATCGAGCAGGACGATTCTTATGGACGCGACCCCTTCGATTGCCTGCGGGACAGCAGAGATCATCTGATTGCGCTTGGTTATGGCGATTGGTTCTAACACCTGACGGCGACCATCCCCCATCCTCTCCGGGTGGGGGATGACCGTTTGACGGCCTCCCCGTCGGCGGGAGGCGCGCTGGAGGGCCGATGCGAAACTGCCGGGTGTTGTGTTTTTGCACTCTTTTCAGCCGCAGCACGGGTTTCACGGGCGGCCGGGCAAGGGTGCCCGCCTTTTTTTGTCCCCTTTTGCCGATATTTTTACCTGGGCAAGCACAATATGGGTAGAAAAATTCATAAATATGTGATACAATCAGTTGCTATGGAAGCGTAACATTTATAATATTCCTAATAGCAAAGAGGGACTGATATGCTAAAAGCGAAAGAAAAAGCGCCGCGTTCCCGCAATGAGCGTATGCTGAACGATCCGGTGGAAAAAGTAATCCCAGCACTGGCGGGGCCGACCATTTTGTCAATGCTGATCACCTCTATTTACAACATGGCAGACACCTTTTTTGTCAGCCAGCTCGGCACGTCCGCATCCGGCGCTGTGGGTATCATCTACTCGGCAATGTCGCTGATCCAGGCCTTCTCCTTTATGATTGGCATGGGCGCGGGGAATCAGATCTCCCAGCTGTTGGGGAAGGGTCAGGAGGAAGAGGCAAAGCACTATGCATCGGTGGCTTGGTTTACCGGCTTCGGGCTCGGGTGCGTGGTGGCGGTGCTGGGCGTGACCCAGATGGACTCCATCGTCATGCTGCTGGGCTCCACGGAAACGATTGCCCCTTACGCGGAGGCCTATGCCCGTTACATCTTCCTGGCCGCGCCGTTTATGATGTGTTCGTTTATCATGAACAATCTGCTGCGCTTCCAGGGGCTGGCGGTCTATTCCATGGTGGGCATCACCACCGGCGGCATTCTGAACATGATCCTCGACCCGATCCTCATTTTCGGCGCCGGGATGGGCACAATGGGCGCCGGGGTCGCAACCGGCTTCTCCCAGTTTGTCAGCTTCTGCATCCTTCTGTTTATGTGCAATACGCATAAGGACGCCATTCGGATCACCCCCCGCAATTACCGCCCGACGGTGCGGATGTATGGGAGAATCCTGTATACGGGTGCGCCCTCCCTTGCGCGGCAGGGCATCGCCAGCATCTCGTCCGTAATGCTGAACTCCATCGCCGGAGGGTACGGCGACGCGGCGGTGGCGGCAATGTCCATTGTTTCGCGCTTCACGATGTTCATCAATTCCGTCGTCATCGGCTTTGGCCAGGGCTTCCAGCCGGTCTGCGCCTTCAACTTTGGCGCGAAGCAATACGACCGTGTCAAGCGGGCGTTCTGGTTCTGCGTCAAGGTCGCGACGGTCACGCTGCTCATCCTGTGCGTGATTTCCCTGCTGTTCTCCGGCCATATCATCGAACTGTTCCGGAAGGACGACGCCGAGGTGATTGAAATCGGCACCTTCGCGCTGCGTGCGCAGCTGGTCACCATGCCGCTCTGGGGCTACTACATCATGTGCAATATGTTCTCCCAATCCATCGGATACGGCTTCCGCGCATCCATCATTTCCTGCGCGCGGCAGGGGCTGTTCCTGATTCCCGTGCTGGCCATCCTCCCATCCGTATTCGGCCTGCTCGGGCTGCAGCTTGCACAGCCGGTTTCCGATGTACTTGCCTTCCTGCTGGCCTTTGTGCTGACGAGCAGGATATTGAAGGAGCTTGGGGAGAAAGGGTAGCTTCCGCGCAGGAAACGCCCCGCTGGCATCTGCGCGGTGCATCATTCCAGGGGCGGTATCCTTCTTCCTGGCGCGCAAACGCAAACGAAAGGCGGCTTCAGCGGGGGTGCCACCCCCCGCTGAAGCCGCTTCCTGTGTCAGCCAACCGGCTCCGCCTTCTCCTGATGTCAGCCGGTTCCGCAGGGCACAGACGGCGCGACCTCCAGCCGGTTCGGCTGCCGCCTGTGCCGCCTGGGCAGGCTCTGCGGGCTTCGGCCTCAAGCAGAGGGCCGGACCGTCCCCCTCAACGCTCAGGAGGATTTTCTGCGTCGGCCGCCGCCCCTGCCGGCGGCCCCCACGAAGCCGGCCAGCACCGCCCCCACAACGGACGCCCCCAGCAGGGGCAGCGCCTTTTGCAGGGTGGTCGCCGCGTAGAGGGCGCCGCCAAGGGCGAGCCACGCCCCAAAGAACAGCACGCTGACCGCCAGCGCCACCACCAGCGCCTGCCGCCCCTCCCGGAAGGCGGCATAGCATCCCCCCACAAAGCAGCCCAGCCC
>JAJPXL010000015.1 GCA_021205455.1 Clostridiales bacterium
CCGGGCTGGGCGGAATCATAAACAGCAGATAACCCTGGATGCCGGAATAGAGGCAGTTCTTGAAAAAAGCAGCCAGCAAATCGTCGCCGTTCAGGGTGCTGAAAAAGGTGGAGCGGAAGGAGCTGCGCCGCAGGCAAAGGCACACCACTGTGCTGCCCGGTGACACATAGACAGCGTGCTTCGTCTCCGGCGCAAGGATGCACAACTCCCCTGTCCGCAGCAGCTTCTTTTCATCGGCACATTCCATCTCCATGGAGCCGTCCAACACATAGTTGATTTCAAAAAAGTCGTGGGTGTGGGGCGTGGTTGCCTCATAGCACAGCTTCATATGGGGCAGCACATCCCAGTCGGAAAAGCCCAGATACTCCTCACTGACAAAATTATAATATGCCTCCGGGTTCTGAAGAATCGAGGAAACCTCCACCGAAGTCTGAGAACAGAGCTCATAAAGCTGATGGGGACGAGACACATCCCAGTCGGAAAATTGGGGGCACAGCGTGGGCGCGGACAGCACACAGCCCTCCTGATCCAATACCTGCACTGCCTGAGGAAATGTGATATACTGTCCGGTCTGGTCATGGTAGCGCTTCAAGAACTCCTGAATGGAGTGAAAGCTCAGGTATCTTTTCTGACTGCTCATAGCTTCCCCTTTCCGGCGGCGCCCAAGGTGGAGTTTGGCCGGTTCCGAATTGCCGCTCTGAATCTATCGCAATGCGGCAATATTCGTCGGTCCCTGTTTTATATGTATCATACCATAAAAAGTGCGGACTATCAATATCCCGCACGGCCAGAGTCTCCCGCAAAATTTTCACGTTCCCTGAAGAACGAAACGAATAGGAATCGCCATGGTGAAACTGTCCATACGGATTTGTTTGTGCATCCGTCAAGCCCACTGGCGTAAAAAACTGCCGGCTCAGATGAGCTGGCAGTTTTTTACTTGACAGGGACACTTTCCGCGCGCCTGGGGCTTCAAGCCGGTATTCACCCTGGTACAATCTCTTTCATACACTGATGTTTGGCGTTAAAACATTTTTATGTGAATTTCTGCCCGCAGCACAGGGAATACCGGAAAACCTGCTAGCAGCTTTCGCCCGTTTCAGCGGGTTGGTGGAGCAGCTGGGTCAGGCAATCCTGGTAAAAGGTGATCTGCTGAATCTGGGCCAACACTTCCGCAATGTCGGCCACGCTTTCCAGGCAGCCGCTGGCCAGCCAGCTTTCACACACGCCCAGGTCTGCGCTGAACGCATAGAGGATGCGGTACTGTGAAACGGGGGAATCCAGCCTGCCGTGAGAGCCTGTGCTGTAGCTCTGCTCAAAGTTGTCCTGCATCACCTGGCACAGCCGCCTACGGAAGGAGACCCTCTGATGCTTCCCCAGCGATGCCCCCCTCCTTTCGCAGCCCCCACTGTTTATACGGCGGGGGCCGCCTTTTATCGGCGGAGCAGAACGCACAGCTGTACAAGCGAAAACAAGGTTTGCGCTCCATGTGGCTCCTGTTCCCTTTGGCTGCTCGATGGCTCACTGTAAATCGGCATTGTTTACGATAAAAGCGGAAGGCGGCACGCTCAAAGCAGGGCGGCCGCCTTCCGTTTCTGTTGTTGCCAGGGTGCGTTTATCCAACGCCTAAAGCCTGCGTATCCTTCTCCATAGGGGAGCGTGTGCGTAACCAGCAAGGGCCCCCTGCGGCGAAAGCCGCAGGGGGCCCGCTTATCCGCAAAGGATTTTGTCAGGCACGCGCCTCGTAGGAGAGATACGTCGAAACAACGTGGACAATGATGGTGAGGGCAATCACCGCAATCACTGCGGGGAAGAGTGCCGTCAACGGCGACGCCGACATCTTGCTCATAATGCGGAACAGCCAGTTGATGCGCTCAAGCAGCATATTTGCAAGCGCCAGCGAGTAGCAAACCGTCTGGAGGAACCGCAATGCAGTCAGCACCATGGGCATTTCTTCCATCCTTGTGTGCAAAACCATGGTAACCGCTTGCAGCACAATGCCAACCGCCAGGGTCACATACGTCAAAACGCCGCCGGAGGAATTCTCGCCATCGCGGGAGAGCACAGCGAACAGAATGATTGCAACAATCGCCAAAACCGCTGCGGCAGTGGAGACCTTCATCTCACTGCTTGTTTTTCTATTACCAGCCACTTTATTTTACCTCCTTCTTGTTCTTCCTCTCTGCCAGAAGGTAGAGCACTACGAATGCAGCGGTGGCAACGCCAAACACCACATCCACAGCAATCAGCGCCGTCTGCCACCACGGCATGACGGAGACAAACTCTACGCTGGCAGAATAACCATTGGCATCATTCGAGTTCGCCCAGAGGTACAACGCACGGTGCGCGCTTTCCCGGAGGGCTGTCGCCATGGCCGCGTCAGCGGCAATCGCCTCCTCCGTAAAGTAGGAGCTGTAATCCATGTTCCCGTCCCAGTAGAAGGAGCAGAAGGTATCCGTTCCGTTCACGACGCTTCGTGCAGCATACATCAGGTCGGTGGTTGCCATATCCGTCATATTGTAGGAGTACAGGCAGCCCCATTCGCCGCGCAGAATGTCATTGATGGCCTCCGAGCAGTACGCGCTCTGGATGACGCCGTAACGGGTGAAGCTGGTCATGAATCTGCGGGCGCCAGCCTTGACGAACGCACCTTCCGCACCGCGCAGCTGAATCTCACGCATTGCAGCCTCGTTGGCAAAGGTGGCAAGGCCGGAACGGTTCGTCTCCTGGTCATTGCCAAAGAAGTGCTTCGGCATGGCATAGCCGCCCTTGGATTCGATTCCGGCAGCCTCCGCTGCACCCATAATATAGCTCAGGTTGCCGCACTCGGAATAGTACTCGCTGTTGCGGCCGCTGTATGCGGTGCGGTGGTTGTTCACGCCGATTTCCATGGCAGTGCAGTGGGTCCACAGGGTATCCTCACCAAAAATCTCGCCCATTCGGTACGCGAGATCCGGGCTGAATGTGGCGGCCAGCAGGCTCTGCTGCTGCATGGAGGAGCAGTTATAGTTCGCCAGATACGGGTCAGCCGCTTCCTCCTCCGTCATGTAGTAGGGCGTGCCGGTGGACTCATGATCCTCTTCCGTCATAAATCCAACCGCGTTGCCGGAGGGGCCTTCGTTACCGGTAAGTCCGGGGAAGCTGGCGTTGTACCCGGCGGTGTAGTTTGCGAGGCTGTCAGAGCTCATCATCGGGAAGGCCAGGTTCGCATAGTCGGAAAGGGACATCTGATTCAGAATCAGGTCGTAATCCTCGGAGTCGTAGTCGGTATTGCCGATCAGCATTGCCGCCGTGTAGTTGGTGTTGTCCGGGTTGCCATATTCAAAGTCGATGGTTTGCGTGGTGTCCACCGTATAGGTGTCGCCCTGCAGCTCCGCGAGCATATCCACCCCGTTGGGGCTGACGCCGGTGGCCTCGATATTGTCATAGGTGATGGGATAGGTGGCTTCCCAGTCGCTGCGGCTCAGATAGGTGACCGTGCCAGGCTGGAAGCTGTTCAGGTCGGAGAAGTCCTCCAAACGGTTGGTGATCTCCGTGCCGTTCGCGCCCTCGTTCAGCAGCGTCGTCTCCTCGACTTCCATGGAAAGCGCGCCGCTCTCATTGATTTCTGCGGCCTCGCCTGCGCAATCGGTCAGGCCGTCGGCTCCCATCGCCGCCAGCATATTGTTCACCGCTTCATGGGACCCGTTGCCGATGGAGAACCAGTAAGTGCCGGCCTCCAGGATATAGGTCTGGGCGTTCACATAATCATAGCTTGCCAGCAGCTCCTGGTCGACGTCGATGGTCAACGTCTCCGAGGCGCCGGGCTCCAGCTCTTCCGTCTTCGCGCAACCGATAAAGGTAAACGGCTTCTCCACAAGGTTTTCCTTGTCGTAGTCCGTGTAGGGGGACTGCATATAGAGCTGCACATTGTCCTTGCCGGCCACATCGCCGGTGTTGGTCACGGTAACGGTCGCGCGTATGCCGTCCTCAGTCTCCTCAATCGAGTCCAGCGTTTCCGAGAAGGTCGTATAGCTCAGGCCATAGCCGAAGGAATAGACCACCTCATCCGCATAGCTCCAGCCGCCCTCGGAGGCATAGGTGCCGACGGTGCTGTCCGCATTGCCCTGACCCAGAATCACGTCGGCATAGCGGGTTTCATAGTATTTATAGCCAACGTAAACGCCCTCGGCCTCTACAATGTAATTCTCTCCGTTTTCGTTATCGATCTCATCCGCGTTGGTGAACTGGAAATCCCCGTAATTCATCATGGCGGGAGCGGAGTGGTTATCGGTGGCGTAAGTGTCCACCAGGCCGCCGGAAGGATTGCTGTTGCCCACCAGCAGGTCCGCAATGCCATAGCTGCCGTTGCAGCCAACCGCGCCAATCCACATAACGGCATCCACAGCCAGGTCGCCGGAGGTCAGCTCACCGATCTCCACCGGGTTGGAGGAGTTGATCAGCACGATCACCTTGTCAAAGTTCTCCTTCGCCATCAGGATAAGGTCGCGCTCCTCATTCTGAAGCTGCAGGGCGTCATGCTCCCCGTCGCCGATCAGGTTCTCAGCATCCGCAGAGTCCGGCAGGTCGCCGCCCTCGCCGATGTTGCGCTCAATGAAGATGATGGCCGCATCGGAATAATCCGCAAAGCTGTCCGTCTGCGTTGACGTATATTCCTCCATCGGGACCTCTCCGATGATTACTTCGCCGGCCCCAGTGTAAGAACCCAGATAGGAGGGCGTATAGGTATCCTTCAGCCCCTCGTAGAAGTCAATCATGGTGGGGTTCAGCTGCAATCCGCGGTCGGCGAACGCCTCCTCGAAGGAGACGATCTGGTCGTCATTGCCGATGGCCGCCGCGCCCTGTGCAATGTCGTACATCGGCTGATGGCTTGCCATCCCCAGCAGGGTGATTTTGCTGTCAGACGCAAGGGGCAGCGCGTTGTTCTCGTTGCGCAGCAGCGCCGCGCCTTCTTCTGCGACCTGCTCATTGATTGCCTCACGGGCTTCCACAAGCTCCGTAACGCTGCTGAACTCAGAGGTATAGTAGACGGTGTCCGTATCTTCGCCGGTGGAGACGGCTTTCACGGAAGACGTCCCCAACGCCTGGTTCACATAGGTGCCCAGGTTGGTGGCCAACAGGGTGGCCGCTATCATAATTGCGGTTGCTGCCATGAAGGTATTGGAAAGCCCTCGATACAGCTTATCGTGCTTCTTTTTACTCATGATTCCCTCCTAGTCTACCTCAAACACCTGATCCAGGAATTCCTTCACAGGCGCCAGGTTTTCTGGTGTATAAAATTTGTCATCCGCGTGCTTGAAGTTCTTCATCTCACGGTAGGTCACGTTGTCGTCCCCAATCACGTCTCTCAGCGTCTCATAGAGCCGCTCGGACTGCACTTTGGGGACCGTAATGTCCACGCTGCCGTGCTCGATGTAAACCTGCAGGCTCGTGTCTTCCAGGTTCGCGGCGAAATAGGTCGGGCTGATGGCGTTCAGCTCCTCCTGGGTATAGGTTTCAATATTGTCACCGAGGAACTGCGTGATAACAGAATCCTCGCTGTCAACATCGGCCATACCCATCAGCCTTGTCAGCCATCTCGGCACGCCGCAATCCTCAAAGTCTGTAATGCTCGTGTCAAAATCCAGTATGCCGTAAAAGTCTACCAGCGCGGAGACCTGTCCGGACACCGGCTGCGAGGCGTCCTCCCCGATGTAGGATACGTCAGAATAGAGGTCATCCCCCGTCAGTGCCGCCATACAGGCCAGATAGCCGCCCGCCGACTCGCCCCAGATGGCGAACCGGTCAGCGTCATAGCCATACTGCTCCGCGTTGGCGCGCAGGTAGCGAACTGCCGCCTTCACGTCGCTTAACGCCGCAGGGAACGTGGCCTCATCTGCCAGCCGATAGTTGATGGTCGCCACCGCGTAACCGTTTGCCCGCATATACTGGTACATCAAAACCGCCTGGCGGGACTGGCTGTCATTTTCAACAAACCCGCCCCCATGTACCAATATGAGCAGGGGCATCTCCTCATCGGCGTCCGGTACATACAGATCCAGATACTCGGCATCCGATTCCTCCGCGTACTGAATATGCTCATAGCTCGTCCCCTCGAAGCCGGGATCCGGGATGTTCTTGTCGAACGCCGTGGCGTTCCGAATCAGCAGATTCGGCAGTCCGGTGCTTGTGACCAAAGAAACAATGATCCACACGAGGAGAAGAGCAACGACGGCGATACCCACTATCAGAGGAATGCGCTTCTTCTTCATACAAAACCTCCTTGTCTCGTTCACAAAATTTTTCCTTTACCTTGCTGTGATTTCTCATCCCTCCCTGTCTCAATCAGATTGCCCCTTCCCGGCGGGCGACCACAGGCATGAGGACGGGCGCTGCGCCAAACCGGAGGTTTCACACCTCCGCTTCACCACATACTGCCCATTCTGAACCGCCTGCTTCTTTTATATCAGAAACTTCAAGTTGTATCAAGTACTTTGGCAGAATTTGCAAAATATAGGCAGAATTTGCTTCGGAGCATAAAAAAGCGCCCCCTGAATTGGGACACTTCGACAAATTAACAGCTTGGATTTCCCTGCGCAGGCAGCAGAATACCCAATAGGGTACTCTGCACGGCCCGCCTTGTGGGGCGGGCTCCGAAGCCTGTCGGAACCTGCCTCCGGTCCGGAAACCGGCAACGGACAGAATCCCGCGCGCGACGAGATAACAAGGGCGTGTTTCGTCATCCGGGGCTGACCTCATTCTGAACCGGCAGCATGATTTGGAGAATAAAGACGTGGTTCTCCGTGCTGACGCACATACTGCCTCCGTATTTTTCCGCCAGGTACCGAATGCTCTTCAATCCGTAGCCATGGTGCGTTGGGTCCTCCTTTGTCGTGCAGGGCAGCCCAGACTGAAACTGCAGCTCTCCCTGATAGAAGTTGTTGGTCTGAATGCTGATGATGCCATGGTGGCGCTGTATTGTCAGGCTGATGACACGCTTCTTCGGGTCCGGTATCTGGCTGACACCCTCGATGGCGTTATCAATGGCGTTGCCCAGTAGGGTATATAAGTCCGGCAGGGAAAGGAAGTCCAGGTTCACATCGTCCAGAGAACAGGTAAAGCTTATCTCCCGCTTATCACACAGCAGACTTTTCTCCGATAAAATGGTGTTCAGCGCCTCGTTATCCGTGTGAACCAGCTGTTGATACTGATGGATGTTCTGCTCCGTTTCGTGAATCAGGCGCTGCCGCTCCGCCCCCTCCTCCATTTTCAGGGCATTGAGCGTGTACTTCAAATCATGGGCGCTGCGATTGACTACCTCAACCAGTTCTTTGGACAGGGCGTAGTTCCGCTCGCCATCATGCAGCATTTGTTGAATCTCCGCCTGCTCCCTGCCGTATAGAATCATCTGAACAGAGGAGTACTGAATCCCCAAAATCATGACGCAGGTGAGGATATCCAGCAACGCGCTTAACACCTCTATCTCCCTGTTAAAGAGGAACAGATGCTGATAGCCATAGGTGCAAAACATGAGGGCGGCCAGACAGGCAACGTAGAAAATAACATGACCAGGCGTGTCCTCTATGAGCTGCCCTCTGCACCGGCTGAGCTTCCGGGCAAACAGGCGGTGCAGGACAGAATAAAGCGCTGTGCAGGCCAACGCGCTGAGCAGGACATAGAGCCACAGCACCTCCGGCAGCCCCGGCCACAGACGCAGCGCGGCGACCTCGTGTACCAGGACATAGACGATATGCTGCGCCGCATAGCCGGCAATGCACATATAAAGAGCGTCGCAGGTGGTGAGCTGGAAGCAAAAGCAGGAATAAAGCATAATGAGGAGCGTTAAAAGAATAAACCAACATCCGATGATGATACTGGAAAATTCCTCGTGATAAATCATCCATCTCCTGACGGGCAGGAAAAATAACGACAGAACGGAAAAGAGCAGCAGCCCTAAAATCTCCCGCCGCCAGCTCCCCTTCCGCTGGGCGAAGGGGAGCAGAAAAAGCACATCCGCGCTCATCAGCTCCCACACAAAGCGCAGCTCTTCAAAAACGTCCTGTGCCGTCATGACTTCATCCCTCCCAGATAGCGTGTAAACTGCTCCAGAAACGCCTTCTTCCGGCTCCTGCTGAGTTTCAGCAGCGCAGCCCCCACCTGCACATCATCCCGCTGGATGGAGGACACATGGCGGAGGTTGACCAGGCAGCTGTTGTTGCACCGCGCAAAAGAGCAATCCCGAAGGCTGTTCTCCGCCTCGGTCAGGGTGCCCCGGACGCGGTATGTCTGTTCAAACGTGTGGTAGGTCAGATAGTGCAGCTCAGACTCCACATAGAGGATCTCCCGCGGAATGATGCTGACGAAGCCCTCGGTCGTGCGCAGCGGCAGCCGCGATTCGCGGTTCCGCTCCACATAGCGGAGGGCCTTTCGCATTTTGAGGCAAAAATCCCCATAGGAGACCGGCTTCAGGACGTAGTCCACCGCATCCACCTCGTACCCGGCCAGCGCATATTGGGGCAGATTCGTGACGAACATGATGACCACATCGGGGTCTTTTGTCCGCAGCAGTCTGGCCGCATCGACCCCGTTCATGCCTGGCATATCAATGTCAAAAATCACCAAGTCAAACTGCCCGCTAGAGGCGGCGGAGAACGCGCCTGCGTTTTCAAAGCAAATCGGAGAAAGCGGTACCTGTGTCTCCGTGGTAAACCGTTCCAGGTATGCTACCATCTGGTCGGTATCCTTTCTGCTGTCATCCACAACTGCAACCTGCATGATGCATTCCTTCTACTATCATAAAAAGATGAAAGCCGTATTTTATCGTTGCTAAAAATTATAACACTTTTTTAAAATAGTTCAAGCAGTTTCCGCATATTTTGTTGATATTCCTGCACGCCCTGTCATCATTCCAGCACCTTTTTCATGCCATGCTGCGCTTCGCATCCGGCGCAAAAACGGCCTCCACATGACGTGGAGGCCGTCCTTTTGCGGCTCTGCTGAACGTTTACCTGGGAGTTCCCTGCCTGGGAACGCGGATGCGCGCTGAAACGGAATGCGCGGGAGGGAACCGCGCTCAGTCATGGGTGCGGACGGACAGCAGGAAGAAAATCAGGCCGATGGGAAACATGACGGAGAGCACGCCGACGCCGATGTTCTGAGAGCCGGAGAGCTGGGTCACCAGACCCACCAGCAAAGTGCCAGTAAAGGAGGCCCCTTTGCCGAAAATGTCGTAGATGCCGAAGTATTCTCCCGACCTGTCCTGGGGGATGATCTTGGCGAAATAGGAGCGGGAGAGGGACTGAATGCTCCCCTGGAAGATACCGACGACGACGGCCAGAATCCAGAACTGGTACAGATGGGTCATAAAGGCGGCGTATACCGTGACGGCGAAATAGGCCGCAATGCAGACAACAATCAGCCATTCCGACCGGACCCTGCGGGACAGCCTCCCGAAAATCAGCGCGGAGGGGAACGCCACGACCTGGGTGACCAGCAGGGCCACCAGCAGCCCTACGGTGTCCAGCCCCAGAGAGGTCCCATAGGAGGTCGCCATGTCAATGATGGTGTAGACGCCGTCGATGAAGAAGAAAAAGGCAACCAGGAACCACAGGGCTTTGGGGTTGGCCGTCAGCTCGCGGAAGATGCCTCCCAGGTTGCGGAGGCCCTCCCGGACAGGATGCGCTCCGGGCGCGGTGTAGTGCGTCTGCTGATAGACCCTGCACAGGGGGACCGTCCAGCCCAGCCACCACAGCGCCGTGATGCCGCAGCCCAGGGCGGCAGCGGCCACCATGGGGAGCACGCCCAGCATGGCGTACAGCACATAGATGGCGACGGCGGCGATAAAGGGGACGCAGCTGCCGATGTAGCCCCAGGCGTAGCCCTTGGCGGACACCTCGTCCATCCGCTCCGCCGTGGTGACATCGCACAGCATGGAGTCGTAAACCACCAGGCTCAGCTGATATGCGGTCTTGGACAGGGCGAACACCAGCAGGAACCAGAGCCAATGCACCGCAAAGCCCAGCAGCACACAGGACACCGCGCCGACCAGCACGCTCCCGGCAAACAGCCTGATTTTCACTCCGCGCAGGTCGGACAGGGCCCCCAGCATCGGGCCGAGAATGGCCACCAGGATGGTGACCGCGCTGGTCGCATAGGCCCAGTAGGCCAGGTAATCGGTCTCGGAAACGCCGGCATCGCCGGCCAGCGTGTGGAAAAAGATGGGCAGGAGCGTCGCCGCCAGCATGGTGAACGCGGAATTGCCCACATCGTACCAAATCCACCTGCGCTCGACTGTGGTTGTCTCAAATTTCATAACAACGCTCCTCCTCTACAGATAATACGGGGAGTTCCCGCCAGCCGTCGGACGGCCCGAAGGTCTGCTCCAGCCCCTCCGGAAATGCGCCGCCCTGCAAAAAGGCCAGATAGGGGCCGATCAGCCCTGTATACTGCTCCAGCGCCCGATTCAGCAGCTTCTCCAGCCGGAGGTTGCTGTCCTCGCTCTCCGGCAGGGGGCGCTTCGCCATGACCATCCTGTGCAGCTCCTCATACCGTCCGCTGAGCTTCAGCCCCACATCGACCACCGGCCGCCGCCAGCCCCGCCCGCTGAGCAGCCCACAAAAGAGCTTCATGGCGCGCAGCGTCCGCCTGATCTGTCGGGCCGTGATGTCCACAAAAAAGGGCGCGATCACAGCCGCATTTTCCGGGGACGGGACGATATGGGCTGTCACATCGGTGCGAAACACGTCCTTCCCGTCCTTTTGCATCAGGTAGCGGTCAAACTCGCTCTCGATTTCTCCATGGGTCAGCGCGGATACCGTGATCTTCTTTTCAATGTACCCGTGGCAGGCGCTGTCCAGCGCATAGTGGCAGAGGAAACCGGCCAGATAAGCCATCGCCCCCTCCCGGTTCTCCGCCGAAGCATAGACGGCCTGGGCGGGATAGAAGAACGCGCTGGCCGGACGGTCGTGCATGGCGCCGCCGAGACGGCCGATCGGATTGCTTCTCAGCGGCTGATAATAAAACAGGATATCCGGCCCGTGGAGGCCGATGTCGTAGAGCTGCCGGTTTTTCCGGACGGCCTCAGCCGCCGCTTCCGGCAGGAGCAGCTCGGCCCTCCGGCCAAAATGAAAGTGCGCATAAGTCGTCGGCATTATATCACCTCATTTTTGTGTGCGCCCTGGGGGAGTTCAGCGCCCATTGATATTATCCGCCCCGGATGTAAAGTCCGAAACCAGGTATGTGTAAAAATCAGGCAAATTTATCCTTCTGCCTGCCTTTCCAACCGCAGGCTCCCTGCCCGTTCCCGCATTTTACAAAAAAACAGCGCAGCTCCCTCCTCCAGTGGGAGGAACGGGCTGCGCTGTCAGCAGCTTGAAGCTGTGGAATTGTTACTCTGCGGTCACGGCCGCGCTTTCGGCGGCCAGGTCGCCGGAGGAGGTACTGCCGTCGTCCTCGTCCGGGTCGCTGTAAAGCCAATCATAGAGGGTGCTGCGGACCTCATCCCAGTCGTTCATCACCAGCACATCCATGCCGCGGATGGTGTGGCTGGTGTACATACCGGCCTGGGGAAGGCTGTAGGAGTTCAGACCGGCGTCCGCAATCATATAGGCCGAGGCGGCGATGCTGATGATTTGGGTGGAGGTCATATCGGTGGCCAGGTTGTCCGCAATGGCGTCATAGACCTGCAGCAGGGAGAGGATGCTCTCCCCCTTCATCTCCTCAAAGACGGCGGTAATCAGCTTGCGCTGGCGGGCGGTGCGGTTAAAGTCGCTGTCGATTTTGCGGATGCGGGCATAGTCCAGCGCGGTCTCGCCGTCCAGGTGGTTCATACCCACCACCAAATCGGTGGAGACGCCGCCTCGCAGGTAGGCTTCATACTCTCCGTTCTCACCGCCGCTGAGGTAGTTGACCTCCGCCTCGGTCAGCTCAATGTCCACGCCGCCCAGGGTGTCAATGACATCTACAAAGCCGTTAAAGTCGATTTGTACGTTATAGTCAATTTGAATCCCGTAGTTCAGCTCAATGGTGGCGTCCAGCAGCTCGGTGCCGCCGTACCGATAGGCGGCGTTGATGCGGTTGTTCTGATAGTCGGGGATCTGAACGTAGGTGTCCCGCAGGAGGGAGACCAGGGTGATCTGCTCCGTATTCGTGTTGATGCTCAGGATGATCATGCTGTCGGAGCGGCCGGTGTCATCCTCGGAGCGGGAGTCCACGCCGATCAGCAGGATGTTGCACACGCCGTCCACCTGTGTGACCACGTTGGCCTCGCCCCACTCCAGAATCTCTTCACTGATGGTATCCGAGCCGGCATCCTCATCCTCGCTGCTGTCCTCATCCCCCAGATATTGCTCTGCGTCCAGCTGGTTGATTTTGCTCAGCTCGTAGCCTACAAATGCCACCGCACCAATCACCAAAACCAGAATCAGCGCCAACAGAATCAACAGCACCCGCTTTAGGCTGCCACTTTTCTGTGGGTCATTTTTCTTTGCCATGGCTCAGTATCCTTTCTCAAGCAAGACGGTCCCGCCCACTTTTCACAGATTCCTTCTCAGTTTACTACAGCCGGGATGGAAAATCAAGCTGGATTTCCAGCGTTTCCACACTTTTTCTGTTGACAAAACAGTCTGCCAGGGGCCATAATAACATCAATCGACAAGAAATGAGGGATTTGCCTTGCGCTTTTTTCTGTTTGTTGCACGCTGGGGCCTGCGCCTTCTGTACATACCGCTCCTTCCGCTGAAACCCCGCAACAAGGTGGTCATGCTCTCCCGGGAATCTGACACGCCGCCGCTGGACTTCCGGCTGATTGAGAAGGAGCTATGCCGTCAGTCGCCGGAGACAGAGGTGGTTTATTTTTGCAAAAAAATGACGAAATCGGTGTCGATCATCTCCTACTGTCTGCTGATTTTCCGGTCGCTGTACCACATCGCCACGGCCAGCGTGGCCATTACGGACACCTACTGCATCCAGCTCAGCGTCCTGCCCAAAAAGAAGGGGCTGACGGTGATTCAAATCTGGCACGCCCTGGGGGCGGTCAAGAAGTTCAGCTATCAGTGTCTGGACACCCCTTACGGCCACAGCGCCGCCACGGCCAGGGCCATGTGTATGCACCAAAACTATGATTACATCCTGTGCGCCAGCGAGGCCACCCGGGCCATCTACGCCCAGGGCTTCCGCGTCCCGCCGGAGCGGATTCTGGTGAAGGGTATGCCAAGGGTGGACTACATCCAGCGCCCTCATCACGGCCTGCGGGAACGGCTGGAGGCGGCGCGGCCCGATTTGGCGGGGAAGAAGGTACTCCTGTACCTGCCCACCTTCCGGGACGGGCTGGAGGAAGGGGTGGACGCCCTGGTGCGGGCCGCCGCGGGAGACCCAGAGGTCGCCCTGCTGGTGAAGCCCCATCCGCTGTCCAACCTCCGGCTGCCGGAGGAGACGAAGACGCTAGCCGGCTGGGGCACCTACGACCTGATGAAGGTGTGCGACGCCGTGATTACTGACTATTCGGCGTCCTCGCTGGAGGCCAGCCTGCTGGACAAGGAGATTTATTTTTACCTCTTTGACCATGACAGCTATCTGGAGAATCAGGGACTGAATGTGGACCCTCTCCACGAGCTGTCGAACGCCTGCGCAACCACGGCGGATGGGGTTCTGGCCCTGGCCAAGGGGGACAGCTACCCCTGGGAGGCCCTGCGGCGCTTCCGGGAGAAGTACATCGAAACGGCTGGGGACAACAACACCGAGCAGGTGACGGCCTTTATTTTGGAGCAGATCCCCACACCGCTGCGGCAAACGCCGGTGGGCGTGTGATGGGTGCAGGAGTGTGATGGAACGGTGAAAAAGAGTGTCAGAAGCGCCTTGCAGCAGGCGTATCGCCAGGTGACGGGGCGGTTCCCGGTCACCCGGAAGCTGCTGCGGGCGGCGGTGTTCCAGGGGACAAAGCTGACCTACCGCCTGCGGACGGCCAGGGCGGTCACTGACCCAAAGCAGGTTGTGTTCTGCACCTTTTCCGGTCAGAGCTATTCGGACAGCCCCAAGGCCATCTATGAGCGGATGCGCACCGACCCCCGCTTCCAGGACTGGGAGTTCATCTGGGTGTTCAAGGGGGCGGAGCGGTACCGAGGGGAATATGGCGCGTCCGTGGGCTTCCCGGTGGAGGATACGCGCACCAGGGTGGTGGAATACTTCACCCCGGACTATGAGGCCGCCCTGGGGACGGCGAAATATTGGGTGTTCAACTACCGGGTGAACGAGTATATCTATCCCCGGGCCGACCAGGTCTATCTCGAATGCTGGCATGGTACGCCGCTGAAACGGCTGGGCCATGACCTCTCCCTGGAGGGCAACGTGTACAACTCCCTGGAGGAGGTCTTTCGGAAGTTCGACCTGGACCGGGACAAGATGACCTACCTCCTGTCCCCCTCCCCTTTCGCCTCGGAAAAGTTTGCCTCCGCCTGGGATTTGCAGAAGCATCACCGGGAATCCGCCCTCCTGGAGGTGGGCTACCCCAGAAACGACTTCCTGGTGAACGCCACCCCTCAGGACATAGCCGCCATCCGGGCGAGGCTGGGCCTGGACGCTCTGGAGGGTAAAAAGGTGATTCTTTACGCCCCCACCTGGCGGGACAACCAGCGCAGCACCGATGAGGGCGGCTTCACTTATGAGCTTGGGTTGGACTTCCAGAAGCTGCGGCAGGCGCTGGGGGAGGAATACGTCGTCCTGTTCCGCGCCCACTACCTGGTGGCCAACCGGTTCGACTTTGCCAGCTTTGAAGGGTTTGTGTACGATGTCTCCGCCTATCCAGACATCAACCACCTGTACCTGGCGGCGGATTTGCTGATCACCGACTACTCATCCGTGTTCTTTGACTACGCCATTCTCCACAAGCCCATGCTCTTTTATATGTACGACCTGGAGGCCTACCGGGACGAGATTCGGGGCTTCTACATGGGGCTGGAGGAGCTGCCCGGTGCCATCGTGGAGCGGGAGGAGGATTTGGCGCCCGCCATCCAGGAGGCCATGACGACCGACGCCTACGACGAAAAGTATCGCGCCTTCTGCGCGAAATTCGCCCCGCTGGAGGACGGTCACGCCGCTGACCGGGTCATTGACGCCCTGCTGGCGGCAGGGGCCCAAAGCAGAAACAGGGAGGGGACGCCATGAGCGGACTGAAAAATAGCCTCTACGATTTGGTGGAGCGCTGGACGCCGGTGCGCCGGGCGGCTCGGGACGCTGTGACGGCGCTGCGCCGCCTCCAATTCCGGCAGCAGACCCGGGGCTGCAAGGTGGAGGACGACCTGGTGTTGTTCTGCACCTTTGGCGGGAAGAGCTACTCTGACAGCCCCAGGGCGGTGTATCAGGCCATGCTGTCCGACCATCGGTATGACGGCTATCGCTTCGTCTGGGCCTTTCAGCAGCCGGAGCGGTTCCCTCAGGTGGCAGCCATGCCCCGGACGGAGGTGGTGGCCTACGGCAGCCAGGCGTACAATCGCAAAATGGCGGAGGCCAAATACTGGGTGCTGAACTTTCGGGTGGCCGATTACATCTGGCCCAGGAAGGGCCAGGTGTACGTCCAGTGCTGGCACGGTACGCCCCTAAAGCGGCTGGGCTACGACATCCGGGAGGAGAGCAACGCCAACAGCATGAACAGCCTGGCGGAGATTCGCCAAAAGTACGACCTGGACGCCACCAAGCTGACTTACCTGCTGTCTCCGTCCCCCTTCGCCACGGAGGTGTTCACCTCCGCCTGGAACTTGAAGGCCAGGAGCAAAGAGGGTGCTATCCTGGAGCTGGGCTATCCCCGGAACGATTTTCTGAAGAACTGCACCCCAGAGGAACTGGCCGCCATCCGCAGCCGTCTGGGGCTGACGGAGGAGGCGCTGCACGGGCGGAAGGTGCTGCTCTACGCCCCCACCTTCCGGGATAATCAGCATCAGGGCGGCGGCTACCGCTACACCCCCCAGGTGGATTTCCAACGCTTGCGGGAGGCGCTGGGGGAGGACTATGTGCTGCTGTTCCGGGCCCACTACCTGGTGGCCAGCGCCTTTGACTTCTCGGAGTACGGGGACTTTATTCAAAACGTATCGGACTACCCCGACATCAACGACCTGTACCTGGTGGCGGACGCGCTGATCACCGACTACTCCTCCGTGTTCTTTGACTACGCCATCCTGGGCCGTCCGGAAATCTTCTATATGTACGATTTGGAGGACTACCGGGACACTATACGGGGCTTCTACCTTGGCCTGGAGGAGCTGCCCGGCCCTATCGTCCAGACAGAGGAGGAACTGATTGCAGCCATCCGCAGCGCCTGGACGGACCGCAGCTATGAGGCGCGGTACGCCCGCTTTACCCGCCGGTTCAACCCCCTGGAGGACGGTCAGGCGGCGAAGCGGCTGGCCCAGGCGGTGTTTCCCACGGAAAACGGGGGCAAACAGGGCTGACAAAATGGGCAAAACTGCCAAAGCGGTGGTGAAAATCCGTCCTTTTCCCTGAAAAGAGACGAAATTTATACTGCGGAAAGAAATCCCTTGCATTGCGGCGGGGATTGTGCTAAAATAGTATCGTTAAGGTAGCGTCAATGATAAGAGTGGAGTTTCGGCTCCGCTCTTTCTTTTGAGATTTTTCCGCAGGCAGCGAGGGTCGCTCCGCTGGCAGCCTGCGGCGGCGAAGGGTAGGATACGATGAAAAAAGTGACGGAACTGACCGCCGAGCTGGCGGCCCCCTTTGTAGCGGCGGCTGGCTGCACCCTGTGGGATGTGGAATACGTCCGGGAGGGCGGCACCTGGTACCTGCGGGTGTATATCGACTGCGAGGGCGGCGTGAATATCGACCAGTGCGAGCAGGTCCACCGGCCCCTGGGGGATGCGCTGGACGAGGCCGACCCCATCGAGGGAAGCTACGTCCTGGAGGTCTGCTCCGCCGGGTGCGACCGGGCGCTGAAAAAGCCCCAGCACTTCGCCGCCTGCATGGGGCAGGAGGTGGAGGTGCGCCTCTATCGCCCCCTGAACGGCAGCAAGGAGTATCGGGGCACCCTGACCGGTTATGACCAGGGGGATGTAACCATCGAGACCCCTGAGGGTGAGGCCATGCGCTTTGCCAAGAAGGAGCTGGCGCTGGTGCGCCTTTACGTTGACTTTTAAAGAGACCAAACTAGATAGGAGTGTAGCTGTGACATGGCAAAACGTGCAGTAAAAAAGGGCCCCACGCCGGAAGAGGATGCAAAGGAATTCTTTGCGGCGCTGGATCAGATTGAAGAAGAACGCGGCATTCCCAAATCCTATATGCTGGAGAAGATCGAGCAGGCCCTGCTCACCGCTTATAAGCATGACCACGACAAAATCACGGATAACGTCTCCGTGATTTTCGACGAGGAGAAGTCTGACATCCGCATGGTGGTACGCCGTGACGTGGTGGAGGAAGTGGACAATCCGGACACGGAGATCTCCCTGGAGGACGCCCGCCAGCATTTGCCCTCCGTCCAACTGGGGGACGTGGTAAAGAAGGAAATCAAAATCAAGAACTTTGGCCGGGTGGCGGCCCAGACCGCCCGCCAGGTCATCGTCCAGGGCATCCGGGAGGCGGAGCGCAACATGGTCTTTGACGCCTTCAACGCCAAGGCCAAGGAGATGCTCTCCGGCACCGTGTCCCGCACGGACCCCCGCACCGGCGCGCTGTATGTGCGGCTGAATGCAGGGAAGGAAAAGACCGACGCCCTCCTGTCCGCAAATGAGCAGGTCAGGGGCGAGTACTACAAGGAAGGCGACCGCATCCGCGTCTATGTGGTGGAGGTGCGCCGCACCACCCGGGGCACCCAGGTGGTGATTTCCCGCACCCATGCGGGGCTGGTGAAGCGGCTCTTTGAGCTGGAGGTGCCGGAAATCTTCGACGGTGTGGTGGAGATCAAATCCATCGCCCGGGAGGCCGGCAGCCGCACCAAGATGGCCGTCTGGTCCAACGACCCGGAGGTCGACCCCATCGGGGCCTGCGTAGGCACCCGAGGCGCGCGGGTCAGTGCCATCGTGGAGGAGCTTCACGGCGAAAAGGTGGACATCATCAAGTATAACGAGGACATGAGCGCCTACATCGCCGCAGCCCTGGCCCCCGCATCGGTACTCAGCGTGACCATGGTGGAGGAGAAGAGCTACCGCGTGGTGGTGCCCGATGACCAGCTGAGCCTCGCCATCGGCAAGGAGGGGCAGAACGCCCGCCTGGCCGCCCGACTCACCGGCTGCAAAATCGACATCAAGAGCCTCTCCGCCGCCCAAGAGGAGGAAGCACAGAAGGCAGCCCAGGCCGAGGCCGAGGCGGAGGAATCGCCACTACTGGATGCGGAAACGGAGGCGCTGTTCTCCGATGAGGCCGAAGCCGCCGCAGACCAGGGCGATGACCTGTTCGCGCCGGAGGAGGACGCCCCGGCGGAGGAGCCCGAAGAATAACGCGCAGAGCGCTGCGCTGGAAGCGAGGAGGGAAACCTCATGCCAAAGAAAATTCCCATGCGGCAGTGCGTCGGCTGCCGGGAGATGAAGCCCAAGCGGGAGCTGATTCGGGTGGTGAAAAGCCCGGAGGGGGAGCTCTCCCTGGATTTCCGGGGGAAGAAGCCCGGACGGGGCGCTTACGTCTGCCCGAATCCGGCCTGTCTGAAAAAGGCGAAGAAGTCCAACGCCCTGGGCCGCGCCTTTGAGATGGCCATCCCCGCCGAGGTCTATGACGCGCTGGAGGCACAGATGACCGAGAGGGACGCGGATGGATAGCCGATTTCTGTCCCTGCTGGGGCTGTGCAAGCGGGCCGGGAAGCTGGCTGGCGGGGAGACGCTGGCGCTGGAGGCCATCGAGGCCCACAAGGCCCGCCTGGTGCTGGTGACGGAGGACTGCTCCCCCCGCTCCCTGCGGAAGCTGACCAACGCCTGCGGCGACCGGGTCCCTCTGATGCAGGTGGCCCTCAGCCGGGCGGCGCTGGGCGGCGCCCTGGGCTGGGAGGCCTGCGCGGCTGTGGCCGTGGAGGATGCGGGCTTTGCCGCCAGGCTGGCCGGGTTTGTGGCCCAGGCTCAGCCGGAGTACGCGGCCCTGGCGGAGGCGGTTGCCGCCCGGCAGGAGAAGCTGCTCCGCAGAAAGAAAGAGAAGCCCCGGAAGAAGTGACCCCCCTTCCCCAGGCTTTCCGATAGTACCAATCCCTTTGGGATTTCACACAATACCGCGGGCGCTGCCGCCATACCGGCAGCGGCGTCGGGCGGTATGGATTGTAGGAGGTGGCTGATTTAAGTATGGATAACAAGTATAGGGTTCGCGAGGTAGCGAAGGATTTCACCCTGAACGGGAAGGCAATCGGCAACAAAGCGGTGACGGAGATTTTGACGAAGTACGCCGCCGCCCCCAGCAGCACCCAGGCGGTGCTGAGCGAGAGCGAGCTTGCCATTCTCTTTGACTACCTGACGCTGAACAATCAAATTGACGATTTGGCGGAGGTGTTCGCAGAGGCGGCCCCGGCCAAACCCGCCCAGGAGGAGCAGGCCCAGAAGAAGCCGAAGAAGGCTGCTCCCTCCAAGGGCGACAAGCCGGAGGGCTCCTCCAAGAGCGCCGCAGCCGAGCAGCCCAAGGCGGCGAAAACGCCTGCCAAGGGGGGCAGTAAGCCCACGGCTCCGGCCAAACCGTCGGAAGCGCCGAAAACCCAGGACGGCAAGGCGCAGCCCGCCAGCCGTGTGCCCCAGAAGAAGGTGGTCAACACCCGCAACAATGTGGATGTGAACCTGGGCCGCTATGACGCCCACTTGGATGAGCTGGCCCCGGACCATGCCGACCGGATGGTCAGCGGCAAGCAGAAGATTTCCTCCAAGCGTTCCCAGCAGCAGCGCACGGGCAAGCAGTCCGCCAAGCGCCGCCAGGAGGAGCAGCAGCAGCGCCTGCGCAGGATGCAGCAGGAAGCCGCCCGGAAGGCCCCGGTGAAGGTGCAGATCCCCGATGAGATCACCGTGGGCGAGCTGGCCCTCCGGATGAAAAAGTCCGCCGCCGAGGTGGTGAAGAAGCTGATTTCCGAGGGCGTCATGGCCTCCGTCAGCGACACCATCGATTTCGACACCGCCGCCATCGTGGCCGAGGAGCTGGGCTGCAAGGTGGAGCATGAGGTGGTTGTCACCATCGAGGAGCGGCTCATTGACACCACCGAGGACGCCGAGGCCGACCTGGTGCCCCGCGCTCCGGTCATCGTAGTCATGGGCCACGTCGACCACGGCAAGACCTCCCTGCTGGACTATATCCGTTCCTCCAGCGTGGCCTCCGGCGAGGCGGGCGGCATCACCCAGGCCATCGGCGCGTATCAGGTGAAGGTGCAGGATAAGATGGTCACCTTCCTGGATACCCCCGGCCACGAGGCGTTCACCGCCATGCGGGCCCGGGGCGCTATGGTGACGGACATCGCCATCCTGGTGGTGGCCGGGAACGACGGCATCATGCCCCAGACCGTGGAGGCCATCAACCACGCCAAGGCGGCGGGGATTCCCATCGTCGTGGCCGTCAACAAGATGGACCTGCCCGGAGCCGATGCGGAAAAGGTGAAGCAGGAGCTGACCAAGTATGACCTGCTGGCCGAGGACTGGGGCGGCGACACCATTGTGGTGCCCATTTCCGCCAAGACCGGCCAGGGCATTGACGAACTGCTGGAGAACGTGCTGCTGGTGGCCGAGATGCGGGAGCTGAAGGCGAACCCGAACCGCGCCGCCAAGGGCAGCGTCATCGAGGCACGGCTGGATAAGGGCCGCGGCCCCATCGCCACCCTGCTGGTGCAGAACGGCACCCTGAAGGTGGGCGACGTCATCATCGCCGGAACGGCGGTGGGCCGCGTCCGCGCCATGACCGACTACCGGGGCCGCCGCCTGAAAACCGCCGGCCCCTCCGTGCCGGTGGAGATTACCGGTATGTCCGAGGTGCCCGGCGCAGGGGATGACTTCTACGCCGTGGCCGATGAGCGCATGGCCCGGGAGCTGGCCGAGCAGCGCAAGCAGGAGCAGAAGGCGGCAGCTGCCGCGCCTGTGGCCAAGAAGGTCAGCCTGGACGACCTGTTCGACCAGATCAGCGCCGGCGACGTGAAGGATTTGAACATCATCGTCAAGGCGGATGTCCAGGGCAGCGTGGAAGCGGTGAAGGAGAATCTGGAGAAGATTTCCAACGACGAGGTGCGGGTCCGCGTCATTCACGGCGGCGTAGGCGCCATCAACGAGAGCGACGTTATGCTGGCCTCCACCTCCAATGCCATCATTGTGGGCTTCAACGTCCGCCCGGAGCCGGTGGCCAAGAGCATGGCCGAGCGCAACAAGGTGGATATGCGGATGTACCGGGTCATTTACGAGTGCATCGAGGAAATCGAGGCCGCCATGAAGGGCCTGCTTGCCCCCAAGTACAAAGAGGTGGAGCTGGGCCGTGTGGAGGTCCGCCAGGTCTACAAAATCACCAACGTGGGCATGGTGGCCGGCTCCTATGTGCTGGAGGGCAAGGCCACCCGCTCCGCCAAGGTACGGCTGGTGCGGGACGGCGTCGTCATCTACGAGGGCGAGATTGCATCCCTCCAGCGCTTCAAGGACTCCGTCCGGGAGGTGGCCGCAGGTTACGAGTGCGGCATCACCCTGGAGAAGTTCAGCGACGTGAAGGTGGGCGACATCCTGGAATGCTATGAAATGCAGGAGATTCAGCAGTGAGCTGGTCTGCCTGCCTCCAACCGAGGCTTGCCTGCATCGGAGCGCTTTGCTCCGGTGCAGGCAGTTTTTGTCGCTCCGCGCCCCGATGATTCCCGGCGCTGAACGGCGAAACCATGGATTGTAAACCGGCCAAACCTGTGGTATACTTTATACTACCATCCAAGTTGACAGTTTTCTTTAATGAGTATCTTATTGGGGGATATAATAGTATGAAACTGATGGCCATTGACGGCAACTCCATTGTGAACCGCGCCTTTTACGGCGTGAAGCTGCTCTCCACCCGGGATGGGCGGTACACCAACGCCATTTACGGCTTCCTGACGATTTTATTAAAGCTGCTGGACGAGGAGCAGCCGGAGGGGCTGTGCGTCACCTTTGACCGGAAGGCCCCCACCTTCCGGCATACGGCCTATGAGGGGTACAAGGCCAACCGCCACCCCATGCCGGAGGAGCTGGCTCAGCAGATGCCGGTGCTGAAAGAGGTGCTGGCGGCCATGAACATCCCCATGTACGAGCTGGACGGATGGGAGGCGGACGACCTGCTGGGCACCATCTCCCGCAAGTGCGAGGCTGCGGGGTGGGACTGCATCATCTCCACCGGCGACAAGGACTCCCTCCAGCTGGTGACCGACCACACAACGGTGAAGCTGGTCACCTCCCGCATGGGCCAGACAACCACCACCAACGTGACCCCCGAGGTGTTCCGGGCGCAGTACGGCTTTGACCCCATCCACATGATCGACCTGAAGGCCCTGATGGGGGACTCCTCGGACAACTACCCCGGCGTGAAGGGCATTGGGGAAAAGACCGCCATGGGGCTGGTGCAGCAGTACGGCAGCGTGGAGGAACTCTATGCCCGCTTTGATGAGATTCCGCTGAAGCCCGCCCAGCGCAAGCGCCTGGACGAGGGGCGGGAGGACGCGAGGCTGAGCTACGACCTGGCCACCATCCGCACCGACGCCCCCATTGACTTTGCGCCGGAGCAGGCGAAGCGCCGCTGCTATGACAATGATAAACTGTACAGTCTGTTTTTGGACCTGGAGTTCTCCAAACTGATTGCCCGATTTGGGCTGACCCCGCCGGAGGCCTCTCCGGTGCAGGCCCAGGAGGAGCCGGAGGCTCGTGCGGAGGTGGTGGAGGTCACCACCGAGGCGCAGTTCCAGACCCTGCTGCCAAAATGGCAGGCGGCGGACTATGTGGTGGTGCTGCCCCAGGACGATTTGGCGGCCGTTCTCGTCGGCCTGGAGGGGGGTGAAGGCCAGTCCTGGCTGTACGACATCCGCTGGAACCGCTATGAGGGGGACTATAACGCCCTGCTCCGGGCGCTCTTCTCCAAAGAGGTGAAGAAGGCGGCCCACTGCGTCAAGGAGCTGTGCAATCAGCTGCTGCGGCAGGGGCTGCCGGCGGAGGGCTTCGTCTTTGACACGGCCCTGGGGGCCTACCTGCTGGAGCCCACAGCGGGGAGCTACGACCTGCACCGCCTGGCCATGACCTATTTCAAGCGGGACATGGAATCCGGCCCACAGAAGAAGGCCGAGGACGGGCTCCAGCCCCTGTCCGACGACCTGAAAGAGCAGACCGCCCGGTATGAGGACAGCGCCCTGATTGCCGCCCTTCGTGATGCGGAGGGGAAGAAGCTGGAGGAGTACGGCCTGACGAGCGTCCTGACCGACATCGAGCTGCCCCTCTGCCCGGTGCTGGCGGAGATGGAGCGGGCCGGTGTGCTGGTGGACAGGCAGGCGCTGGTGTCCTTTGGGGAGATGCTGCAAACCGGCATCGCCGCCGCTCAGTCCGCCATCTATGGCTACGCCGGGGAGGAGTTCAACATCAACTCCACCCAGCAGCTGGGTCACATCCTGTTTGACAAACTCCAGCTGCCCGCCTACAAAAAGACGAAGCGGGGCTACTCCACCTCCGCCGAGGTGCTGGAGAAGCTGGAGGGCCACCACCCCATCATCGGGGAGATTTTGGAGTACCGCCAGCTGACCAAGCTGAAATCCACCTATGTGGACGGGCTGACCAAGGTCATCGAGCCGGACGGCCGCATCCGCACCTCCTTCCAGAACACCGTCACCGCCACAGGGCGGCTGTCCTCGGTGGAGCCGAATTTGCAGAACATTCCCGTCCGCACCCCCCTGGGGGCGGAGATGCGGAAGATGTTCATCGCAGCCCCCGGCAACGTGCTGGTGGATGCGGACTACTCCCAAATCGAGCTGCGGCTGCTGGCCCACATCGCAGACGACAAGGCCATGCAGGAGGGCTTCAACAGCCTGGGGGTGGACATCCACACCGCCACCGCCGCCCAGGTGTTCGGCGTGCCGCTGGAGGATGTGACCCGGGAGATGCGCTCCGCCGCCAAGGCGGTAAACTTCGGCATCGTCTACGGCATCTCCGCCTACTCCCTGGCCCAGGACCTTCACGTCACCGTGGCGGAGGCCAAGGACTATATGGAGCGGTACTTCGCCACCTACTCCGGCGTGCGGGCCTATCAGAAGGCGGTGGTGGAGCAGGCCAAGGCGGATGGATACGTCTCCACCCTGGCGGGGCGGCGGCGCTGGCTGCCGGAGCTGAAAAGCAGCAACTTCAACCTCCGCTCCTTCGGGGAGCGGGTGGCGCTGAATATGCCCATTCAGGGCACGGCGGCGGACATCATCAAGCTGGCCATGATCCGGGTGCAGGACCGGCTGAAAGCGGAGGGCTTACAGGGCCGATTGGTGTTGCAGGTCCACGACGAGCTGATCGTAGAGTGCCCGGAGGCGGAAGGCCAGCAGGTGGCCCAGCTGCTGGAGGAGGAGATGGAACAGGTCATCTCCCTGAAGGTGCCGCTGGTGGCCGAGGCCAAGGTGGGCCACAGCTGGGCGGACGCCCATTGAGAAACGCAGACAGAATTGTGAGGAATCGCCATGAATTTTGTACCATATAACGCCAGCATCGCCAAGCGGGAGCCGGTGGGCTACCGCCTGCTCCCCATGGACCGGGACACCGCAGAGCAGGTGGCCCAAATCGAGGCCCAGAACTTCTCCCACCCCTGGACGCTGGAGATGCTGGAGGAGGAGCTGGAGAACCCCCTGTCCTCCTTCATCGTGGCCTACGGCAGCAACGATGTGGTGCTGGGCTACGCGGGGCTGACGGTGGTGTCCGGAGAGGGCTACATCAACAACATCGCCGTCCGGCAGGAATACCGGAAGCAGGGGGTGGCCTCGGCGCTGCTGGGGGTGTTCTTAAAGTTCGGCCGGGCGCAAAACCTGTCCTTCCTGACGCTGGAGGTGCGCCCGTCCAACGTCGCAGCCAAGAACCTTTACATGAAGCACGGCTTTGCCCAGGTGGGCCGCCGGAAGGACTACTATGACGACCCGAAGGAGGACGCCCTCATTATGACGCTGGACTTTCGGGCGGAAGCGGAGGAACCGGTATGATACTCCTGGCCGTGGAATCCTCCTGTGACGAGACCGCCGTAGCGGTGGTGGAGGACGGGCGCAGGGTGCTATCCGATGCCATCGCCTCCCAGGTGGATATGCACACGATTTACGGCGGCGTAGTGCCGGAGATCGCCTCCCGCAAGCACCTGGAGGCCATCTACCAGCTGGCGGACCAGGCCCTTCTGGATGCGGGCATCACCCGGCGGGACATCGACGCTGTGGCCTGCACCTACGCCCCCGGCCTGATCGGGGCGGTGCTGGTGGGGGTGAACTTCGCCAAAAGCGCGGCCTACGGCCTGGGGGTGCCCCTGGTGCCGGTACACCACGTCCGGGGACACATCGCCGCCAACTACATCACCCACCCCGACCTGGAGCCGCCCTTCCTGTGCCTCTGCGTCTCCGGGGGCAACACCCTGCTGGTGGATGTGCAGGACTATACGGAAATGCGCCTCCTGGGGGCCACCCGGGACGACGCGGCGGGGGAGTGCTTTGACAAGGTGGCCCGGGTGCTGGGCATCGGCTATCCCGGCGGCGGCCCCATGGACCGGCTGAGCCAGGGGGGCGACCCCAAGCGGTACCGCCTCCCCCGCTCCAAGGTGGACGGCGCGCCGCTGGATATGTCCTTTTCCGGGCTGAAAACGGCGGCGCTGAACCTGATTCACAACGCCCAGCAGAAGGGGGAGGAACTGAACCTGCCCGACTTCGCCGCCAGCTTTGCCGCCGCCATTGCGGATGAGCTGGTGCCCCGCGCCATGCTGGCCTCAGAGGAGCTGGGCTACGGCAAGGTGGCCTGCGCCGGAGGCGTGGCCGCCAACTCCACCATCCGCGCCCGGTTGGAGGAAGCCTGCGCCCAGCGGGGGGACAGGCTGTATCTGCCGAAGCTGTCCCTCTGCGGAGACAACGGGGCTATGATTGGTTGCCAAGGCTACTATGAGTTCCTGGCGGGCAATCTCGGAGACAGCAGCCTGAACGGCTACGCCAACCGGGACATCGGGCTGGACTGCCCGGCCCGGCGGAGAGGATAGAGCAGTATCTTGCAGAAATCGAGCAGTATATCACCCTTATTCATAGCGTATCCTGTGGCGGCAGCCGAACCTTCGTCAAACGCAACCGCCGGTTGACAAAGTGCAAGGTCGGGATGGTGGCGGCGCAACCGCCCCATCTGCTACAATAATGCCATCAAATCAAGGAGGCATTTATCATGAACCTGGCAGACAGAATTCAAACCTTACGGAAAGAGAAAGGCATTTCCCAGGAGGAGCTGGCGGAGCAGGCTGGGGTGTCCCGGCAGGCTGTGTCCAAATGGGAGAGCGGGCAGAGTACGCCGGAGCTGGAAAAGCTCGTCCTGCTCAGCGACTACTTCGGCGTCACCACGGACTACCTGCTCAAAGGGACAGAACCCGTCCCCTCCGCCCCGGAGAAACGGGCGGATGCGAGGATTTTCACCGTTATCGCCACGGCGTGCAACTTTGTGGGCCTGGTGACGGCGATCTGCATCTGGGTTGTCTGGCAGACAGAGGTGTCTGTGGCCGTTGGCTTCCTCCTGATGGCGGTGGGCTGCGCCGTCTTCGCTGTGGGGCAGTACATCGGGCAGCAGAAGCAGGACGCAAAGGAACTTTTTACGCTGCTGAACGTGTGGCCGCTGACGCTGATGCCCATTTCCTGCGTGTTCAACATGATAGACGGGGTGCTGGGCGGTTCTTACTGGCAGCTGATGCCCATTCCGGAGCTGAGCAATTCCCTCCTGAGCTACTGCCTGTGCTGGCTGCTGTACCTGGCCCTCTGCGCGGGAACGGATGTGACGGTATGGGGCAACCGGAAGGAGCGTCTTTCCCGGGAAAAGTAATACAATATGCTGTAATAATCGGATGATACTTTAAACTTTTGTTGCGCATCGGGATGTGAAGAAGATACTATGAAAGGCGATTTTACCCAGGGGAAGATGTGGAGGAACATTCTGGCCCAGGCGGTGCCGCTGACGGTGGCCCAGCTGGTGCAGGTGCTTTACAACATTGTGGACCGCATTTACATTGGCCACCTGCCGGAGGGCGGCGAGCTGGCCCTCACTGGCATCGGCATTTCCGCCCCCATTGTCACGCTTATCAGCGCCTTCACCCTGCTGTTCGGCCAGGGTGGAGCGCCCCTCTGCTCCATTGCGGAGGGCGCCGGGAATCAGGCGCGGGCCCAGCGCATCTTCGGTAACACCCTGTCCCTGCTGCTGGGGACTTCGGCGGCGGTGCTGGCGGTCTGCTTCATCTTTGAGCGGCAGATTTTGTTCCTGTTTGGGGCCAGCGAGGAGACCTACGCCTACGCCCATCAGTACTTCTCCGTCTACATCCTTGGGACGGTGTGCGTCATGTTCAGCACCGGCATGAACGGCTTCATCAACCTGCAGGGCTATCCCAGGGTGGGGATGCTGACTACCGTACTAGGTGCGGTCATCAACCTGGTGCTGGACCCGGTGTTCATCTTCGCGCTGAACCTGGGCATTACCGGCGCGGCGGTGGCCACGGTGCTGGCCCAGACGGTGTCCGCCCTGTGGGTGCTGCAATTCTTCCTGAGCAAAAGATCCCGGCTCCGCATCCGCCGGGCCGACCTGGCGGTGCAGCCCAGGATGGCCCGGGAGATTACCGCCCTGGGCCTGACCGGTTTTATGATGTCCGCCACCAACTCCCTGGTGCAAATCGTTTGCAACCAAATGCTGGGCGCTTACGGCGGCGACCTGTACATCAGCGTCATGACCGTCCTGAACTCCGTCCGGGAGCTGTTCACTCTGCCGGTGCAGGGGCTGACCTCCGGGGCGCAGCCGGTGCTGGGCTACAACTACGGCGCAAAGGATTACCGCCGGGTGCGCCAGGGCATCGCCTTTATGGCGGCACTGGGCTTCGGCTACACGCTGGTGGCCTGGCTGGCAATTCTGCTGCTGCCCCATGCCTTTGTGGGGCTGTTCACCACGGACAGTGCCCTGCTGGACGCTGGGACGGAGGCGATTCGGATTTACTTCTTCGCCTTCGTGTTCATGTCGCTGCAATTTTCCGCCCAGTCTACCTTCGTGGCCTTGGGGAAGGCGCACTCCGCCGTGTTCTTCTCCATCTTCCGGAAGGTGATTTTGGTGGTGCCGCTGACGCTGCTCCTGCCCCGCTGGCTGGGGGTCTATGGGGTGTTTGTGGCGGAGCCGATTTCCAACGTCATCGGCGGGCTGGCCTCCTTTATCACCATGCTGGTCACAGTCTGGCGGCCGCTGGGCCGCGCGCCGATGCCTTCTCTTGCGGAGAATCAAAAATCTACCTTTGAGAACCGGCTGTGAATTTTTTCAAAATTGTACTTGCATTTTTAGCAGAAAAGAGCAGTTTAAACGAAGTTCGCAGAAATCAAAAATGCAAGCTTGACAGGACGAGCTTGCAAGTAGTATACTGGCACCATCAGAAAGACAAGGACGTCAGAAGCCTCTGAACCGTCCCTGTCTTTCTCTTTTTTTGCGGGTTTCCGCAAGGTTTGGCAGCCACATTGTTCCAGATACTGCGGGGCAGTGTGTGCGAGGAATACGCTTTTTCATGAAAGGGAGAGTTATATGGATGCAGTATTTAACGTATGGTACCTGATTGGCGCCGCACTGGTGTTCTGGATGCAGGCCGGCTTCGCCATGGTGGAGGCAGGCTTCACCCGGGCCAAGAACTCCGGCAACATCATCATGAAGAACCTGATGGACTTCTGCATTGGTACCGTCGTGTTCATTCTGATCGGGTTCAGCCTGCTGCTGGGCGAGGATGTGGCCGGCCTGATCGGCAAGCCCGGCTTTGACATTTTCACCGCTTACGAGAACTTCAACTTCTCGGACTTCGTCTTTAACCTGGTGTTCTGCGCCACCACCGCCACCATCGTGTCCGGCGCTATGGCGGAGCGTACCAAGTTCCTGTCCTATTGCATTTACTCCGCGGTCATCTCCGCGCTGATTTACCCCATCGAGGCCCACTGGATCTGGGGCGGCGGCTGGCTGGCCCAGCTGGGCTTCCATGACTTCGCCGGTTCCTGCGCCATCCACATGGTAGGCGGCATCTCCGCCCTCATCGGCGCAAAGATGCTCGGGCCTCGTATCGGCAAGTTCACCAAGCAGAAGGACGGCTCCATCAAGGTGGGCAGCTTCCCCGGACATAACCTGCCCCTGGGCGCGTTGGGCGTATTCATCCTGTGGCTGGGCTGGTACGGCTTCAACGGCGCTGCCGCCACCACGGTGGAGCAGCTGGGCTCCATCTTCCTGACCACCACCGTCGCCCCCGCTGTGGCAACGGTCACCTGTATGATTTTCACCTGGCTCAAGTACGGCAAGCCGGATGTCTCCATGTGCCTGAACGCCTCTCTGGCCGGCCTGGTGGGCATCACCGCCCCCTGCGATGTCACCGACTGCCTGGGCGCGGCCATCATCGGCATCGTGTCCGGCCTGCTGGTGTGCTTCGGCGTGTGGCTGCTGGACTACAAGCTCCGCATTGACGACCCCGTGGGCGCTGTGGCGGTTCACTGCCTGAACGGCATCTGGGGCACCATCGCGGTGGGCCTGTTCGCCACCACCTCCGCCCCGGGCAATGACACCTTGGTGGGCCTGTTCTATGGCGGCGGCTTCGGCCTGTTGGGCATCCAGCTGCTGGGCGTGCTTTCCGTGGCGGCCTGGACGGCGGCGGCCATCACCCTGACCTTCTTCATCATCAACAAGACTGTGGGCCTCCGCGTCTCCGCAGAGGAGGAAGTCCAGGGCCTGGACCCCACCGAGCACGGCCTGACCAGCGCCTATGCGGACTTCGCCCCCATGCCCCACTATTCCGGCAGCGGGCTGCCCGTCACAGTCACCGGCGATGTGCCTGTAGAGGCCGCCGTACCTGTGGAGGTCAAGAGCACCATGCCTGTGTCGGAGGAAGCGGCTCCGGCAGGCGAGAAGATCACCAAGCTGGAAATCGTGGTCAAGCAGGAGCGGTTCCCCGCCCTGAAGGACGCCCTGATGGAGGCGGGCGTCACCGGCATGACGGTCACCAACGTCCTGGGCTGCGGCGTCCAGAAGGGCCGCCCCGAGTACTACCGCGGCGTTGTGCATGAAGCGACCCTGCTGCCTCGTATGCAGGTGGAGGTGGTGGTCAGCACCATTCCGGTGGAGACCATTATCGACACCGCCAAGAAGGTGCTGTACACCGGCCACTACGGCGACGGCAAGATCTTCGTCTACAACGTGGAGAACGTGGTCAAGATTCGTACCGGCGAGGAAGGCGTCAGCGCCTTGCAGGACGAAGAGCAGTATTGATTCCCTCCGCTGCCCCTGGCAGCCCGCAGCATAACCCCTCAGCAAAAGAATACCAGACGAACGGGAGACCGTTCGTCTGGTTTCTTTGCGTTTCCGGGAACGGGTAACGCATGAAATGCTTTCCAGGCATTGGTATCCAATAGAAATCAGGTATTTGATATTGAAGGGCTGTGGAACTATAATAGAAGCAGGAAAGAAAACGCGACAAACAGGGTAACACAGGCGGCGGACGCAACCCTGAGCCGGAGGAATCAAGCCGGTAATAGAAGCTACATCATGCGTCCACAGCTTGTCAGAACAAGGAGGTATCCTATGGAGATTCGCGTCCTTCGTTATTTTCTCACAGTCGCCCGGGAAGGCGGCATCAGCCGGGCATCGGAACGCTTGCATATCACGCAGCCAACATTAAGCAGGCAGCTTGCGGCGCTGGAGGATGAGGTTGGCGTTAAGCTGTTTGAGCGGGGTGCCAGGAAAATCACCCTGACGGAGGAAGGGATGCTGCTCCGCCGCAGGGCAGAGGAAATTCTTTCCCTCGTGGACAGGACGCAGAAAGAGCTGGTAAGCCAGGAGAACCTGATTGAGGGAAAGATTGTTATCGGCTGCGGAGAACTGTCGGCGGTAAGCCTTTTGCCTGATATGATTGCCGCATTCCACGAGACGTATCCCCTGGTCACCTATGATATTTTTACGGCAAATGCGGATGTCGTGAAAGACCAGATGGAAAAGGGCATTGTTGATATCGGCGTTCTGCTGGAACCCATCGATATTGAGCGGTTTGATTTCCTGCGTCTGGAGCATCGGGAGCGCTGGGTGGCTCTGATGAAACCAGACGACCCCCTTGCCGCCAAAGCGGCGGTTTCCCCCGAAGACTTTAAGGGAAAACCGCTGATTCTGCCGGCGCGTGCCACTGTCCGCAACGAGGTATCCAACTGGTTTGGGAGCGCCTTTTCAGAGGCGCAGGTGCTGTTCACCAGCAATTTGGCGACAAACGGCGCGCTGATGGTGCAGGCTGGGCTTGGATATTCCATTCTCACAGAAGGGGCGATGCTGTTCTGGGATGAGAAGAAAATCGTGAGCCGTCCGCTTTGCCCGGAAATCTACTCGGACAGTGTATTCGCCTGGAAGCGGAGCCAGCCACTATCTGCGGCAGTGGAGCGGTTTGTGGAGCAGATGAAATGCTTTCCAGGCATAGCTGTCCAATGAAATCAGGCATTTGATATTGAGGGGCTGGGGGATTATAATAGAAGCAGGAACGCCCGGAAGGCGGGCCGTTCCAAAATTGCATCTGACAGGAGGGATGTCCATGACGATCACGGAGATTGAAACGATGCTGGAATCCGAGGGGAAGACCCCGGAGGAAAAGCTGCACCTTTTGCAGCGGGTTCGGGCAACGCTGATGGAGGAGCTGCACGGCCAGCAGCAGCTGGTGGACCAGGTGGACTACCTGATTTATACGCTGCAACCGACGAAGAAAATAAGGAGGACCTTGATATGACAGGCAAACCGTTAGTAGCATACTTTTCCGCCAGCGGCGTGACCGCAGGCGTGGCAAACAGACTGGCCCAGGCGGCGGACGCGGACCTGTACGAAATCAGGCCGGAGGCGCCCTACACGAGCGCCGACCTGGACTGGAGAAATCCGCGCTCCCGCAGCTCGGTCGAGATGAACGACCTGTCCAGCCGCCCGGCGCTGGCCGACCAGGACGCCAATATCGCCGAGTATGACACCATCTTTCTGGGCTTTCCCATCTGGTGGGGCGTCGCACCCACCATCATCAACACGTTCCTGGAGCGCTATGACTTCTCCGGAAAGAAAATCGTCCTCTTCGCCACCTCCGGCGGCAGCGGCTTTGGCCGGACGGCGGAGGTGCTGAAAGCGTCCGTCTCGCCGGATACGGTCATCGTCACCGGCAGGCTGCTGCCCGGCAATGCATCCGAGGCGAGCCTGAAGCAGTGGGTTCAGACGCTGTAACGGGCGTGCTTTGGAACAGTTCAGAACGGAGGTTTACCATGGAAAAAATCACACAGACCGCAGGGCGCAGCACCCTGGGCGACTTTGCGCCTGACTTCGCCCACTTCAATGATGACGTGCTGTTCGGCGAGAACTGGAACAACCGCGACATTGACCACAAGACCCGCTGCATCATCACCGTGGTGGCGCTGATGTCCTCCGGCATCACCGACTCCTCGCTGAAGTATCACCTGGAGAACGCGAAGCGGGCCGGGGTGACGAAGCGGGAAATCGCGGCCATCATCACCCACGCCGCCTTCTATGTGGGCTGGCCCAAGGCCTGGGCGGTGTTCTACCTGGCGAAGGAGGTGTGGGCGGAGGAGGCCCGGCCCGCCAGCGCGAAGGAGGCCCACGCCGCCGAGATGGTCTTCCCCATCGGCGCACCCAACGACGCCTTCGCGCAGTATTTTATCGGGCAGAGCTACCTGGCCCCCGTGTCCACGGAACAGGTCGGGATTTGCAACGTGACCTTTGAGCCGGGCTGCCGCAACAACTGGCACGTCCACCACGCCGACCGGGGCGGCGGTCAGATTTTGATTTGCGTGGCCGGACGGGGCTACTACCAGGAGTGGGGCAAGGACGCCGTGGAGATGAAGCCCGGCGACTGCATCAATATCCCCGCCGGCGTGAAGCACTGGCACGGCGCCGCGCCGGACAGCTGGTTCTCCCACCTGGCGGTGGAGGTACCGGGAGCGCACACCTCCAACGAGTGGCTGGAGCCGGTGGACGACAGCCAGTACGGCAGTTTGCACTGAGAACAGAAAGCGAGGTTATCCCTATGGAAGAAAAGCTGAATCTGACAACGGAATGGGACAAGGTGTTCCCAAAGAGCGACAAGGTAAACCACCGAAAGGTGACCTTCCACAACCGCTACGGCATCACCCTGGCCGCCGACCTCTATGAGCCGAAGGGCGCAGAAGGGCGGCTCCCCGCCATCGCCGTCTGCGGCCCCTTCGGCGCGGTGAAGGAGCAGTCCTCCGGCCTGTACGCCCAGACCATGGCGGAGCGGGGCTTCCTGACCGTCGCCTTTGACCCCTCCTATACCGGCGAGAGCGGCGGCACGCCCCGCTATGTGGCCTCCCCGGACATCAACACCGAGGACTTCATGGCGGCGGTGGACTTCCTCTCTGTCCAGGACAACGTGGACCCGGAGCGAATCGCCATCATCGGCATCTGCGGCTGGGGCGGCATGGCCCTGAACGCGGCGGCGCTGGACACCCGCATCAAGGTGACCGTGGCCTCCACCATGTACGACATGGCCCGCGTCAACGCCAACGGCTACTTTGACAGCGAGGACAGCGAGGAGGCCCGCTGCGAAAAGCGCAAGGCCCTCTGCGCCCAGCGTATCGCCGACTACAGGAGCGGCACCTATGCCCTGGGCGGCGGCGTGGTGGACCCCCTGCCGGAGGACGCCCCCTTCTTCGTGAAGGACTATTACGACTACTACAAGACCCCGCGGGGCTATCACCCCCGCAGCCTGAACTCCAACGGGGGTTGGAACGTGACGGGCTGCCAGTCCTTCCTGAATATGCCCATCCTGCAATACAGCCAGGAGATCCGCTCCGCCGTCCTCGTGATTCACGGAGACAAGGCCCACTCCTGCTATTTCAGCCGTGACGCTTTTGCCAAGCTGACCGGCAGCAACAAGGAGCTGCTCCTCATCCCCGGCGCGGTGCATACCGACCTGTATGACAGGATGGATGTGATCCCGTTCGACAAAATCGAAGCCTTTATGAAGGAAAACATGAGGTAAGGGCCGCCTCAGCCGCCCTCCGCATACCGCCCGACCGCCTGCGGCCGGGCGGTTTTTTGCGCCCTGCGCCAGCCGCCGCCGAAAAAAAGTCGCTCCATCGGCGAAAAAAAGGAAAATGTTAAAGTTTAGAACGATGACAGCGTTGGAAATATCCATTATACTAAGTTTCGTATAGGCACAGCAAACCGAACCCCAATACAAGAGAGAAAGGAAAGGCGTATATGGAACTTATCATCCTGATCATCATCGTCGTCCTGATTTGGCGGCACTTCAAGAAGAAGCGCGCCAGACAGGAGGAAACGGAGCGGCAGAACGCTGCCGCAGCGGCCGCAGCCCAACAGGCAGCCGCACAGCAGGCAGCACAGCAGCAGGCCGCCGCACAACAAACAGCCGCCCAACAGGCAGCCGCCCAGAAGCAGGAACCGACCCCGCTGGAACTGACGGAGGAGCAGTCGGCGGAGGCAGACGCTTTCCTGGCGCAGGCCGCCAATCTGTTCCGGGAGGGCAAGCGGGAGGAATCCTACGCTCTGGCGGAAAAATTCGCCCTTGACGACAGCTGCCCCTACCAGGCCATCGCCCAGGGCGTCTGCGGCGACTATTTCGACGTCCTCGGAGACAAGGAGCAGGCCGCCCAGTGGTACATCAAATCCGCCGAGGGCGGATGCGCCCAGTCCCAGTCAGAGCTGTCCGGCTACTATCAGAAGGGCACCGGCGTCCCCCAGGACACCGAGAAGGCGGTCTACTGGATGACGAAGGCCGCCGAAGGCGGTGACAACAATGCCCAATATGCCCTGGCCAAGCGCTATGAGAACGGCCTCGGCGTCCCCAAGGACGACGCAAAGACCTTCTACTGGCTGGGCAAGGCCGCCAATCAGGGCCAATCCTACGCACAGTACGAGTACGCCATGTACTTCGACGGCGAGCATAAGGGCGTGCCGAAGGACGATGAGAAGCGCCTCTTCTGGATCACCAAGGCGGCGGAGGGCGGCGTCGTAACCGCCCAGGGTCTGCTGGGAAGTATGTCCTACCTGGGCGAAGGCGCGCCCCAGGATACGGAAAAGGCCCTGTTCTGGCTGCAAAAGGCCTCCGACGGCGGCGATGCGGACGCTGCCAGCGTCCTGGAACTGATTCATTCTTTGGGAGGTTGATGACAGATGGAGACACTGATTCAAATCGCCGGGAACCTGACCGGCGGCATCTTCGGCGGGCTGTACAGCCTGAACGAAGCCCTGTGCGACAAGGGGATGGCGATTCAGGACACGGCCACAGTCTACCTGACAACCCACATTGACGATGGGGACATCCAGACCTTAGCCGCCGTAGGGGTCATGCTGCTGGCCTTCGGCGTGCTGGTGCTGGTGTTCCAGCCCTTCTACCGGGGCACGATCAGCCTGTTTGAGAACAACTACGCCGGGCAGGACTTCACCCGGGAACCTGCGAGGGGGGACGCCCGGTCCTTCTGGGGCGGCTGGCTGGCCTTCCTGCTCCTGGTGGAGGTGGGCTGGCTGCTGGGCTATCTGGAGTCCAGCGCCATGGCCACCGTCAGCGTACTGCTGCAGGTGGCGGCCCTGGCCGTGGTGGTGTATAAGGTGGTACGGCTGGTGCTGGACCTGACCCACGGGAAGGATGTGCTGCACCATCTGCTGGGCGTGCTGGGCACGGCGGTGTTCCTGGTGGCCTTCCCCTTCGTGTGGGGCATCTTCTACTATATCTTCCTGCTGACGGTGGGTGCGGTCATCGGCCTCTTGATCCTCTTCTCCGCCCTGGGCGGCGGCGGCAGCGGCGGCGGCGAGCCGGGCCCCAGCGAGGGCGGCTCTACAGGCGGCTCCTCGGCGGGAAGCGGCACCTACTCCCCCAGCGACCTGCCCAGTTACATTACCATCGGCGGCACCTTGTATAGCCGCAGGAACGACTTCGGCTGGGGTGTGGAGTATGTGAACGAGAGCAACAGCAGCGACGTCGTCACCATCTCCAATGTATATAGCATGACCGGCAGCGAGGCCGACACCAACGTCGGTCACGTCTACTTCAATTAACTGTCAGGAGGAATCGTCATGGGATTATTCAGTAAGAAACCGAACGCGCCGGGGGACGCCTTTTGGGACGCCTATCAGAAGGCGGCAAAAAAAGAAAAACCGGAATTCTTCGCCGCCCTGGAGGAGGCGCTGCAGAACTACCCCCAGGGCTGGCAGGGGTATTTCCTGCTGGGGCTGTACTACGACTGCGGCTGTCGGCTTCCCTTCGACCCCCAGAAGGCGGAGGATTGCTACAAGCGCGCCAGGGCCGGCGCATCCGGCGACGCCGAGGGCAGGAAGTGGCTGGACAACTTCTTCCAGTGGTACGATAAGCCTGCGTTTATGTTGAAGACGAAGCTGAGCGAGCAAACCCTGCGGATGCGGAAGATCGGCTTCGCGGCCTTCAACACCTTTGAGCATCATCAGAAGCTGCTGACTGCTCGTATAAAGAATGAATATGACAGTGAAATTTTTTTCAGGCTCTTTAACAGTTGCCTCTCTAATGCAACAAAGGTAGAGGGGTGGAGTTATGGAGAGTATGCGTGCAACGCAGAGGTTTTGGGGGAATTTTTCCTTGACGTGAATCTTGCGGAGATTCCGGATGACCTTGACATGGATAACGTGAACAAAGGGTTGGAGCATATGCTCAAGCGGGAAAAAAAGGAGTCAAAGCGTTTTGGCAAGGCGCTGGATGACGCCTATGATGCTTTGGCGGCCGGGCACCCGAAGGACGATGACAACTATGTGCCCCCTGAGGTCACCGGCTTCCCCGCCTATTTCCTCGCCATGGACAACTATGGCACAGGCATCTACGCCAGGCTCGGCAAGATAGAGCAAAATCTGAAAGTGTGCGCAGGTCGCCTGAGTTATGCTGCCACTCTTGGCAGCGCTTTCGCCATTGATGAGTATGCCAGACTGGCCCTGGAAAGTCCGACCAACTGGAACGCCATGAACCAGGAAGCGGACGGCAAGCTAAAGGAGAAGCTGACAAAATCGCTGAAGGAATGCGCCGAGGCGGGCGATGAGCTGGCCAAGGCCTACTGTGTCAAGGTCATGATGCGCTGACCTCCTCGCCGGAGGGCAGCGGACGCCGCCTGAACGCGAAGCTTCCGCAGCAGCGGCCCGATGGATGACCGTCGGGCCGCTGTCTTGCCGCGGAAGCGATTTTTTGAAACTGTGAAAGTTCACAAGGATGACATCGCGTTTCCCTTGATGATGCTATAAGGTGGGTTTGTAGGAAACCGTGGTATCTGTCTGTGAACGCAAGGAGATGGAATGGTTATGCTGAACGATGACGGCAAGCGCAAATTGATGCAGCTCGTGAAAACCTGCATCAGCCTTCACAGCGAGAAGCGCCCGGAGGTCGTGGAGCTGAACGCGCTCTATGAACAGTTCCGGAAGGCGGAGGGCGGACTGAGCAAGCGGGAGGCAGACACCCTGCTCTATCAGCGGATGTACGGCGTGGCCCCACAGACGGACGGCGGCATCTCGAAGATTCGCTTCTGGCGGACCGGCCATCACGTCCCCTGCCGGCGGAGCGAGTGCGCCGCCTTCGGGCAGGCCCTCGGCCTGTCCGGCGAGGCGCTGATTCGGTTCCTCCAGACCTACTATGACCATTCCGACCGGGCCTGGGAGCCGCCCTTTTCCGATGAGGACGCCTATATCGAGGAGTACTGGCCGAGGGTGCGGTTCCTCCGCGCCCTGGGTGAGGAGTACATGAGCCGCCTCCATCCGGTTTGGATCTGGCATCTGAACATTCCCTCCGCAGGCCGGAGCCGGTACTTGCGCCACGCCTATGTTCTGGACGCCAGCCATTATACGCCCAGCGCGGCGCAGAGCCTCCCGGAGCGGCACGTGGATACGGTGGCCTATGACGCGGAGTTCAACCGCCTGATGAGGCTCTCCGGGGAAATTCCCCGCAGGACCATGATTCGGCACCTGTTCCTGCTGACGAAGCCCTTCATCAGCAGGAAGCGGATGGACGAGCTGCTATGCCGCTTCGGCTATCTGCCCCTGACGGAGGAGCACACCACCGTGACCGGCGACCGGCTGGACCGGCTGATTATCGGGTTCCTCGCCCTGTATGAGGAGCAGTGCAGCGGGGGCGACCTGAGGGAATGCAGCCAGTGGCTGATAGAAGCATATCGGTACCTGGACGCCTGCCTTGAGGGAACCGGGGAAAAATCCCTGCGGTTCCTGTACTTCAAGGGGCTGGGCGTCTCCCGCGGGACGGCGTCGGAGGCGGCAGGCGGGCAGCGCCGCAGGAAAGAGAGCAAAATTGAGGGGGAGCTGCTGGAATGGGAGCAGCTGCAAATTTCCCTCAGGAGAAAGTATGCGGACACGCCCCCGGGCTTCCGGGACGAAGCGCAGGCGGCGGCTGCCGAGGCGCGTATCCGTCAGAGGATGGCCCAGTACGAGGCGGGGCATTCCCTGCGCCTCGCCTCCTACTGCTTTCCCGAGGAGGAGGTCTCTGTGGGGCAAACGAATCTGCTGGAGGAGATTCACCGGAGGCTCACGGAGTCGCCCGAGCCGGTGGTGCTGTACGGCATCGGAGGGATAGAGAAGAGCGCGCTGGCCAGAGCCTATATGCGCAGCTACGGCCATTTCTATGACGGGATGCTGGTGCTGCACGTCAGCACGGATATCTGCTCCGCCATAACCGATGATTCCCAGGTGCAAATATCCAATATGCAGTATTCCAGGGAGGAATACGGGAGCCGCGAGAAATATTTTGAGTATAAGATGGGCGTCTTGCAGGAGATCGCGTCCCGCACCAGATTGCTCCTGGTGGTCAACGACCTGAACACCGAGCCGCGGGGGGGGTAGACTTTAAAGCGCTCTTTGCCCTGCCATGCTCGATTCTGGTGACCACGCAGGCGGAGCCTACCCTGTGGGGCATCGATTCGGGCATCCGGGTGGAGGACCTGCCACGGCAGTAGGCCCTCCTGGAGGATATCTTTGCCCGCTTCACGCTGCAAAAGAGCGCTATCTGACCTGCCTGATGGCAAATCAGATAGCGCTTTTAAACTTTGCATCACAAAAACGGTGTCAAACCGTGGTCCGCATTTTCTCAGCCAACCGGATTGCAGTCCAACACCTTTACGCTTTCTTTCTAAACCGCTTCCCGTTCGTGCTGCCGCCGTCGCACAGGACGTCTACCCCCGCAAGGTAGCCGTTCCGCTCATCGGCCAGGGTGGCGATGGCGTAGCCCAACTCCTCCGGTTTGCCCATCCGCTTCTCACAGGCGTAGGCAAGCATACTGCCGCCCTCCTCCGCCTCCAGGTTGCCCATGCCGGTGGCGACCAGGCCGGGGCTGATGGAGGCGACCCGAATGCCCCGCTCCCCGTAGGCAAACGCGGACTTCTGCGCGTACCAGACGGCAAAATTTTTGGATAGCGCATAGGCAAGCCCGCTGCGCTGGTACCCGTCCTTCATCAGGCCGGGCAGCCGGAGCATCTTCTTCAAAAACAGCGCTTCGTCCGTATCGGCCAGACGATAGGTCTTTTCGCTGGTGAGGAACCCCGGCAGGGCATAGGCCGAGTTGGAGGAGACGTCCACGATCACGCTGCCCGCCTGCATCACCGCAGCAAACTCCTGGTTGACATAGACGGTGCCCAATGCGTTGATTCTCAGAATGGCTTCTGCCTGCGTCATGCTGGGGGAAACGCCTGCCGCATTGATGACGTTCGTCACCTTGCCCAGGGAAGCCGCATAGGCCGCCAGCGCCCGCACGCTTTCACGGTTTGAGGTGTCGCAGGTCTTCCCGTACGCCGTATAACCCAGCGTTACCAGCTCGGCCACCGCCTTTTGCAGCTTGGCCTCGGTGCGGCCTGACACCACGATGATTTTTTCCTTTGGCATGAACTTTGCGGCAGCCAGGCCCATGCCGCTGCCTCCGCCCGTGATAACGCAGACATCGCTCATTCCTCCGCACCGTCCTTCCCAAACATCAGGCTGATGCCGCCTGCAATGGCAATCAGAAGCGCCGGGTCTGCCACGCCGCTGACCCCCAGGGAAAGCCCTGCAATCGTGCTCAGGGCAAAGATCAGGTTGATGGATTTCTCGCACCGCTCATAAAAGGTCTGCCCGGACAGCTCCGCCAATTCCTCCTCCGTCAGCAGGGCATCCTCATAGAGATGGACGGCGTTGTCGTGGACGAGGCCGAGGAATTCGGCGTTGATTGCATAGTAGCCATGCGCGCGCAGCGTCGCCAGCGTGGCATCCATATCGGTGTTATGGAGGATTTCGTGAATCAGCGCATCATCCGACGCGGTTGCAATCACATCGTTAATCAGGTCAAAATGCTCCTTCGATGTGGTGATGCCATAGGCCGCCAGCTTCTGGCAGCAGCTGGCGTAGTCTTTATCCTCAAACATCTCCTGTACGGCGTCCCAGTGCTGCGACAGCGCGAGGTTCCGGTAGCTCTCCTCCAAGTCCTCATCGCTGAAGTCGGCGATTCTGCCCTTGCTCAGAATGCTCCGCAGCTCCTCCTTGGACCCAGCTTTTGCCACCGCATCCACGAACGCCTTCCCGCCGGTAAAATACTCTGTGGTGTTGTCCTGCTTTTCGATTATAATGCTGTCTTTCATAGTTGGATTTTCTCCTCTCCAGGCTTTACTCGGCCTTGTGTATCATCCTCAGTCATCCTTGTCAGGCGATATAGCCTCCCGCCACAAGCCAGTTTGCCTCGTCCCGCAGGGTGTCCTCATAGGGTCTGGTGTGATACCCCAGCTCCCGCTCGGCCTTGGAGTAGTCAAACTGGTTATTCCTCGCCAGGTTGTAGACGGCGAAGTTGGTCATCATCGGCTTCTCACCGGTCTTTTCCGCCTTCTTCTCCATCTGCTCTGCCAACTTGTAGGCCATGCTGAGGGGGACATAGAAATAGGGCGTCTTGCAGCCGCTGGCGGCATGGAGCATATTGCACATCTCCTTCATGGTGACCTCCTCGTTGCCGAGGATGTAGCATTCACCGGTGCGGCCTTTGTCCGCGGCGCTGACGCAGCCGTCTGCCAAGTCCCGCACATCACAGAGGTTGAAGGAGCCGCCCATGCCGATGGGCATCTGGCCGTTCATGATTTTAATCACCGTGCCGGTGGTCTCGCCGACGGCGTAATCCTTCGGGCCGAGGATGCCGCTGGGGTGCACCACGCAGGCATTCAGGCCGCGCTCCCGCACAGCGTCCAGAACGGCCTGGGTGGCCATTGCCTTGGATTTGCTGTACCAGCCGACGACCTGGTCGCTCTCCGCGTCGAAGTGGTCTACCTCCTTGATTTTCTGCCCCTTCGGCAGCTCCGGAATGGCGCCGGTGGAACTGACATAGACCATCTTCTGACATTCCGGATGCTTCAGGCATTGCTCAATCATGTTTTTGGTGCCGCCCACGTTGATGTCCAGGAGCTTCTGGCTGAAGTCGGCATTGGTCGTCACCATGCTGGCGCAATGGATGACGATGGTCTGCGTCCCCTCCGGGACGGTGAAGAACGCATCCAGCGATGCCATGTCGCAGAGGTTGCCCTCAATGATTTCTACCGCGTCGGGGACATACTTCACGGATTTGTCCCCGGGCAGCACCAGCGCCCGAACCTGGTCGCCGCGCTCCAGAAGCACGTCGCAGATATGGCTCCCCAGAAAACCGGCTGCACCGGTCAACAGATATAATTGTTTCATCATGCTATCTCCTTCTTTACGGAATCGTAACGTTCCCTGGGCTCTCCCCCGGAACAGCTTCATTCTACGGTCGGAAGGTTGCATGAAAGTAAAAAAGAGTGGCAGAAATTGTGAACGGAGCAAAAAATGCAGGGCTTTTCTCCTCAGGTCAGCGGCAGGCAGACCGTGAAGGTGCTGCCCTCATTGGGCGCGCTCTGCACCTGCACGGTGCCGCCGCAAAGCGCGACGATGCGCGCCACAATGGAAAGGCCGATGCCGTTCCCTCGCACGGCGGAGACGGTGTCATGCTGATAGTATTTTTCAAAGATGTGGGCCGCCGTCTCCTCGTCCATGCCGACGCCGCTGTCAGAGAAGGCGAGGACGAGTTCCTCCGCCGTCTGCTTGCCGGTGACCATGATTTTGCCGTGTTCCGGCGTGAATTTGACCGCGTTGTTCAGCAGGTTGAGCCACACCTGCTCCATCAGCTCGGCGTTTCCGGTATAGCAGAGGTCGTCAATCTCCATCTCAAGCGAAATATCCTTCTGCTCCAGCTTGGGCAGCAGCAGGATGGCGCAGTGCCGGAGCTGCTCGGACAGGTCATAGCGCTCCTTCTCGGCGATGATTTCACAGGATTCCACCTTGGACAGCAGCAGCGTATTCTGGGCCAGGGTGGACAGCCGCAGCGATTCTTCCGAAATCACCTGCAAGTACTGCATACGCTCCGGGCTTTCGATGCCCTCTCCTGTGTCCAGCAGATATTGGGAGAAACCGGCGATGGATGTGATGGGCGTTTTGAACTCGTGGGAAAACTCGTTGACAAAGCTCTGCATCTCCTGCTTCGTCTTTTTCAGCTCCGCCGTCATGCGGTTGAACCCCTGGTAGATGGAGGTATATTCTCCGGCGTTTCTGCAATCCAGCTCTGTGTCCAAATCCCCGTCCGACACCGCTTGGATGCCGTCCAGCAGGGTACCCATTTTGCGGCGGATGGAGTGCAGGATGATGGCGGTACTCAGCCCCACGACCAGCACCATCAGCGGAATGATCGCCACCATGGAGAGCGCGTTCTCCTCCGTCATGCCGAGCCAGAATCTTGCGACTGCGCCGTAGGCCATGACCGCACCGATTACAACAACACAGTCCACCGCGAAAATCCAACGGAACTGCACCAACCGGAAGCGGGGTCTGCTTTTACATATCATCTTGCGCGTCTCCCTTCTTGTGAATCACCGCCCTGTACCCCAGGCCGCGAATGGATGTCAGCTCAAACTCCGTACATTCCGAGCATTTGCTGCGCAGGCGGCTGATATAGGTCTTGATCGTGTCATATTCCGTCTCGGAGTCATAGCCCCAGACCTCGTCCATCAGCTGCTGCTTGGTGAACACAACGTTCGGGTAGGAGAGCAGCTTGTAGAGCAGCTGAAACTCCTTGTTGGTCAGCGGAATCGTCTTATCCCGATACCGGGCGGAAAAGGTGTCCTGCTCCATGGAAAACGCTCCGATGACGATGCGTTTCTCGTTTGCGATGCGGGCCCGGCGCAAAATGGCCTCGATTCGCCAAATCAGCTCCTCATAATCGATGGGCTTTGTCATATAATCATCCACACCGGCGGCAAAGCCCTCCTTTTTATGGGCGAAGGTGTTCATTGCCGTCAGCATGATTGCCGGCGTCATGTCTCCGGCCTCCCGAAGGGCGCGCATCAGCTCGTAGCCGTTCATCACGGGCATCTGGATATCCACAATCAGCAGGTCGATATGCTCATGGTCCAGGACATCCAACGCCTCCTGCCCATTGGCGGCTTCCACGATTCTATACCGCTGGCTGAGCTTGGTTTTCGTCAGCAGCCGCACCATCGCGTCATCCTCAACGACTAAAATTGTGACCATCTTCCCATCACCTCAAGACTCATTATACCACAAATGCGGCTGAACGAGTGAAAAAAGTGCGCAGATAAGGCGGGCATATCCGTGGCTGCCCGGGTCAGCCTTCTCCTACAATTTGCTTTTCAGCAGCCCCAGCACGTCAGCGATTTTCTCCACCGGCTCAGGGTTTGCGCTGTTCAGCCAGTCATAGAGGACGGAAAAGGTGCCCTGAAAGACGAACTGACGGATATACTTCACATCTGTCTCCGAATAATAGCTCTCATCTATCATATTCTGAAAGATAACGCCGATGCTGGGGATGGCAAACAGGTGCGTGGAAAATTCCTGCATGGGCACCGACCGCACCAGGAGGCAGAACAGCTCCCGCTGATCGTACAAATGCTGCAAAATCAGGGGCAGGGCATTGCAGCTTTGGGTGATGACCTGCTTCAATTCCTCGTCTAGCTGCCGGAGGAAGTCCATCTCGATTTCGTTCAGCAACTCCTCCTGGCTTCCATAATATTTATAGAATGTCGTTCGGTTGATCTGTGACACCTTGCAAAGCTCGTAAACCGTGATTTGGCTCAGCGGTTTTTCCCTGAGCAGCTTGAGCAGCCCGGATTTCAGCATGGCCTTGCTGATTCGCACCCTCTGATTCTCCATCCTTCTGATTCACCTCGACAAATTTGTAAGAACTGTTGATTTTAACGCAAATGAACCCGTGTTTGTTGCCCACAAGGCATTTTAACGCCAACAGTCTGTTGACTTCAATCATCTTCGTCCATTATAATAAAGCTACAGAGATTTGTCAACTATTCGCTCTGTAGGAGGTTTATCAAATGAAATTTTGGAGGCGGAACTGGTACCACATCGGCGGCATCCTCTTTGTGCTGCTGGCCTTCGGGATGGGGCTGTGGGGCTGCTATCATATGGATAAGCTCCGGGTCATCCTGATATTCAGCTGGATGGGGATGCTGATGCATCAGTTCGAGGAGTACGCTTTCCCGGGAGGGTTCCCGCTGATTTCCAACATGGCAGGGCTGGGGGAGACGGAGCATCCGGAGCGCTACCCGCTGAACGCAAGGCAGAGCTTTGTGAGCAACGTCCTCTTCTGCTACCTGAGCTACATCATCCCCATCTGCTTCCCCAACCTGGTTTGGATGGGCGCCAGCCAGGTGCTGGCCGGCGTGTGGCAGCTGCCGGGGCACGGCATCGCTATGAACGTGCGGCTGAAGAGCAAGTACAACCCCGGCCTGGCGTCCACGGCGGTTTTGCAGACGCCGGTGGCGATTTACTACATCTGGTACGTCTGCACCTATCTGCCGGAAAAGGCAGGGCAGCTCTGGTGGGGAATTCCCGGTTCCATTCTCATGCTGCTCCTGACCTTCATCGTCCCGATTCTGGTGATGAAGGACAAGGACTCCCCCTATCCCTTTGAGGAGCGGGGGCTGTATGGCTACAACAAGGAGCACGTAGCGGCGCTCTGGGAGGAGCGCAAGGCGGCAAAGGCCGCAAAGACTGCAAAGGAGGACAAATAACCATGGTAAAAAAGCTGGACAAATGGTGCGACATCAACTGGATTATTTTTCTTTGCGTGACGGGCGTCGTCACCGGCGTGCTGTCCGCCGTCTTCTGGGACGAAATGCCCCTGGGGGCCCAGGGCGCGGTGTTTGTGGCAATGATCATGCCCTTCCATGTGCTGGAGGAGTGGAAGTTCCCCGGCGGCCTCCACATCTTCTATAACGTCCTGCTGGGGCCGAAGGAGAAGGAAAAGCAACAGCTGGACCGGTTCCCCATGAGCCGCCTGACGGACATGATCACCAACGTGGGGTTGCAGTGGATTCCTCTGTGCTATCTGGTGCTCAGCTTCTTCACCGGTCTGTCCAACGCCGCAGCCCTCTGCATGATGCTGCTGTGCTTCATCGAGGTGCTTGCTCACACCGGCGCCGGAACGCTTACCTACTTCTGGCTGAGGAAGGACGGGAAGAAAACCATCTATCATCCCGGCATTGCCACCTCCTGGATGATGTTCCTGCCCGCGGGCGTCTACATCGTCGCGCACCTGGAAAACGTCACCGGCAGCGACTGGCTTTGGGCAATCATCCTGTTCATCATTATGATGCTGATTTGCATTGTCCTGACGGAAACGCCGCTGAAAAAGTGGGTCTATAAGCAGGACAAGGACGTGTTCGCCTTCGCCGACGCCAAGTATTATGAGAAGTATCCCTCCTTCTGGAAGAAGTGATTTGAGGTAGACGGTATGAAATTCTGGAGACGATACTGGTATTGGATCGGCGGCGTTTTGTTTGTCCTCCTGGCTTTCCTGATGGGGCTGTGGGGCTGCGACCACCTGCCGAAGATCCAGGTGATTTTGATTTTCAGCTGGATGGCCATGCTGGTTCATCAGGTGGAGGAATACGGCTTCCCCGGCGGGATGCCGTCCATCACCAACATGGCCGCTTTCCGGGAGAAGGAAGCGCCGGAGCGGTACCCCTTTAACGCGCAGCAGTGCTTTATCTGCAACGTGTTCCTGTGTTACGCCTTTTACATTCTGGCGATTTGCTTCCCCAATGTGATTTGGCTGGGAGCCTCTCAGGTGTTGTGCGTGCTGGTGCAGCTGGCGGCCCACGGCCTGCTCATCAACTTCTCGATGAAGGAGTTTTATAACCCTGGCCTGGGTTCCACTGTGTTTTTACAGCTGCCTGTCGCCATCTATTATATCTGGTATGTCTGTACCACCATGCCGGAGAAGGCGTGGCAGCTCTGGATCGGCGTCCCCGGCGCGATCATTGCGATGCTCATTTGCTTCATCGCCCCCGTGCTGCTGATGCGCAGCCGGAAGAATCCCTATCCCTTTGCCGAGGAAGAGATGTACGGCTATCATAAGGAAAAAGTGCTGGAAATCTGGCAGGACAGCAAACCTTCTATCCTGCAAAGGGTCGGTCTGAAGTAGGAACACAACTGGAGGTGCAAAATGGCTGAAAAAACCGTCATCTATTATTACTCCGGCTCCGGGAACAGCCTGTCTGTGGCGAAGCACATTGGCGAGAAGCTGGGGAATACGGATATTCTGTCAGTCTACACTCTGCGGGAGAATTCAGAGGTTCCACCGGACTATGCGAGAGTCGGCATTGTGACCGCCACCTGGTTTGTCCGCCCGCCGAGAATCGTGAGGGAAATGTGTGAAAAGCTGCGCATTTCCAGACAGCAAAAAGTCTTCATCATCGCCACCTGCGGCGGGTATGACGGCTATGTCTGCATCGACCTGAAGGCCATTTTGCAGCCGAAGACGGACTTCCCGGTGCAGACCTTTATGCTCCCCATGCCGCCCAACCACATCGTCGGCTTCTCCCCCATGCCGGACGGAATCAACCGAATCTACCTGAACCATGAGGCGAAGTCCACCGGCAAAATCGCGGAGAAAATCCAATCGGGCGCACCGACCAGGAACCGGAAGGGCATCAACCGCAAATTCCTCACCGGTGCCTCGAAATCCTTCAACAGCTGGCTGGGCGTGGACCGGGACAGCGTGGAGGGCGGCTTCTATGCCTCGGACGCCTGTACGAAGTGCGGCGTCTGTGAGAAGCTCTGCAAAAACGGGAACATCCACCTGACGGAGGACGGCGTCGTCTGGGGGCATGACTGCCAGCAGTGCATGGCCTGCATCATGTGGTGCCCGAATCAGGCCATTCGCCATCCCAACGTGCCGGAGAAGCGTCGGCGCTACCGGAACCCGAACGTCACGCTGAAGGATATGCTGCAATCGGAATTTCATGTGGGGGAATGAGTATGAGTTGGAACTTAGCGGATATACCGGGCCTTTCCGGCAAAGTGATGATCGTGACAGGCGCAAACAGCGGCCTGGGGTTTGAGACAACAAAGGAGCTGTCCCGTAAAGGTGCAAAGGTTGTGATGGCCTGCCGAAATCCGCAGAAAGCAGCTGCCGCCAGGCAAAAAATACAGGACGAGTATCCGGATGCGGATTTGGATACCATGCTTTTAGACCTTGCCAGCCAAAAAAGCGTTGCAGAGTTTGCAGATAACTTCATGCAGAATTACCATCGGCTCGATGTCCTCGTCAACAACGCCGGAATTATGGCGGCGCCGTATTCCGAAACCGTTGACGGGTTTGAAAACCACTTTGCAACGAACTATCTCGGCCACTTTGCGCTGACCGGAAGGTTATTGGAACTGTTGGAGGCAACTCCCGGCGCAAGGGTCGTCAGCGTCAGCAGCCTTGCCTACTTTTTTGGAAATAAAATAGATTTTGACAATCTGTATTATGAGAATGGAAAGGGTTACGGCAGATGGAGGGCCTATGGGCGTTCCAAGATGGAAATGCTCCTGTTCGCCTACGAAATGCAGCGGCGTCTTACGCGCACCGGCAGGTCTACGCTTTCCCTTGCTGCACACCCCGGACTGGCGCAGACAAATATCATGCCGGCCCAGGCGAACAGTGCCTTCACAAAAAAGCTCTTAACGCAGGCTGCCAGCTTCCTTAAGCCAACCATCTATGGCGCAATGCCTCTGATCCGCGCAGCTACGGACAAGGAGGTCACGGGCGGCGAGTATTTCGGGCCGTCAAAGGACAGAATGCCGGATGTCGTCAAATCCAATAAAGCGTCCCACAATTTGGATACGGCAAAAAAGCTGTGGGAGGCTTCTGAAGAATTGACGGGCCTTCATTATTTGGATTAGGCGTTGTTCCCGTTCGGGCAGCTTGGATTTCATAACGAGGCTCCCGCGGCGAATAGAACCGCTGTCCGTACGGAAGGCGCAGGGCAGAGCCGGTCAAGGTGCGTCCTCCTGCGGCTCCGTTAAACTGTCCGCACACGCGCCTGGCTGGAAGTCTTTCAGCAGGTCATTTAACTCGTCCAGCAGGGTTCCCAGCGTCACCTGCTCCATGCTGCCTTTCATGGCGGTCACGGCGGCAAGCATATGGGGGTACAGGAGCTGATAGATGTTCTTCCCCACAGGGCAATCGCTGTCCGTTTTGTGGAGCTTGAACATCTCCTCCACGTCATTGGTCTCCACCGCCTGATAGACACCCCACAGGGTGATGTCTTTCGGCTCCTTGGCGAGATGCACGCCGCCGTTCTTGCCGGCAGAGGCCGTCAGCAGGCCCTTTCTGGACAGGTCGAGGAATATGTTTCTGATTGTGACGGCGTTGGAGCCGGTGCTTTCCGCAACGAGGGTGCTTGTCACCCGACGTTTTGGCGACAGGACCGCCACATAGAGCAGCGCGTGAACCGCTGTTGGAAATTTCTTGCTGACACGCATACAACCGCCTTCCCCTCTCAATATCAGTGCTGCTAAAAGTATAACAGATTTTTTCCGGAAAATCAATTGTAACACTTGACATTACGATTATCAGACGGTATAATGTAATCAATCGAATTACATTAAGGAGGCACTCTTTATGCAAACATTAGAAGCCATTGCGAAAAGGAAATCAACGAGGGACTTTGACCCGAACCACGCCGTGCCGGATGAGGTGGTCGATACCATCGTAAAGGCGGGCTGCCAGGCCCCCATCGGCGGGAATCAGCGGGAGTCCCTGCACCTCACGGTATGCCGCAGCAAGGACATTCTCGATGAGATCAATCAGACCACTGCCGCCGCCATGAAAATGGAAAAGCGGGACTTCTTCTATGGTGCGCCTGTTGTGGTTTTCGTCTCTGCCGCGCCCAAGCAGATGGCCCCCAGCGTGGAATATGCCAACGCTGCGTGCGTCATTGAGAATATGCTGATCGCCGCGACGGACGCCGGAGTGGACAATATTTATCTCTGGGGCGCTGTGCAGGGCCTGGCTAAGAACGCGGCGCTGTGCGCCAAGCTGGGGATTCCGGAGGGCTTCCGGCCCGTTTCCGCCGCAGCGCTTGGCTACAGCCTCAGCGGAGCCCCGCAGCCGAGGGAATTATCCGTCTCGCTCAGCGTAAACTACATCTGATCAAATCAACCCGCAGCGCCCACCGAAAAGGATAGCCTTTCTCCGATGGGCGCTGTTGCTATGATATACGGGTAAACGTTCCCGCTCACAGAATAGGAGGTTGCAAACCATGAAACAGGAATACAATCAGCTTAAGGAATACATGGAACAGAGCAGCAGAACCGTCGCCGTCACCGGCGCAGGCATCTCCTACCTCTACGGAATGCGCAGGCTGAAGCAGAGCGTTGGCAGGATGAACGCCGGGCGCATCTTCTCCGCCTCGTATGTCCGCAAAAACCCGGAGAAGTTTTATGCGGTCATGAAGGACGCCTTCCTGGACGCCACCTTTGTCAAGGGGCCGAGCACCGTCCATAAGCAGCTCGCGGAGCTGGAGCGCCAGGGGAAGCTCTACGGCATTGTCACCCAGAATCTGGACTGCCTGCACACCGTCGCCGGCTCCCAAAATGTGGTGGAATTTCAGGGCAGCTTCCGGGACAATATCTGTATCGACTGCGGCACCCGCTGCTATGACTACCAGGTGTGGAACCAGGGCCATATGCCCCGCTGTGAGAAGTGCGGCGCGCCGCTGATGCCGAC
>JAJPXL010000080.1 GCA_021205455.1 Clostridiales bacterium
CAGTGATTACGAGTGGAAGAAGGACAAGACCGGCGTTCTCTACATCACGCCTGCGACCCTCTGAGCGATGCGGAAGGTCTGGTGGTGGATGCGATCAATATCGGGCGCATGAGCATGAGTAAAAAGCCGGACAATGAGATACAGGCGGCGATCTCACAGTTTGCTGTCAAATATGGCCTGCTGGGCCTGATGACCGCACTGCCCACCACACCGGATTTTATGGAATATGAGGCGGTCTATCTGCCGAAGAACCATTTTATAAAGGAAGAGACCATGTCCACGGAGGACTATCTCTCTGTTTTCTTCCCCTTTGAAAAGCCGGATGTGGTCAAGCGTGGTATAGAATCCATGTGGAATATCAACGGGGACAGAACCATGATGGGGCTGGCCATGACCATGAGCGAGAGACCGATGGCGGTCAACATGAGCTTCCAGCGGGATTACGCAGAGCGATATGACTGGCTGAGACAGCAGTTTACCGACCTGGCCTTTACCATGACCGGCAGCTTTCTCTACTATCTGGATTATGATAAACTGAGCGAGGATCAGCGAGACCTGTACCAGCAGAGCATGGCGGCGTTTGGCGGCATTGCCCCGACCTATCGGATCCTGCTCCTGGATAAGCCGACCATCGAGTGGGACTTTTACTCTCTGCTGTTGGGCTTACAGATGATGTTCAGCTTTATGCTGGCGGATGATAAAAGGCCGCTTCGTCTGTGCAAGCACTGTATGAAGGCGTTCGTGGCAAGCCGCCCCAGTGCGGTTTTTTGCAGCCCCCAGTGCAAGAATCAGTATAATGTGTATAAGAGCCGGGCGAAGAATAAAGACAAATAATTTAGTCTTAAGGAGCAAAAGCATATGCTAATGAACAATAATGAATATCTGGCCGTCATTGAATCGATCAAGGGTGAGATCAAAGCGGCCCAATATAAGGCGGCGCTCAATGTGAATCGGGAGCTGATCCTTCTATATCACAGCATTGGACAGGTCATCAATGAACACAAGGTCTGGGGCAATCGGTTTGTGGAAAATCTGGCGCAGGATATTAAAATCGCTTTTCCTGACGTGACGGGTTATTCCGTTCGGAATTTGAAATATATGGCCAAATTTGCAGCACTGTTCCCGGATATTGAAATTGTGCAAGCGGTGCTTGCACAAATTACATGGTATCATAATATTGCTCTGATGGATAAGGTCAAGGACACAGAGCGGTATATCTGGTACGCCAACAAGACCGCTGAAAATGGCTGGTCACGAAATGTCCTCGTGCATCAAATCGAAAGTGGACTGTATGAGCGTCAGGTTCTGACGGAAAAGGTAGCCAATTTTGAAACCCGTCTGGCAGCACCTCAAAGCGAGCTTGCCATACAGACGATGAAAGACCCGTATGTGTTTGATTTTATCCCGTTTAAGGAAGATATGGTCGAGCGCGATATAGAGCGAGCATTGGTACAGGATGTGACAAAGCTGTTGCTGGAGCTTGGAACGGGATTCGCTTTTCTTGGGAATCAATATCATCTGAACGTCGGTGGGGACGATTTCTATATTGACCTGTTATTTTATAATCTGAACCTGCGCTGCTATGTGGTCATTGAACTGAAAACAGGGGACTTCAAGCCGGACTATGCCGGGCAGCTAAATTTTTATCTGTCAGCAGTAGATGCGATCCTCAAAAAGCCGGAGGATCAGCCCTCTATTGGCCTTTTACTCTGTAAGAGCAAAAACAACCTGGTTGCAGAATATGCGTTAAAGGATATGAGCAAACCGATGGGAGTCAGCGAGTACCGATTGACAAGCGCATTGCCGAAAGAACTGGAGCAGCAGTTTCCTACTGCGGACGATATTCGCAACCGCATCTCCAATGCCCCACAGCCTGATTGAACTGAAATAAGGCCATATAAACAGAAAAAAACGGCTCACAAGTTTTTCCTTGTGAGCCGCCCCTTTTGGTTACATATCGTAAACTAATTCGCGGAGAATGCTTTCTTCCGCTCTGTCACGGATGCTGTTCATTCGACGTACCCATTCAAGTTGATCGGCTGCTTTCAATGCCTCCGTCACGCCCTCACGCTCAGCCATCGCCTTGCAGATAATTTCCATACGGCTGTTGCAGGATTCATCGATCTCGGCAAGGTGCTCGAAAAGCGTACCCTCCAAAACCATGTTGGTGTAGACGATGGGGCGTTGCTCCTTGAGAAAGCGGCGACGCATCCGCCCGTATTTTCCGATGTGGTATTCCTTGGTATCGGGCAGGACGAGATCAGGGATGAAGTAATCTCCAACCTGAGTATAGGTTCCGCCCATCTGTTCAAACTGGGACTTCATGATTGATTTGACTCCTTTCTGCGTTGAATCGCTTGCAATTACTGGATTTTCTCCTTTCCCATAACTGCTTCGTCAATTCTCCACAGATGAGCCGCAGTCATGTAGTAGTAGTGGCCGGCAGAGACCACCCTCTACATAGTAGCTCTTGATTCAGAATGGAGTTACTGTCCCCAATGAGTTCATCATCACGGGAAAGGCGCTCATAGAGCGCAGTAATTTTTTCTTCCGTCTTTCTGGTTGCCATAGTTAGGCGCTCCTTCCAGACTGACGGCTCGCTTGTGGTAAATCAAGTATACCACAGTCTGCCCCCAATTCCAACATCTCGTTGCGCATCATCCGCAGAATTCTTTCCGCCATCGTCTCCTTGCCGTCCTCTGCTAAGACTACCTTCACCTTGTAGGTGGTCGACCCGATGTGCCGGGTCATGCAAAAGCTGTTGCTAATGCGATCAGTCCTCCTTTCCATCGTACAGCGTCTGGCGCTGCACCCGAACAAACATAATTTCTTCATCTGCTTCGTAGCCTCCCTTCTTGTTATGTATGTTCATTGGCTATGTTCGGAATGGGGGAGGTAATCAATAGGCGAATATCGGTAGCCGCTACCGATATTCGCCTTGATCTTTTATTGCAGTGGTGCCGGACATTTTGTCCAGCACCACATATTCCTGAGTTATTTGCCAAGTGGACATTCAGTCCAACTACCCCTCCTTAGCCGTTTTCCCGCTCAGACTCTGGCAGGCAAGCCCTGTTCGGCCGCTGTGTCGTTTGGTTTCCATCTTGGCAGGCTATCCTCTGGTCACGGCCTACTTCCCCAATAGAAATATCTGTCGGACGATCATTCAGTTGTAAATTAAGCACATTGGTTTAGCTATTATGATTATACTACGCATTTCCGCTTAGGTCAAGCAGAACCGAGAGAATATTTAAGCAGATTTATTTAATTCACGTTGACTTTCATAAACAAGTACGCTATACTAAGATCATCATAGAGGGGGGACGAGACAACAATGGCAATCGGAGAACGGATACACTTTTTCCGCAAGAAGCGGGGCATGAAGCTGAAACAGTTGGGGCAGGCAGTTGGCTTTCCGGAGAGCAACGCCGACGTGCGTATGGCACAGTATGAGTCGGGCAGTAGGACACCGAAAGCTGACATCACAAACCGGTTAGCAAAGACGCTTGATGTCTCGCCCCAGGCTCTGACCGTCCCAAACATCGACAGCTATACCGGTCTGATGCACACACTATTCACGTTAGAGGATACCTATGGTTTGAAGGTCACGGAACTGGACGGCCAGATCGTCCTTCATGTCGATGTACAGCAGGGGAAGGACGCCGCTGAACTGCACCGGATGCTCTGTGCGTGGCAGGAGCAAGCCGCAAAACTGGAAGCCGGGGAGATCACCAAAGAGGACTATGACCGCTGGCGGTATCATTATCCCGAATTGGATGCTACCCAGTTACGGGCCAGGGTTTTGTCGCCGGAATTGAATGACCTCCTTATGGATAATCTACAGGATGATAAATAAGCACAGGCGTAGCAAAAGTAGCACCGGACAAAATGTCCAGTGCTACTTTAATATGTGAAAGCCTATCAGCCTTGTATTTGATTTTGGTAGCCGCTACCGAAATTATTGTAAGCCGTCTCGCATTCAAAAGTCGGCTCCTTTGATGGCCTAGACCCGGTGAACACGCTTACAAGCGATCCCATCAATCACAGTCGATGTCCTCTACATACGGTCGATTTTCCATTTCGCTGATTTCAGCGTTTTTATTTTGTCCGGTGTGATTTTCCCTATAACAGCGTAGGCAGAACGCAAAATAGAGAATCGCTGGACAGAGAAGCCAGTGCAATCTACAACATAAAATTTTGCTAAGTGGTGAGCCCTTGCTATAATTGGCTCGTAAAATGGCATCCCCGTTTCCATATGAAACGGGTTTCAAGTTACGAAAACCATAACTTGAAACCTATGCTTGACAATTCTGCATCTGGCGGTAGTAAATTCTGAAAAAAGAGGATTTACTACCGCCTTTACATTTACTCGCCGTTCCTTTTAATCGGCATAGATCAACTCAGCCAGAATAACCTCCTCCGCTCTGGCTTTGATGCTGTTCATACGACGTACCCATTCCATCTGATCGGCTCTTTTCAGGGCGGCGGTCACACCCTCCTGTTCAGCCATGGCCGGGATCATGACATCCAGCCGTTGATGGCAGGCTTCGTCGATCTCCGCCAGGTGGGGGAACAGCCTCTCCGTCAGCACAAGGTCACTGTACTGAATGGGGCGGTGCTCCTGGAGGAATGCCCGGCGCATCCTGCCGTATTTTCCGATGTGGTAGTGTATGGTGTCAGAAAGTGCAATGTTGGGGAGGTAATAGTCCCCGCATTTTGTGTAAGTGATGTCCATTTGAGGCTCCCTTCTGTGATGGATTTGTGTTTGCAGCTACGGTGATTTTGGGATTATCACCCCCAATCTTCATAACTGCTACTAATTCACCACAAACGAGCCGCAGTCACGATGTATTTTCGGGCAGCGTGGTAAGTTGCCCTTTATAAAATACATCGTGATTGAGATTATTTGAACATTTGCGGAGAAGGACGCTGATCTGCCGGGGATAGTCGTAATTCATGTTGAGACAATATCCGTTCAGCGCCATCTTGCGAAGATAAGCGCTCATACTGCGAACACCGCCGTCCTCCATCTTTTTGCGGATGATTTCCAGCTCGGACGGACTGACACGAAAGTGCAGCATTATATCCCGGTTTTCAATTTCCGCCATCACAGCACCTCCTCGGTGCGCTGGGGGTTATCCCGGCGGGGCGGCGGCACCTGACTGGATTTCTGCTTCAAGTCGGCCAGCACAGAGGGACGTTCCTCAGAGCCTTCTCCGGCCTCCCGTTCGACAGCGCCGCCGCTCTCCATGTTCAAGGCGGCATCCAGTTCGGCCAGCCTTGCGGATTTCTCCGCCAGTTCTGCCTCCTGGGGGAAGGGCTTACCCACCTCGGCCTGCGCCGCCTCCCGCTGCTGTTCCAGCGTTTCCAGCCGGGTCTGCGCCTGCTCCAACCGTGTGGGGATGTTATTCAGCGCATTGTCCAGCCGGATCAGGTTGCCCCTGGCATCACTGCCGAGAGAAACCCTGTGGGTCATACTGCCTTTCAGGGCAATCACGAACTCCTTGTTGAAGCTGTCAAAGGACAGCTCCATCTGGAACCCACGATAACTGCCCAGAGGATAACCCTCCACAGCATTGGCGGTCTTGCAGACAGCGAGGATGGCCTCGCCAGCGTCCGCCTTTTCCGTATAGGTTCTCCCAGCAACGGTCATACCGGCAAAGCCATCTTTGGGGTGCGGGTGTGCCGCAACCGTGGCGATGTCCTGCCGGAAACCCTCGATATTGCTGTGTTGCTGTTCGATCTCCCTGGGGAAGTATTTCAGGAGCTGGTCTTCCAGACGGTACTGCTTACTGCGGAAGTCCGCTTTCAGCACCTTCAGTCTAGCCACGTCGATGTCCAAGTCCATTTTTTCCTTGATGAGCGGCGAACCGGCGCACAGCGCCTTGATTTCCGCATAGGAGAGGGCCTGCTCATCCACATCATCACAGCTTCTCACAGGGCTTTTGCTTGTCATGATCTGCGAAATAAACTTCTGCTTGTTCTCAAGGGTCTGGTAGAGGTAGGCGTCGAAGGTTCCCTCGGTGACATACTGATAGACCTGTACGCTTTTATTCCTGTTGCCCTGACGGATAATACGCCCGTTGCGCTGGGTCATGTCGGCAGGACGCCAGCCCACATCCAGATGGTGAACGGCCACCAGCCGGTCCTGGACATTGGTGCCTGCGCCCATCTTCTGCGTGGAACCCAGCAGAACACGAACCTGGCCGGAGCGCACCTTTGCAAACAGCTCCTTCTTTTTCGCTTCCGTGTCGGCGTCGTGGATAAAGGCGATCTCCTCATGGGGAACGCCCATCGCCTCCAACTTAGAGCGAATATCGTCATAGACGTTGAAGGTGCCGTCATTTTTTGGGGTAGACATATCACAGAACAGGAGCTGGGTCAATCTGCCCGGCGTCCCTTCCTGCCAGATGCGGAACACATTGTTCACGCAGGCGTTTAGCTTGCTGTTGGGGTCATCGGGCAACAGGGGGTTCATGAGCCTCTGGTCGAGACCGATTTTCCTGCCGTCCGACGTGATACAGAGCATATTATCCTCTGAGGCATCTACAGCCCCAGCGTGGACTTTCGACGCCCGTTCCGACAGTGCCGCTACCATCTCTTTCTGAATCTCCGAGGGCTGCACCACCACCGTCTCAAAATGAGCCTCCGGCACAGGCAAATCGAGCTGATCGCTGGTCTTGATGTCCGCCACTTCTTTGAACATTGCCATCAATTCAGGCAAATTGAAGAACTTAGCAAACCTCGTTCTTGCCCGATACCCTGTGCCCTCTGGCGCAAGTTCTATGGCAGTTTGGGTTTCTCCAAAGGTTGACGCCCATGCGTCGAAGTGGGTCAACCCCTTCTGCTGGAGGGTGCTGTACTGGAGATAGCGCATGACGGTGTACAGCTCGGTCATACTGTTGCTGACGGGGGTGCCGGTGGCAAACACCACGCCCCGCCCGCCGGTGATTTCATCCATATAGCGGCATTTCATATACATATCCGACGACTTTTGCGCCTCAGAAGTAGACAATCCCGCCACATTTCTCATTTTGGTATACAGGAACAAATTTTTGAATGCGTGTGACTCGTCCACAAAGAGCCTGTCAACGCCCAACTGTTCAAACGTGACCACATCGTCCTTCCGTTCTGTGCTGGTCAACTTGTCCAGTCTGGCCTGGAGGGAGCGCCGGGTCTTTTCCATCTGCTTGATGGTAAAGTTCTCGCCACGCTGATACTTTGCAATGGCAATGGCCTGCTCAATGTCGTCGATCTGCTCCTGCAACAAACGCTCCTGACGCTCTGCGGACACCGGGATTTTTTCAAACTGAGAATGTCCGATAATGACCGCATCATAGTCGCCGGTGGCGATTCGGGCGCAGAACTTCTTCCGCCGTGCGGTCTCAAAGTCCTTCCGGGTCGCCACCAAAATCTTTGCGCTGGGATAGAGCCGCAGGAACTCGTTGGCCCACTGGGTAGTCAGGTGGTTGGGAACCACAAAGAGCGATTTCTGACACAGCCCCAACCGTTTGCTCTCCATTGCCGCCGCAGCCATCTCGAACGTCTTGCCTGCCCCCACTTCGTGCGCCAACAGGGTGTTGCCGCCGTAAAGAACGTGGGCAATGGCGTTTTTCTGATGCTCTCGCAGGGTGATCTCAGGGTTCATGCCAACAAAGTGGATATGCGAACCGTCATACTCACGGGGACGGGTGCTGTTGAACAGTTCATTATACTTTTGGCAGAGCGCCTCCCGGCGGCGGGGGTCTTTCCACACCCAATCCTGGAAAGCGTCCTTGATGGCCTGCTGTTTCTGTTGGGCGAGGGTGGTCTCTTTCTTGTTCAGGACACGCTTCTGCTTGCCGTCGGCATCCTCCACCGTGTCATAGATACGGATGTCTTTCAGGTTTAGCGTCTCCTCCAGAATACGATAGGCATTTGCCCGGTCTGTACCGTAGGTCACATAGGCTGCTACATCGTGGCGGTTGGGGACGGTCTTGCCGGTGATCTGCCATTCCGCCGTCAGGGGTGAGAACTTCACCTCAATACTGCGCCGCATATAAAAGGGCGTTTCAAAGGTCTCCTGCATGAACTGCTGGATATAATCCTTGTCCACCCAAGTGGCACCCAGCCGCACATCGATTTCCGAAGCGTCCAAATCCTTGGGCTGCGCCTTTTCCATCGCAGTCACATTGACCTCGTAGCTGGGGTCAGACTTCGCCGCCAGCCGTGCCGCCTGGAGCTTTGCCCGGACGTTGCCGGACAGATAATCGTCAGCGGTGTGCCAACCTGTCGTTATATCCTCCGCATCCGCTTCCAAAGGGTCAAGGAAGATAACGCCGGACAGCTCCTCGATAATACGGTCAAATTCCCCCGGCGTCCCAAGCAGCTCGGACATGAAGGGCAGGTCAACGCCGCCCTGTTCCCCAATGGAAACGGCCAGCGCCTCCACCGGTGTGTCCACGCTGGTCACGCTCCGGTCAGGCCGGATAGTGCGTTTCGTGAACATATCGGCCTTGCCGATGAGCTTACCGTCCTCGTCCACGTCCTCCAGAGAGCAGAGCAGGTAGTAGGAGGAATCGTCCCCGAACACTCTCGCATTGGGGCGGGAGTTCAGCAGGCCATACTTCGCTGTAAAGGCATCGTAGGCCAGCTCTAGCTCATGCTGTTTTGCCTGAATTGCCTCGTCCGGGTAGTCCTCCAACTGATACTCGATCAGCTCGTTCACCGTCTGCCGCAGAGAGATCATGCCCAGCGCCCGCTGTCTGGCCGTGTCGCTGAGCGCCACATGGCGCATAATAGAATCCTCCCGGAAGTACACCTCACCATTCACCGCCGCAAAGGAGAAATTTTTCACATTGGGGTCGGCGGGGATGGTATCAGTGCCAGGTGTCAGGCTGTCCTCCGGGGAAAGCTCCGCCGCCTGATAGCTGCCCTGAATATGAGAAACCGCTTCGTGGAGCTGCTCCGCCAGGTCAGCGCCGGGGATGGGCGCAACGGTACATTCCTCCCGTCCGTATTGGGTGCTTTGGGAAGTCAGCTCGCCCATAACCATCTCCGGATGGTCAACAAAGTAGCTGTTGATGGCAAATCCATCCGGGGTCTGGCCTAAGTGTACCCAATCAGGCTCGATGTCGATGGGCGTTTCTCGCTTTTGCAGGAAGATAATATCCGAAACAACCTCCGTTCCGGCGTTGGCACGGAACGCATTATTCGGCAGCCGGATGGCTCCCAACAGCTCCGCCCGCTGTGCCAGGTACTTGCGCACCTCCGGGGACTTGGCATCCATCGTATAGCGAGAGGTGACAAAGGCCACCACACCGCCGGGACGCACCTGGTCGAGAGCCTTGGCGAAGAAATAGTTGTGGATACTGAATCCCAGCTTGTTGTAGGGCCTGTCGTTGACCTTGTAATCGCCAAACGGCACGTTGCCCACCGCCAGGTCATAGAAATCCCTGCGGTCTGTGGTCTCAAATCCGGCCACTTTGATGTCCGCATGGGGATAGAGCTGCTTGGCGATGCGGCCTGTGATGCTGTCCAGCTCCACGCCGTAGAGCTTACTGCCCGCCATGCTGTCAGGGAGCAACCCAAAAAAGTTGCCGACACCCATTGATGGCTCCAGAATATTGCCGCTCTGGAAGCCAATGTTGCCGACGGCTTCATAGATGGCCTTGATAACAGTGGGGCTTGTATAGTGTGCGTTCAGGGTAGAAGCACGGGCGGCGGCGTATTCATCCTCGGTGAGCAGGCTTTTCAGCTCCTGATATTCCTGCGCCCAGGCGGGCTTGTTGGGGTCAAAAGCGTCCGCCAGACTGCCCCAGCCCACATAGCGGGACAACACTTCTTGCTGTTCGGGGCTGGCCTGCAAGCCCTCGGCCTTCAGGTGCTGCAACAGCCGAATGGCCGTAACATTGGCCTGATACTTGGCCTTGGGGCCACCCTCGCCCAGCGCATCGTCCGTGATGTGGAAATTCTGAGCGTTCCGGTGGTTCTGCTCCTTGTAGTCAGCGTACAGCGCTTCTTCGGCGGCTTCCCGGCTGGGGAAGGTCTGCCACTCACCGCCGATCTGGACGGAAACGGGGTTCCTGTCTATGGCTTCCTCCGGGGTAGGTTCCGGTTCCGGTTCGACCGCAGCGCCTGTTGCCGGTTCTGGTGACGGGGGAGGCTCCTGCGTGGTTGCCGCCTGTTCAGGCTCATCATGCTCAGGCTCACCAAAGTGAAGCGTCCTGATCTCCACATCGAAGGGCAGACCGTTCTGCTCGCCGGGGTAAAATGCCACCGGCTCCTCGGTCACTGTGGGTTGCTGGGGCGGCTGTTCCGCCTGCCGTTCCTGGGGATAGCGCTCCATGAGCCGCAGAAAGTTCTCCCGGCTCTCTGCCCGGAGGACAGGGAAACGCAGAGAGGGGTCAAGAAGATGGACATCAAATGTCCCGATGCTGTCGATGACAAAAGGCTTGCCGTCCTCCAGATAGATCGTATCCCCCACGTTGTAGGGGAACGCCGCCTCCGGGTGAAGCACCGTCTGCACCTGTCCCCGCAGACCGGGGGTGTCTCTCAATTCGGCGCTGTTGATAAAGTCGTATACGGCATCCCAACTGTCGAAGGTCGTGGGATAGTCGCCGGTGCCTCCAAAATAAATCGGGTTGGTCTCCGTGGGACGGAACGGGAATCCGGCGGTCTCCATCGCCATCACGATGCGCTGCTGGTCTGGGGTCAGCCCAGACAGTACCTGATTCCGGTAGTCCTGCTGCTCCGTTTCAAACTGTTCAGCCTGTTCTGCAAGGGGAACGTCTGCCTGTTTCGCTTCCTGCGCAAGTACAGTGGCGATCTGCTCGTCCGAGGCGTAGGTCAGGTCAGCAAAGCTCAGTTCCTCCAATTCCCCGGCAATCAGTGCCTCCAGAGAATCATACTGCCGGACATCAATCAGGGTTTCACCGAGGTAACGCTCCAGCTTGAATCCCACCAGGTCAACAGTCGCCTGAATCGGAATCTCATCATCGGTGATAGTAGTGAAAGCAAGGCCAATATTGGTCAGGTCATCGAAATCGGCACCCTCGGAAAACTCCTCCAGACAATACTCATCGATCAGCTCTTTGGCTCTGTCAAGGGGAGAAAGCGCTGCCTCTCTCTGTACCGATTCTACCAGCTCATTCCGGTATTCCTCGGCCTGCCAGCGGCTGACAAAATCAACGGTGAGACCGTCCTTGTCCACATAGTAGCTGTCGGTCTGGTCATCCCAGATAGAATACGCCACCCGGCCAGGATACCAGTCCACTTCTATCACATGAAAGCAATCTTCGGGGGTATCTTCGGGTGTAACGGCTGCTTCTTCCTCTGCCGCCTCCTCCGCAGCGATACGCTCCACATCGGCCTCCACCTGCTGAATGAAGGGGCTTTGCGCCAGCTTTTCCGGGTCTACCACTTCGCCGTTCACAATGCCGTGTTCGGCCAGCCGCTGCCGGACTGCCTCCGGGTCAATATCGGAGAAATCGTCCTCCTCCGGCTCGGCTTCTGCCGCAGGCACTTCCGGCACTGGCTCGATAGGCTTCTGTTCCTGCTGAAGCTGTGCCTTTTCCTCCTCTGTCAGATAGCGGTCAGCTTTTACCAGTGCGGCGACCCGCTTGGCGACGGCATTCCAGGTCAGCGTGACCGTTGCACAGCCGTTCTTTTGCAGCTTGATACCCTTACTATCGTGCTGTTCAGAGCTGTGCCGCTTATTGGAGAACGGGCCACTGTGACCTCCGATGCCGTACTCCTCCCGGAGAAAGGCAGCCTGTTCTTTTGAGGTATGCGGCTCAGAGAAGAAGCTGTAGATCCTGCCCTTGCCGCCAGCCATCAGACTGCCATAAGAAATGGCCTCGTCCAGCTCATCCTCGGTGATGAACTGCCCAGCACCCGGCACCGCAGCCATGTCTGAAGTGTACTCAAGCCAAGGATTCGCCAAGTCATGCAGACCGTTCACCATTGCCGTGACATGGAGATGATGAAAGCGGAGAACACCACGTTCCTGCTCGTAGATCTGAGCAAATGCGTCCATGTCCTGCATGATAGTTGCGAGGGTCTCCGGGTCAGCCAGCGCCTTTGCCAGCCGTGCCGTATCCTGCGGGAAGCCACCGCCACGGTAGTTATCCAGCGAGGACATCAGCGACTTATTCTTGGCCAGTTCCGAGAAATCTTGCCGCAGATACAACAGGGACTGCGCCAGTTGGGTACGGTAATAGCCTTGACTCTCGGCAAGCTCCACGTTGGTGGCAAACTGACCTGCATCCATCAGTTCCCCGATGCGTTCAGCGGCATTCAACCAGGGGATATACATCCCCGGTGCCGCATCCCGTGCGTGGTCGCCATTGGCCAGCCAAATACCCTGCTCCCCAAACCATGCGGACATTCTGCCGTTGTCGGTGAGCAGACCCAGACCGCCACGGTATTCCCGGCTCAGAAAGATTGCGATCTCTATGGGGGATTTCCCCGTCATAAACAGCGCCGCCACTTCCATGCGGGTCTGCTCCGTCCTACCGCCCAGTCGAAGCACATGGTCAATGTCCTCCTGATGCAAAGAGAAAGCGGAGGGCGTTTCGCTCTCCGCTTCATGGTCGATCTGTGCGATTTGTTCCGCCTCCGTGGGGAAGATGAGGGTCATCTGCTCATAGATGGGTTCCGGTTCTTCCACCAAGGGAACGTTGACTGCATCCGGTGCTGTCTCAGTTAGCTGTACACCAGCTCCGCCAGCACGATCTCCTCCGCTTGCGCTTTCAGGCTGTTCATGTGCTGCACCCAGGCCATCTGCTGTGTCCGCTTGTCCGGGGAGGGGTTCTTCTCCAGCAGCTCCTGCATCAACTGCTCCATCCGGTTGTGCGCCGTC
>JAJPXL010000009.1 GCA_021205455.1 Clostridiales bacterium
GCTGACGCAATGCAGTATCTGGACGAGGAGACCCACCTGTGGAACTCCTCTGAGGACTTCTTCGCGGCGATTCAGGCAGTCTATGAGTACACCGGCGCCACCGTTGGCGCGGTCTACTGCGGCGGCCAGGGCGGCGACCAGGGCACCCGCGCCCTCGTCAACAACCTGTATGGCGGCACCTTCGCCAGCGCTGACCACACCTCCTACACCTGGAACTCTGAGGAGAACATCCAGGCGCTGCAGGCTCTGGTGGATTGCGAAGGCATTGAGTTCGACGCCTCCATCGTCGGCGGCGACGAGATCGCCCAGTTCTATCAGGGCACTCTGAACGTGGCCTTCTGCTGGAACATCGCCCAGCAGCTTGACCCCAACTCCGCAGGCACCGGCTCCGGCCTGACCCTGAGCGGCGACGAGATCCTGTTCATGGCCTTCCCCACCGAGGACGGCTCTGATCCCGAGCTGTGCGGCGGCATCTGGGGCTTCGGCATCTTCGACAATGGCGATGACGCCAAGATTGAGGCTGCCAAGCAGTTCATCCTGTATATGTGCGATTCCGAGGCCACTGCCGATGCCGTGACCGCTGCCAACTACTTCGCAGTCCGTGACACCGTGGTGGACGGCACCGTTGACATCTCCGACATCTGGGCGGACAACGAGATCATGAACGAGTACAACGTTCTGATGCAGTACCTGGGCGACTACTATCAGGTCACCACCAACTGGACTGCTGCACGTTATCAGTGGTGGAATATGCTCCAGGTCATCGGCGCTGGCGGTGACGTGGCCGAAGCCGTGGAGACCTATGCCTCCAACGCGGACGCCGGCATTTCCGAGTAATCAGCTGCGCCTTTTCCGAGCGGCAAAACCGTCCCTGACAAGCTTATAACAAGTTGATGGGTCGCGCACCCCATCCCCGCGATGCGCGGGGATGGGGCGTTTTTTCACAAAGGCAGAGGGAAATGGCCGAAAAACGTCGGCGTGCAGGCCGATGGCGCCGGCCCCCTCCCCCTTAAACCGTTTCTTTTTCAGAGAGGAGCGTTTTCCTTGGCAAATAGCAAGAGTCAACCGGCTACAAGCCGGGCGCTGGTGCGCAGAGAGACCGTCTCCGGCTACCTCTTCATGCTCCCCAGCCTGATATTCTTTGTCGGCTTCGTGATCATCCCCATGATCCTGTGCATTTACACATCCTTCTTTGACGCCAACCTGACCGCCAATGGAGAGGACACCTTTATCGGCTTTGCCAACTATGTGGAGCTGTTCAACGACTCCATTTTCCGCAAGGCGCTGCTGAACACCGTCATCATCGTGGTGGTCAGCGTTCCGGTGACCTGCGTGTTTTCGCTGTGGGTGTCCTCGGCCATCTATAAGATGCGGGGGCCTCTGCTGTCCTTCTTCCGCTGCGTGTTCTACCTGCCGGTGGTCACCGGCTCCGTGGCCGTCACTGTGGTGTGGAAGTGGATTTACAACTACCGCACCGGTGTGCTGAACGACGTGCTGACCGGCCTGGGCATTATCGACGGCAACATAAACTGGCTGGGCGACTCCAGCACTGCCCTGGCCTGCATTATCGTCATTCTGCTGACCACCTCCGTGGGGCAGCCCATCGTGCTGTATGTGTCCGCCCTGGGCAATGTGGACAGCACCCTGATCGAGGCCGCCGAGGTGGATGGAGCCACTGATTTCCAGGTGTTTTGGCGCATCAAGTGGCCTCAGATGATGCCCACCACGCTGTATATCCTGGTCATCACCACCATCAACAGCTTCCAGTGCTTCGCCCTGATTCAGCTGCTGACCTCCGGCGGGCCGACAAACTCCACGAACACGGTCATGTATTACATCTACTATTCCGCGTTCAAGCTCTACCGCCTGGGCTACGGCAACGCTATGGGCGTGATTCTGGCTATTTTCATTGCCCTGCTGTCTGCGTTGCAGTTCAAGCTGGCCGAGGAACGGTAAGGGGGTGCCGGTATGAAATCCAATGTGAAAAGCAAGCATCCCAATGCGTACAGGATCATCTCGCTGATCGTTCTGATTATCTTTGCCATCCTGTTCCTGTTCCCGCTGTACTGGATCATCACAGGCGCATTTAAGCCTACCACCGACATTTACTCCGCCGACACGGTCTGGTGGCCCACCGAATGGGTGACGACCAACTTTGAGAAGCTGTTCTCCACCCGTTCTGCGCCGCTGTTCACCATCGGCAGCATTGAAGGCCCCACCGTACCCGCCGCTATCCGCTGGCTGCTGAACAGCGTGTTTATGGCCGTTTTGGCCATGCTGCTGACCTGCGTCACAGCCTCCATGGCCGGGTATGCTCTGGCCAAGAAGCGGTTCATCGGCCGGGGCGCGGTGTTCACCTTGATCGTCTGCGCTATGGCCCTGCCGAAGCAGGTCATCCTGATTCCCCTGATTCGTGAGATTTCCGCCATGGGCCTGTACAACAGCCTGTGGGCCGTTATCCTCCCGACGGTGGGCTGGCCCTTCGGCGTGTTCCTGATGAGGCAGTTCAGCGAAGGCGTTCCCAGCGAAATGCTGGAGGCCGCCCGCATCGACGGCGCAGGAGAGGCGCAGACCTTTGTGCAGATTGTGTTGCCCCTCATCAAGCCGGGCATCGGTGCGCTGGCCATCTTCACCTTCATCAACAGCTGGAACGATTACTTCACCCAGCTCATCATGCTGACCAGCAGCTCGAACTACACCATCTCCGTCGGTATCGCAACCCTTCAGGGCGAGAGCTCCACGGACTTCGGCATCCTGATGGCTGGCGCTGCGCTGGCCGCCGTGCCCATTATCACGGTGTTCCTGATTTTCCAGAAGTATTTCACCCAGGGCATCACCATGGGCGCAGTCAAGGGCTGAACCGTATTATGCTCCCGTTGTGAGCGTTCCTGGAACAACGGGCCGTTTGGGAGACGCGGCGCGTTGCCGCGCCTCCCATTTTTTGATAGTTAGCAACCATTTTGATTATGACAAGGACTAGGAAAAGGAGATTGAACATGAAGGACATCACCAGGTATCAAGGCATCATTCCTGCGTTTTATGCCTGCTACGATAAGAACGGGGAGGTTTCTCCCGCTGCGGTCCAGGCCCTGACCCGCCACCTGGCGGCCAAAGGGGTCAAGGGCGTCTATGTGGGCGGCTCCTCCGGTGAGTGCATCTACCAATCCGTGGCAGAGCGCAAGCTGATACTGGAGAACGTCATGGAGGCCGCAGAGGGGAAGCTGACGGTCATCGCCCATGTGGCCTGCAACAACACCCGGGACTCCGTGGAGCTGGCCCGCCATGCGGAACAGATGGGCGTGGACGCCATTGCGGCCATCCCGCCCATCTACTTCCACCTGCCCGATTACGCCATTGCGCAGTATTGGAACGATATCAGCGCAGCCGCCCCCAACACGGATTTTGTGATTTACAACATTCCCCAGCTGGCGGGCGTGTCCCTGACCATGCCTTTGTTCCGGGAGATGCTGAAGAACCCCAACGTGACCGCCGTGAAGAACTCCTCCATGCCGGTGCAGGACATCCAGATGTTCAAGGATGAGGGCACCCGTGGGGGCCGTCCCTTCGTGGTGTTCAACGGTCCGGACGAGCAGCTGGTGTCCGGCCTGGCCATGGGGGCCGACGGCGGCATTGGCGGCACCTACGGGTATATGCCGGAGCTGTACCTGAAGCTGTTCCAGCTGGTCAAGGACGGGGACATCGTCAACGCAAGGGCTTTGCAGTATGACGTGGACAATATCATCTACGCCACCTGCGCCACCAAGGGCAATATGTATGCCGTCATCAAGGAGATCCTGCGCCGCCGGGAAGGGCTGGACGTGGGCGGCGTTCGGGAACCGCTTTACAACCTGGTGCCTGAGGATGAGCAGCAGGTGGAGGTATGCGTAAGCATGGTGGATGCCGCCATGGCCAAGTGGATTGGCTAACGGGGACGGACAAAAAGGCATTCCGGAAGGCATCTGCCGCTCTGGTATGATGCTCCGCTGCCGCTGACACAATGGTTATAACTCTGATTGGCGAGGGACTGCGAAACGGAAAGCAGTCCCTTTGCCGTTTGGAGCATAAAAGGCAGTTCCAAATTGCCGTTCCGGCAGGGGTGAAAAGGGGCAAAATCTTCCCACTTTCACCCTTGACAGTTGGGAGGAAAATGCCTATACTGTTAGTATTGTGATTTAGTACGACAATCGTTACCTGTCCCGGGCCGCTATGGGGCCCCTGGCAGGCGTGTATGCAGAAGGAATGGTGTCATTATGTCAAATCCCGTAAAGCTTACTCCCCAGCATTTGAAAGAGCTGCAGGATGAAATGGTATGGATGAAAACAGTGCGCGAGAAGGAAGTCGCTGACCTGATTAAGGAAGCCCGCTCCTTCGGCGACCTGTCGGAAAACTCGGAATACGATGAGGCGAAAGACCAGCAGGGCAAGCTGTACTCCCGCGAGGCGGAGGTGCAGGCCATCCTGGATAACTATGTGCTGATTGACGAAAGCATGATGGACGATACCTCCGTTGCCGTTGGCGGCTCCGTCAAGGTGCTGGATGAGGAGTTTGATGAGGAGATGGAGTTCCGCATTGTGGGCACCCAGGAGGCGGACTCCATGGATGGCCGCATCTCGGAGGAATCCCCCTTCGGCAAGGCGCTGCTGGGCAAGCACGTTGGGGACAGCGTGAAGGTTCATGCGCCGGCAGGCGAGTTTACCTATCGGATTCTGGAAATCAGCAACAGCTGACCGCAGCGCAATACAGCAATGAAACTGCCCCACCTGGCCGCTCGTGGGGCGTTTCTATCGCAGCAAAAGGGAGCGGCAGAATGGAGAGAGCATATGGCTAAGAAATTCCAGCCGGAATCAGAACAGAGCCTGTCTGAAATCCTGCAAATTCGGCGGGACAAGCTGACTGCCCTGCAGGAGGCAGGACGCGACCCGTATCGGGAGACCAAATACGACGTGACCAACCACGCCGCCGACATCAACGACCACTATGAGGAGATGGAGGGCAAAATCGTCTCCCTGGCGGGCCGCCTGATGAGCAAGCGCGGCATGGGCAAGGTGTGCTTTTGCGACCTCCAGGACAACTCCGGCCGCATCCAGCTCTACGTCCGTCGGGATTTGGTGGGCGAGGAGGAATACGCCTGGTTCAAGAAGTGCGACATTGGCGACATCGTCGGCGTCACCGGCCAGGTGTTCAAGACCGAGAAGGGGCAAATCTCTGTCCGGGCCAGCAGCGTCACGCTGCTCTCCAAGAGCCTGCAGCCCCTGCCGGAGAAGTTCCACGGCCTGACCGACCGGGAGACCCGGTATCGCCAGCGGTATGTGGATTTGATCGTCAACCCTGAGGTGAAGGATACCTTTGTCAAGCGCAGCATGATTATGCGGGAGCTGCGGGCCTTCCTGGACGGCCGCGGTTTCCTGGAGGTGGATACCCCCATCCTGACCCCCTTTGAGATCGGCGCTTCCGCCCGGCCCTTTTACACCCACCACAACACCCTGAACATGGACATGGTGCTGCGCATCGAGACAGAGCTTTACCTGAAGCGGCTCATTGTCGGCGGCATGGAGCGGGTGTACGAAGTGGGGCGTATCTTCCGCAATGAGGGCATGGACCCCAAGCACAACCCGGAATTTACCACCATTGAGCTGTATCAGGCCTACACGGATTTCCATGGCATGATGGACTTGGTGGAGGATATGATGAAGACCGTGGCCCAGAACGTCTGCGGCTCCCTGGTCATTCCCTATCAGGGCCAGGAGATCGACCTGGGGCACTGGGAGCGGCTGACCATGGTGGAGGCGGTGAAGAAGTACAGCGGTGTGGACTTCGCCGATTGGAAGACCGACGAGGACGCCATCGCCTGTGCGAAGGCGCACAACATCGAGCTGCCGGAGCTGCCCACCAGGGGCGCAATCCTGGCAGAGTTCTTCGATGCCTATGTGGAGGAGAAGCTGATTCAGCCCACCTTTATCTACGATTACCCGGTGGAAAACAGCCCCCTGGCCAAGCGGAAACCGGATGACCCCATGTTCACCGAGCGGTTTGAGTACTTCATCAACGCCACCGAATTTGGCAACGCCTTCTCTGAGCTGAACGACCCCATTGATCAGCGTGGCCGCTTTGAAAAGCAGGTCGCTGACCGCAAGGCGCTGGAGCCGGACAGCAAGGCCCAGGTGGACTATGATTACATTAACGCGCTGGAGTATGGTATGCCGCCCACGGGCGGCCTGGGCTTCGGCGTAGACCGGTTGGTGATGTTGCTGACGGACAGCGCGAGCATTCGGGATGTGCTATTGTTCCCGACGATGAAGCCCGTCGATTGAAAAAGTCTTGATATATCAAGGAAAATCAGCATTTTCCGCTCCGAAAAAAACAGAAAATAACCCAATTTTAACCCATTTCAACAGAAAAATCAGAAAAAAGAAGCACCGAACGGCGGTTTTTAATACCTGCTATTCGGTGCTTTTTCGTTATATATCCCATTTAGCGCAAAATGCTGGAAGAACGCTTGCAATAGATTTATTTATAAATCCGCGAAGAAAAAACAGCGGAGCGTAGCCGGTGCGATGGCTATCCATACGGAAGATGCTCGCCCTGCATCGGCTGGTGCACCGTGGATGTGATAAACGCTGTTTTCAAGAACCGGCTGGCCGCACGAGCGGACCAGAACCGGGAAAGGAGCCCGAGATGGGTAAGAAGAACTATCTGAAGGGTGGCATGGAGACCGGCCATGACAAGAGCGGGGCCGGAAAGTTTCCTGACTGCCGCTTCTGCCGGTATCACACTTCTGACAGCAAGGGTATCAGGTACCGCGACAAGTATTGCCTGTGCCGTTTCGTTTCGGCATCTGCTACAATCGTTCCGGTAAGGCCGGAAGTTATGCCGAAGGGATTGCCGGTCTCCATTTTTCGGGTGCGGTGGACAACCACAAAGCAGATGGTGAGCCAATTCCCGTTCAGCACCGTTTTGCGGAGGCGGGGACGCCTGCCTTCCTCTTTTTGCCCGGATACGGGCTTCCTCAGGGGTGCTGACACGGAGGTAAAGCGCGATTACTATCCGAAAATAAAAATAATTCTTGAAAAAACACGTTAAAGATGATATATTGAACAGGTGTGTACGCCCCTCCGGGGAGGAAGGGGGGCTGGCGCGGCTCCGTCCGCCCGGCTGCCTGCGAAAGGAAACTTTGTGAGAGGATTTGTCTGTTTATGGGAGAGAGAATTACAGGGCATACGGAGCTGCTGACGTTAATGGCGTACCCGATTCGGCATTCAAGCTCGCCAGCCATGCATAACGAGGCGCTGTCCTGTCTGGGGCTGGATTACGTATACCTCTGCTTTGAGGTCGACCAGAGCAATCTGCAGGAGGCGATCGGGTCGATGCGGGCGCTGAAAATCAGGGGCGGGAATGTTTCCATGCCGAACAAAATCGCCGTAATGCAGTATCTGGATCAGCTGACGCCGGAGGCAAGGCTCTGCGGAGCCGTGAATACGATCATCAATGACGACGGGGTGCTGACCGGTCACATCACCGACGGAATCGGATACATACGCGGGCTTTCGGATCATGGTTTTGACATAAAAGGGAAGAAGATGACCATCGTTGGAGCCGGGGGTGCGGCGAAGGCGATTCAGGTGCAGGCGGCGCTGAGCGGCGCCCGGGAGATGTCCATTTTCAATGTGCATGATAAATACTGGGATCGGGCCAGGGAAACGACGCGCCTGCTGAATGAGGAGCTGGGCTGCCGGACGACGCTCTACGGGCTGGAAAATCTGGATGTGCTGAAGGAGCAGATTTACGACAGCGACCTGCTCGCCAACGCGACAGAGGTCGGCATGACGCCCCAGAAGGAATGGACCTACATTCCGGACAGCAGCTTTTTCAAGCCGGGTATGCTGGTGACGGATGTGATTTATGCGCCGCCCAAAACGAAATTTCTGAAACTGGCGGAGGAGGCCGGGTGCGACACGATGAACGGCTTTCCGATGATGCTGTTTCAGGGCGCGGAGGCCTTTCGATTGTGGACCGGCCAGGATATGCCGATTGCCCACATGAAGGAGTATCTGCATATCTGAGGGAGCTGCGCTTTGCAGTTTCAGGAGACATAGATTCACATTTACAGGAGGGAAGGGACAAATGAAGGTATTAAAATGGCTGGATGAGAGCCTTGAGGAGGTACTCCTCATTCTGCTGCTCATCTGCATGGTGTGTATCATGGGGATACAGGTGGTGGCAAGGTATTGCTTCAACCAGTCCTTGAGTTGGTCGGAGGAGCTGACTCAGTACCTGTTTGTGTGGGCGACCTTTATCAGCGTCAGCTATTGCGTGAAGAAGCGGATTTCCATCAAAATTGAACAGCTGCTGAACATCCTGCCGGAGCCGGGGCAGACGGCGCTTCGGCTGTTTCGCCACACGATTGTGTTTATTTTCTGCATCATCATGCTGCCCTACTGCCAGAGCTACTTACAGCAGTCGATTGAGCTGGAGGCGACCAGCGCGGCGCTGGGCATCCCGATGTACTATATTCAGTCGGCGCCCCTTGTCGGGTTCCTTCTGCTGACCGTCCGCGTGGCACAGGCCTGGTGGCGTGAGGCGAAAAAGATGAAAGGGGTGCTTAAAAAATCATGACAACGATTATTATGATTCTGTTTGTGCTCCTTCTGATTCTGGCGGTTCCGGTGGGGCTGACGGTGGCGATTACGAGCATGCTGCCGAGCCTGCTCTCCGAATCCTTTACCGTGAGCGGCGTATATGTGCTGCGGGCAATGCTGGGCGGGGTAAACTCCTACCCGCTTCTGGCGATTCCGATGTTCGTCCTCTCCGGCATCATCATGTCCAAGGGCGGCGTTTCCAAAAAGCTCTTCGAGGTGTTTACCTATTTTGTCGGGAAGATGACAGCGGGGGTCCCCTGCGCGGTCGTGATTACCTGCCTGTTCTTTGGCGCGATTTCCGGTTCCGCACCGGCGACGGTGGCCGCAGTCGGCAGCATGACGATTCCCCTGATGCTGGAGATGGGCTACGACAAGCGGTTCTGTGTGGCGCTGGTCGCCACCGCAGGCGGGCTGGGCGTGATTATCCCGCCGAGCATTCCCTTTATCCTCTACGCGCAGGCGACGGGCACCTCGGTCAGCGATATGTTCCTGGCGGGCATTATCCCGGGAATCCTGATTGGCCTGATTTTGATGTGCTACGCGGTGTTCTACTGCAAAAAGCACGGCGAGGATAAGGAGAAAATCAATGTGATGGTGGACGAGCTGCACGCGCGTGGCTTCCGGAAGGTCTTTTTCTCCAGCCTGTTCGCGCTGCTGACGCCGGTCATCATCCTTGGGTGCATTTACACGGGCGTGACCTCCCCGACGGAAGCGGCTGTGATTTCCGTCTTCTATTCCCTCATCATCAGCCTGGTCGTGTACCGGACGCTGAAAATCAGGGACCTCTGGGGCATCTTCCGCGAGGTAGTGCGGACATTCTGCCCGATTCTGTTCATCCTGGCGGCGTCGGTGGCGTTCTCCCGGATTCTGACGCTGATGCACGTTCCGCAGACCGTTTCGGCGTGGATGACCGGCTCCTTTACCAATAAAATTGTCCTGCTGCTGGTGGTGAATCTGGTGCTGCTCGTGGTGGGCATGGTGATGGATACAAGCCCCGCGATTCTGATTCTTGCGCCGATTCTGCTCCCCATTGTGGAGGCGTTTGGGGTCGATGCGGTACACTTTGGCATCATCATGGTCGTGAACCTGGCCATCGGCTTTGTGACGCCGCCCATCGGCGTGAATCTGTTTGTGGCCAGCTCCCTCTCAGACGTGCCGGTGATGGATATTGCGAGAAAGGCAATGCCGATGATTATTCTGTTCTTCGTCGCGCTGCTGCTGATTACCTATGTTCCGCAAATCAGCCTGCTGCTGGTATAGCGCGTTCAGGAAGGAGGGTAAAGCATGAAACGGAATTTGAAAACATTTTTCGCGGCGGCGTTTGCCGCAGCCCTCGTGCTTTTATGCAGCGGCTGCGCGCAGGAGACGACGCAGGAGTACGCCTGGGTGCTGGCTACGGCGAGCCCGGAGGACACGGTCACCCAGATTTACGCGGAGAAATTCGCGGAGGAGGTGGAGCGCCTCTCGGACGGGGAGATGCGAATCGAGGTCTACGCAAACAGCTCCCTCGGCGGCGATACGGAGCTGATTGAGTGCTGCATGACCGGAGACATCCCGTTTGTGGTGCAGAATACCGCGCCCCAGGTGAGCTACCTCCCCAGGCTCTGCCTGTTTGACCTGCCCTGCGTGTTCGACTCCATTGACGAGCTTCATGAGGTGCTGGATAACGAGGAGTTTATGGAGAAGGTCAATGAGATTTACGCGGAGAAGGGGCTGGAGCTGCTCGGCATGAGCGACCAGGATTTCCGCGTTATGACCTCCAACGTAAAGGTGGAGTCGCTGGAGGACTTTTCCGGGATTAAAATCCGCACGATGGAAAATTCCTATCATATGGCGTTCTGGAAGGCGATCGGCGCAAATCCCACCCCCATGTCCTTCTCTGAGGTCTACATCGGGTTGCAGCAGAACACGATTGACGCGCAGGAAAACCCCTATGAGGTCATCGTTTCCAACAACTTCTATGAGCAGCAGGATTATATCATTCAGACGAATCATCTGCCCCACCTGCTGAGCCTGATTGTCAGTGAGAGCTTCATGGAATCCCTGGAGGAGGAGCAGCAGGCAATCATCCGTGAGGCCGCCGCCACAGCCTGCGACTACGCGAGGGAACAGGCGCAGGAGCGCGTCGCGGATCGTATCGCAATCTGCGAGGCGGGCGGAGCGGAGGTCGTCGCAGTCTCGGATGAGCTGCGCGCCCAGATGCGGGAGGCCTCCGCGGAGCTGTATGAGGAAATTCGCGCAGTCGTGGCCGACGACGACCTGTACTATACCTATATCGGAGAATGAAACCCGCTCCGCCGTCCTTTCGCGCGCCTCCCTGCCGGCCGGTTATTTGTTCAGAGACCCCATAATCTTCCGCAGGAAGCCGACAAAAGCCCTGCCAGGCGGTTTGCGCATTGCTGCGCAGACCCGCCCGGCAGGGCGTAAGTATTTCCATACAACGAACCTTGCAGCGTCAGGGAAGCGCCGCGCGCATCCTGGCCGCATCACACGGAATCCCCGTCAGTCCAGCGCCAGGAACAGGTACTCCCTGCCCTGGATGTCCTGGCCGAGATACAGGAAAACGCCGTCCCCGTCCACCAGCGCGCCCTTCAGCTCGAAATTCCGGCTGGGAACCAGGAGTTTGGTGCCCGGCTCTACGTTGCCCAGCAGCCGCTTCAGGTCCCCCGCCGTCTCCAGGGCGCGGCTCCCCTGGGGCGCGCCGCCGTAGCCCAAGGGCTGCAGCTCCAGGGCCGGGGTGCTGCCGGGACGCTCCGGGTCGGCGGAAAACTGCCAGACCTCCGTCTCATAGTCCGCCCAGTCAAAGGCGTCTGTAAAGGTCTTTTTCTCCCGGTAAAACTGCCCCCCGCGTCCCCAGAGGCCGGTGTAAAACACCCGGTTCCCGTGGTAGATTTTGTGGCAGTCCCCCTGGGTGTACATCCACGCCAGCGGCACGCCGTCCGCTACCGCCTCCAGATTGGCGGACAGGCCCCCGGCGCAATAGGATAAGAGGCAGGGCAGATAGCGCTCGCTCTCCTGCCGGAACTGCAAAATCTCCCGCTCCGCCACGCTCACTCCCCCTCGTCCAGCTCCTCGACGGGGATTAGCTCCACGAAATTGGGGATACAGGCGTCATCCCAGTCCGAGCCGCCCTCCGAGGTGTCCGTATACCAATAGGCCAGGTCCGTCTTTTTGTGGGGATAGAGCTTCTTCCTCTCGTGGCTGTGGTCAAAGCTGTAGCCGTGGCCGCCGTCGTACTCCACCTCGATGCCGATGGGCGTCCCCGCCTCGTCCCGGACGTAGTCGATGAATCTGGCGGAGGAGCCGTTCAGGTCGCTCATAGAGGAATAGCGGCCGGTCTTCACCCATTTTAGTTTGAAATACTCTTTTTCCATGATAATTTCCCGCCTTTCTCAATGATTTTTCGTTTTGCCCTGCGCATCCCAGTCGGCCGGCTCCCTGCCGGAGTAGGGGACCAGCTCCACTTCGTAATATTCAAAGCTGTCGAACCAGCTGCCGTCCTCTGTGTCCTGGGAATACCAATAGGCCAGATTTACCTCCCCGTTGGGATACAGCTCTATCCGGGTGTCGCTGTAGTCAAAGAAGCAGTCGTGGCCGGCGTCATAGGTCAGCCTGACGCCGATGGGCGTCCCCTCCTCGTCCCGGATGTAGTCGAGGAATCTGGCCTGGAGGAACCTGTTTTCCTGGGGCCTGGTCAGCTCCTCCATGGTGGAGCAATAGCCGTCCCCCCACCTCAGATAGAAATACCCTTCTTCCATCATCCGTTCCTCCCCTTCGGAATCGCCGCCCGCCCGGCGGGGGGCGGGGTCGGCCTGGTGCGGGGTCAGAAGTGCTCCCGCAACACCTTTCTGGCATCCTCATCCCCCTGGGCGGCGGCATTCTGGAACCACTCTTTAGCCTTCGTGCGGTTCCGAGCCACGCCCTGGCCGTTATAATAGCAACCGCCCAGATTGTACTGCGCACTTGCGTCACCCTGCTGTGCGGCCTTTTCGTACCA
>JAJPXL010000036.1 GCA_021205455.1 Clostridiales bacterium
CAGCGGAACGGGTGGCAATCGTCCCCAGCCGCCATAGGCGGCAGTCTCACCAGTTAGAAGTCACATCGTCTGTTGCCTGCCGGGGCGGTCACACAGCCCCGTCCCCCAGATGGACAAGATTCCTTTTGTAGGTCTCATAGTTCAAATCCCCGTCCTTCTTGGGCTGGGTCTCCAGCAGGATCCGGTAAAGGCTGCTCCGGAAGATGTTATACTCGGCCTTCCGCTTCCACTCCGGCAGCTGAATCAGCGTCCCGTCTGCGCCGAAGGCCACGGCGCAGGCGTCGTCGGAAATGATGCTGTCGATAAACATATTGTCATACAGCAGGTCCATCGCCACGGTGGGCTGCTTCTGGGCCTTCCGGGTGGCGCACACATAGCCGTATACCGTCTTCCACTGGGCTTCCGTACAGGGCTTCTCCGCGTGGAAGAAGACGAAGCTGGAGCGGCACTCCTCCGCCCGGCGCAGCAGCGTGCCGTCCAACACCTGCTCCAGACACTCCGGGCTGTACTCCACATGGACGGCGTAGAGCAGCTTCGCCTTCCGCAGGGCGGTGCAGACCGTATTGGTCCCCTCCTCCAGCGCCACGGAAATCTGCATATTGTGGTACCGCTGGGCCTGCCGGATGGCGTCCTCCGTCAGGGCGTCCCCCTTGCAGAACAGGAGGAAGGCGCAGTCCGGATGGCCCTCCGCCAGGGCGAAGCAGTCGGACAGGCCCCCCTGGGGGTAGAGCATATAGGCGTAAATGCCCAACTCCATTCCCTGCTCGATGATGCAGTGGTACTGCTTCATCCGGTCCGGCTCGCACTGCTCCGCCAGGGCCAGGGACAGGGACCAGGGGATGTTGATCTGCTTCTCCGCCTCGATCTGCCGGATGATTTTCGCCCCGCGGGTGAAGCTGTTGTAGCCCAGGTTGATGCCGTAGGTGACCAGCGTATCCTCATCCACGTTGGCGATCACGTCCTGCGCCAAGTGGTAATAGGCGCTGTCCTCATCGGCCAGCAGCGCCTGGGCCACCCGAAAGAACTCCTGCTGAAACCGGCCCCTGGCAAAGTTCAGCGCCAGGTCGACCAGCTTGCGCATCGTCCGCTTTGGAGCGCCCTGCAGATCCTTCAACGCATGCCAAACCGTTGTTTCAATGATAACCCGCGTAATATCCTTTCCCATGATGGCACACCTTTCATCCCCGCTGAATTAGGCTCTGCACTCATTACCTCCAATATACCTTATTCAGTTTACGGTGTCCGCCCGCAAAGATCAAGGGACATTGTGGCAATTCTGTCCAAAAAGGTAACAGTTTCCGCCCCTGTCCCATTTTCCGACACACTTTTTTCGGTGTCCCGTGCTTTTTCCCGGAGGCAGCGCTTATAATGCAGTACAGAAAGGCGGTATGCCGCCCCATAAGCCATGCGGTATGCTGCACCGGAAAGGATTTGTTTTATTATGAGTGAGAAGACCAAAGCTGTCAAGACCAATATGCAGGAATTTGCCATCAAGCAGGCGCTTAATTATCTGGATGGCAACCCCAGAGAGAATCTGCCCAGGCTGATGAACCTGGTGGACCGGTTTCTCCCCGACACCTGGTACGCCAACCAGCGGCGCACCTTCCGTAAGGTGCTGGCGGCAGAGGATGAGAACAACTGGTATCGCCTCATCATGCGGGTGTATGACGAGATCGACCGCGACGTATTCAAGACCTTCTTCCAGAACTTCATGCTCAACGCCAGCCTGAAGGGCAGCGCCCTCCAGGACGAGACCACCGAGAAGTACGGCTGCAACGCCCCCTGGGCCATCCTCCTGGACCCCACCTCCGCCTGCAACCTGCACTGCACCGGCTGCTGGGCCGCCGAGTACGGCAACCGGCTGAACCTGACCTTTGAGGACCTGGACTCCATCGTCACCCAGGGCAAGGCCATCGGCACCTATATGTACATCTTCACCGGCGGCGAGCCCCTGGTGCGGAAGAAGGACATCATCGCCCTGTGCGAGAAGCACGCCGACTGCGAGTTCCTGTCCTTCACCAACGGCACCCTGATTGACGAGCAGTTCTGCCAGGATATGCTTCGGGTGAAGAACTTCGTCCCCGCCATCAGCGTGGAGGGCTTCGAGACCGCCACCGATGGCCGCCGGGGCAGCGGCACCTTCCAGCGGGTGGTGAAGGCCATGGAGCTGCTGAAGGCCCACAAGCTGCCCTTCGGCATCTCCACCTGCTACACCAGCGCCAACTATGAGGATGTCACCAGCGAAGCCTACTATGACCAGATGATCGACTGGGGCGCGCTGTTCGTGTGGTACTTCCACTATATGCCTGTGGGGGCCGGGGCCGTGCCCGCCCTGCTGCCCGACCCGGAGCAACGGACGGTGGTGCATGACCGCATCCGGGGCTACCGGGAGACCAAGGCCATTTTCAGCCTGGACTTCCAGAACGACGCCCAGTATGTGGGCGGCTGCATCGCCGGAGGCCGCCGGTACCTCCACATCAACGCTGCCGGAGATGTGGAGCCCTGCGTCTTTATCCACTACTCCAACGCCAACATTCACGACTGCACCCTGCTGGAAGCGCTGCAAAGCCCCATCTTCATGGCCTACCACAACGGCCAGCCCTTTAACGACAATATGCTCCGCCCCTGCCCCATGCTGGAGAATCCGGAGCTGCTGCGGAAGATGGTGAAGGACACCAACGCCAAGCCCACCGACTACGAGTCCCCGGAGGACGTGGATACCCTGTGCGACCGCACCACCCCCTACGCCCAGCGCTGGGCCCCCGTAGCGGAGGAGCTGTGGCAGAAGGATTCGGAGATCTACAAAAAGGAACACAGTCAGGCTGCCAAGTAAACCAACCGCATCCAACGGGCGCGCCGTAGCGGAACCTGCGGCGCGTTCCTCAGGCAAGCCCCTTTGAGGGGCGCAGTTCCTTCCGCTGCTGAACGCCCCCATAGAAGCAGAAAAACCCGCCTGCGCGTGGCCCTCACGCGCAGGCGGGCAGCTCATTTAAAGGATAAAATCGAAGGCGTCACCGGACTGGACGAAGTGCACCGGCACATCCCCCACCAGCTGGGGCAGGTACCGCACCATGTACTTCATGCCGATCTCCTCAAAATTGAAGTGGCCGATGTTGTAGACGATTTTGGGGTGGCCCAGCTGGCTGGCGTCCCGTATATAGGCGCACACCGTCCAGTCAATGACCTCCAGGGGGATGATGGCGTCGATGTCCTCCTCGTCCACCTTCAGCAGCTTGGCGGTGGCCCGCCGGTCCTGCTCCCCAATGTGCTCCCACAGGAATACCTTGGACACCCTGGCATGGGGGTCGCCGGAGATGCGGATGCCGTTCAGGTTCAGTTTTTCCTTCAGGAACAGGCCCAGCTCGGTGGCATCCGTCTCCGGCAGCTGGAACAGCAGAGGCTTCTTCTCCGAGCCGATCAGATACTGCTCCCAGCCCAGCTCCTTCATAATGCCGTAGTAGATGCCGTCCAGGGGCGGGTCGATGGGGCTACCGCCGTGGATGTGGTCATGGTCCCGCCAGACCACGATGCCCCCGTCCTCCAGGAGCTGGCGCTTCTCCTGGAAAATCTGGCTGTCAGCCAGATAGGCGGTGGTGTCCTCGTGGCTCCAAAACAGCGGCTCATGGGCGATGATCAGGTTGGCCCCCAGCTCCGCCGCCCGGCGGATGACGTTGACGGAGGCAAAGCAGGTCACCACAATGCCGGTACACTCCTGTTCCGGGTCGCCGTACTTCACCACGTCGGTGGTGGGGAAGGCGCTGTCCATAGGCGGGTGGTAGGCAATGACCCGCGCAATGACTTCACTGATTTTCATAGCTGACTGCTCCTTATCTTTCCCGGCTGCGGCCCGGTGGCCGCCGGGCCAGTTTGTGCCTTTTATTATAGCGCAAAAAAAGCGCCATCGTCAAGGGATGGGCGCACAGTGAGCGCCTGACCGGTTTCTCCTTAGATGAGGTGCGTTGAAGGAGCTGCCGCGTTGCCCTCCCGGCGGGCCCCATTTCTTGTCCCGCCAAGAAATGGGGGAAAGAAGGCGGCTTAAGGGGGAGCTTCGGGGCCTCGCTCCCCCCTAAGAACCCTCCTCCTATTCCGCTGGGCTTCGCGCTGTCTAGTCTATAAGTGGTCTATCCTGTTAGAGACGATGTGACTTCTCACTGGTGAGACTGCCGCCCCCGGCGGCTGGAGACGATTGCCGCCTCATCCCTCGCCTACGGCGGGATGGGCGACAATTTTGTTGCCCTTTGGTCGATGAAATCTGGCTGTACCGTCAGGGTATAGCCCCTAATCAAAAAGCAATGGATGATTACGCTTTTTCAATAAAAGGTTGTAGCTTTGCTGTACCGGCAGATGTTATCCATCGTTGGATGATAAAGTTGCTCGTTCCGCCCGCCTCTGGCTAGGGAGCGTAGCGGAAATGCCGCTTGACGGTGAAGGCCGGACAAAGTCTCTATCGTGAACTTCATCTAAAGAAAACAAGCCCCGCCGGGAGGGCAAACGCCGTATTTCCTTCCAAGAACCATGTCTAAGGAACCCACCCTCCGCCGTCAGGCGACAGCTCCGCTGCGCGCCCGCCCCTTTCAGGGGCGGGAAGACAAAAAGCTTCCGCCTTTCGGCGGAAGCACTCATTTTGCGGCGGCTTTCTGCTTCTTCTTGGGGATGCGGATGGTGAGGATCAGGTCCTCCTCCGTCTCCTCCCGGCCGCAGACCGCGGCCAGGCCGGACTGCTTCATGGTCTCCAGTCCGCGGTTCAGGCTGTTCAGGAACAGGCGGATGTCCTTGATGTACACGGGATGCTTCTTCTTCACGGACTTGTCCTCCGGCTGGGCCAGCAGCGTGTCGATGTAGCTGTCCGTCTGGGCCACGTTCAGCCCCTGGGCCACGATGTAGGTCAGCGCCGCCTGCCGCTCCCCCTCCTCCAGCCGGAGCAGGGCCCGGGCGTGGCGCTCGGACAGGTCGTGCTCCCGCAGCTGGGCCAGCAGCTCCGGGGAGAGCTTCAGCAGCCGCAGCTTGTTGGCCACCGCGCTCTGGCTCTTGCCGATGCGCCGGGCGGCCTCCTCCTGGGACAGGTGATAGGTCGCGATCAGCTGCTGCAGCGCCGTGGCCTCCTCCACATAGTCCAGGTCCCGCCGCTGCAAATTCTCCACCAGCGCCAGCAGAGAAGATTCTACGTCCGTGGCTGATACGATGATGCAGGGCACCTGCTTCAGCTCCGCCAGCCTGGCCGCCCGAAGCCGCCGCTCGCCGGAAATCAGCTCAAAGCCGCCCGCCTCCCTGCGCCGCACAGACAGCGGCTGTAAAATCCCGTGCTCCTGAATGGAGTCCGCCAGCTCCTGCAATCCCTCCTGGGCGAAACGGGTGCGGGGCTGGGTCGGGTTGGGGAAGATGTCCGTCACCGGGACGTAAATCACCCGGTTGGATTCGAACAGTCCGCCCTTTTTTCGTTTGAATGCCATCTTTGCCACCTCCTGCCTCTATGGTACCAGAGGGGAGATGCGGATGCCATCGAAGGCGGGCGATTTTTTGGGGCCGGAAATGATTTTTCCCTTTCAAAAATAGCGGGAAATGCGGAGCGGCAGCGCTGAGGCCCCGCGAAAAAAGCCCCCGCATCCGGCCTAAAGGCGGATGCGGGGGCGGAGAACCTCTGCGCAGGGGGCTCAGCAGAACTTTTTGATTCCCTCGGTGGGGGTGAAGTGGTCGGCGTTCATGGTGATGGTGAACTTGATGTTGTTCCTCTCGCTGAAATTGTCCAGCCAGTTCAGGAAGTTCTCGATCCGGATGGGGTCCGTATCACCGGTGATTTTAATCAGGTTGTCAATGAAGATATGGGTAATGTCGTAATTGGAAGCGTACATACCGGCCAGGAAGCCCTGGAACGCCTCCAGGCTCCGGACGGGATAATCCTCCGCCGAAACCAGACGAATATGATAATGAAGATCATAGGTCAATTCCCGCTTCGGTTCGATACAGACCAGGTTGCCCTGAGCCACTTCCGTCTCCGCATTGATCTGCTCAATCAGCTGCTTGGTCTTGCCGGCGCCGGCCTTGCCCAAAATTACTCTTACCATAAGAAATCACTCCTTCAAGTTGGTTGCCGTATGGCGTTTACCGTATGTATACTTTACCATACCGGCGGCTCGTTTTCAACCATCTCTTTGTGAATTTTTTGTTGCAGAGCAGGAAAGGTCACTCTTCCTCCGCCGTTGCGTCGGAGGCATCGGCGGCGACCGTCTCCGGGGTCACGCCGGAGGAGGCGGAGGAATCCTCCTCGCTTTCGGTCTCCCGGAACTCCAGGGCGTACACCTTTTCCAGCACCTCTGCCACGTCCTCATAGGTGACATGGATGTCCCAATCGGTGTACTCATACACGGTGAAGGAGGCGGAGAAGCCATAGGCCAGGGTGACGTGGCCGTAGGCGTGGTAGGCGTCGCCGCTGGTGGCGGTGCCGTCATACTCGTAGACGAAGTAGGTCAGGCCGCCGATCTCCTCATCCTCCTGGCGGACATAGTTGGTGTAGTAGGAGGAGAAGCTCTCCTCCAGCACCTCGAAGAACTCCTCTATGTCAGAGTAATCGGGCTCCGCATTGTAGGCGGCATCCAGGGTCACCTCGGCCGCCTCCTCGCCGTCGCTGACCACATAGTCGGTGGGGTACACGGGGAAGCGGTAATAGGCGTCGGCCTGGGAGGAGCTGGTCAGGTTCTCCCCATCGTCCTCATGCAGCTCATCCCCTACCCACTGGTAGATGCTGTATTCCTCCCCCTGCAGCGCCAGCTGGTAACGGCCTTCGGAGATTTCACTTTCAGAGCTGCCGCAGCCGGTGAGCAGCGCGGACAGGGCCAGGGCGGCGGGGAGCAGTCGGTTCCAAAGTTGTTTCATCGTGGTCTGTTCCTTTCTTAGGGTATTTTCTCGGGTTATTTGGTGACCCAGTTGCCGGTGGCGTCGGCGGTCAGGTAGGCGTTGATGAAGCCGTCCAGGTCGCCGTCCATGACGCCGTTTACATTGCTGGTTTCGTACCCTGTGCGGAGGTCCTTCACCATCTGGTAGGGCATAAAGACGTAGGAGCGGATCTGGCTGCCCCACTCGATTTTCAGCTGGACCCCTTTCAGGTCGGAGATCTTCTCCGCGTGGGCCTGGAGCTGGAGCTGGACCAGCTTATCCCGGAGCATCCGGTAGCAGGTGTCCTTATTCTGGAACTGACTCCGCTCCTGGGTGGAGGACACCACCACGCCGGTGGGCTTGTGAATCAGCCGGACGCCGGAGGAGGTCTTGTTGATATGCTGGCCCCCGGCCCCGGAGCAGCGGAACACCTGCATCTCCACATCCTCCTCCCGGATGTCCACCTCCACGTCGGCGGGCAGGTCGGGCATGACCTCCACCGCCGCAAAGGAGGTCTGGCGGCGGGCGTTGGAGTCGAAGGGGGAGATGCGCACCAGGCGGTGAACGCCGTGCTCGCTGCGGAGGTAGCCGTAGGCGTTCTCCCCGGAGATCATCAGGGTGGCGGTCTTGATGCCGGCCTCGTCCCCGTCCTCATAGTCCAGGGTCTCGCACTTCAGGTCGTGCTTGGCCGCCCAGTGCTGGTACATCCGGAAGAGCATACTGGCCCAGTCCTGGGCCTCGGTACCGCCGGCGCCGGCGTGGATGGTCAGCATACAGTCGTTGTTGTCATATTCGCCGGTGAAGAGGGTGGCCAGCCGGGCCTCCTCCATGTCCGCCTCCAGGGCGGCATAGCTCTCCTCCAGCTCCTCCAGCATGGAGTCGTCGTCCTCCTCGATGCCGAACTCACACATCACCAGCATATCCTCCACCGCGTCCAGCCGCTTCTGCTGGCTGCCCAGCTTCTCCTGGAGGACGCCGATGCGCTGGGTGACCTTCTGGGCCTTGTCCGCATCGTCCCAGAAGCCCTCCGCCGTGGACTGGGCCTGGAGCATATCCAGCTCCTGGGCGGCGGCCTCCAGCCCCAGGCCCTCCCCCAGCTCCTTCAGGGCGGGGGAAAGGTTGTGGAGTTTGGTTTTATATTCGTCAAATTTAATGGATGCCATGTTCCTTCACTCACTCATTCTTAACGTTAAAATTTCTGCACTGTCCGTCTGCCGGAGCGCTACAGGAATCGGTTCCCCATGCTGCTGTCACTCGCTTTCCGTTTTATCATCCGTCTCTCCATTATAAGGGAAAAGACGGGCCGTGTAAAGGAGTTTGGGCAGAAAATTGGGGCAGATTTTATTGACAAGCGCATCTGCTCGGTATATAATAAAAATATAAAAAGGCGCTGTCCGGTAACGGTCAGCCCCTATGGGTTACAGAAGTAACCGCCACAAGTTTGCGGCTTCGGGGCGGTTACTTCTTTTTGTTATAACCCTGGATGAACAAGCCGCAAACACCGATGATAACAAGGAAAAGCTGTAATACTTCCGATGTACTCATTGGGCAGCCTCTCGTCGGCGTTGGCTCCGTATCGCTCACTTTTCCCCGTTGGGGAAAAGTTCGTTCGCTCCGCAACGCCTCCTCCCAACATCGAACCCACTTTGTTGCGACCTGCGGAAGTCCCCAGCGGGGAGGCTTCGATGTTGTTTTTTTGGGGGTGCTTGACGAAGGCAAGCGGCGTTTTCCTCTGCATAGAAAATTGGAACTGATTTTATTGACAGAACCCGGAACGTGGTATATAATAAAAGCATGAAAAGGACGCTGTCCGGTAACGGTTCGCCCCTATGTCACAGAAGTAACCGCCACAAGTTGCAGCGAGGGGCGGTTACTTCTTTTTGATAATCTGAATGAACAGATTGCAAATGCCTATGATGACAAGACAGAATTGAAACAAATCTGATGTGTTCATCGGGCAGCGCCCCCTTTCCGTAAAAATGGGGGTGCTAAAGAAGCTGCCCCCGAAAAGGGGCAAACCGCTACTGTATTGGACAGCGTCCGGTTTCCGAGGAAACCGTCTATCAGAATATCACATTCGACAGGAAAAGACAAGCGTCTTTTTTGTCATGTGGATGTTTTCATAATTGGAATGAAAGGAATGGCTTCCATGAGCAATTATAGAATCAACACCAAATGCGTTCAGTCCGGCTACACCCCCGGCAACGGCGAGCCCCGGCAGATCCCCATCATCCAGTCCACCACCTTTAAATATAACACCAGTGAGGACATGGGCAAGCTGTTCGACCTGGAGGCGTCCGGCTACTTCTACACCCGTCTGCAAAATCCCACCAACGACTATGTGGCGGCCAAAATCGCCGACATGGAGGGGGGCACCGCCGCCATGCTGACCTCCTCCGGTCAGGCGGCCAACTTCTTCGCCCTGTTCAACATCTGCCAGTGCGGCGACCATATCGTGGCTTCCTCCTCCATCTACGGCGGCACCTTCAACCTGATTTCCGTCACCATGGCAAAGATGGGCATCACCACCACCTTCGTCTCCCCGGACTGCACTGAGGAGGAGCTGAACGCCGCCTTCCAGCCCAACACGAAGGCCGTCTTTGGCGAGACGATTGCCAACCCCGCCCTGACGGTGCTGGACATCGAGCTGTTCGCGAAGGCCGCCCACGCCCACGGCGTTCCCCTGATTATCGACAACACCTTTGCCACTCCGGTGAACTGCCGCCCCTTCGAGTGGGGGGCCGACATCGTCACCCACTCCACCACCAAGTACATGGACGGCCACGGGGCCGCGGTGGGCGGCGCCATTGTGGACTCCGGCAAGTTTGACTGGATGGCCCACGCGGACAAGTTCCCCGGCCTCTGCACCCCGGACGACTCCTATCACGGCATCACCTATGCCGAGAAATTCGGCAAGGAGGGGGCCTTCATCACGAAATGCACCGCCCAGCTCATGCGGGACTTCGGCTCCATTCAGTCCCCCCAGAACGCCTACCTGCTGAACCTGGGGCTGGAGAGCCTCCATGTGCGGATGGCGCGCCACTGTGAGAACGGCCTTGCCGTCGCCACCTTCCTCCAGAGCCATCCCAAGGTGGCCTATGTGAACTACTGCGACCTCCCCGGCGACAAGTACCACGCCCTGGCCCAGAAGTACCTCCCCAACGGCTCCTGCGGCGTGGTTTCCTTCGGGCTGAAGGGCGGCAGGGAGGCGGCCTCCGTCTTTATGAAGGCGCTGAAGCTGGCCGCCATCGAGACCCATGTGGCCGACGCCCGCACCTGTTGCCTGAATCCCGCCTCCTCTACCCATCGCCAAATGAACGATGAGCAGCTGAAGGAGGCCGGCGTCCCGGCGGAGCTGGTGCGGATGAGCTGCGGCCTTGAGGACAAGGAGGATTTGATCGCCGACCTGGCCCAGGCCCTGGATCAGATTCCGGACTGAGGGAAGCGTCCCCCGGCGAAGCAAAACAACACCCCCGCGCATGAGAGGGAATAAAACCTCCTGTGCGCGGGGGATTTTTTCAGTTGTGATGATTTTCGTGGGAATCGGAGTGATGGGAGTCAGAGTGATGGGAGGAGCCGGTCGACGAATCCGTCTGGGAGACGGAGCTGTCCGCCTGAGCCGTACTGACGCTGGAGCTCTCCTGACCGCCCTCGTTGGTGGGGACGCAGCCGGTCAGCAGCGTCAGCGCGGTCAGCGCCGCCAGAAGGGAAAGGGCGATGCGCTTTTGCATGGAAGTTCACCTGCCTGCTTTGAAGGATGTAATAAGTCGCCTCATCTCCCATGGGTCTTTTCCGCTTACCTGCTGGAAACATTCTCTGGAAGATGCTGGGGTTATTATATCACATACGGAAAATGTTGTCATTTGGGCATGGGCCTCCCAGCTTCGCGGTCAAGTTATTTCGCCGCCCCTGAAAGGGGAGGGCGCGCAGCGGAAACCTGTGGGCGCATACTGTGCGCCCCTGCTGTTTCGCCAGAGGCGGTCCACAATCAAACGACAACAAAATTGCCGCCCTGTTCCTCCCCGGCGGAACGGGGCTTGCGATTTTCTTCCGGCAATGCTATACTGGCCCTAAGGAACCTCTGAATCCATCTACCCGCGGCGGGCCGCCCGCCGCCGAAAGCCGGTGCCTCTGATGAACAACCTATCCGCCGCAGTGCGGCAGTGGGAGGACTCCCTCCGCCGCTTTCAGTGCCTGGACGGCCTGACGCTGAAGCTGATCGCCCTGGTCTGCATGACCATCGACCACACCGCCGCCATTCTGGTCAGCGGCAGCCTGTACTGGCCCATGCGCTATATTGGCCGCATCGCCTTCCCCATCTACTGCTTCCTGCTGGTGGAGGGCTACTTTCACACCCACAGCAGGGGGAAGTACCTGGCCAGGCTGCTGGTGTTCTTCCTGATTTCCGAGATCCCCTTTGACCTGGCGTTCCGCTATACATGGTACTACCCCTACTATCAGAACGTCATGCTGACCCTTGCCATCGGCCTGGTAACGGTGTGGGCCGCGGACCGCTGCCCCCGCTGGCTGGAGGGGCGCACCGGGCGGCCCCTGCCCCGCTGGGGGACGGCGGTGCTGGTGGCGGTGATAGCCGTGGCGGGCTACTGCCTGGCGGAGCAGTTCATGACCGACTACTCCGGCGGCGGCGTGCTGCTGATTCTGGCCTTCTACCTGCTGCGGGAGTACCCCATCTGCCTGACGGCGGCGGTGGCCTTCCTGCTGTACTGGTTCTTCGGGACGGTGGAGCTGCCGGGGCTGGTAGCCCTGATTCCCATCTTCCTCTACAACGGCAAGCCCGGAAAGCGGCTCCCCGGCCCGGTGGGGCGCTACGGATTTTACGCCTACTATCCCCTTCACATCACCGTGCTGGTGGCGATTCGCCTGGCACTGTATGGATACTGACCGAATATAAGGAGGCGCTTCCAATGACGCATGATGAGGAACTGACCCTGCTCAGCACCCTGGACACAATCGCCAACACGCTGGACGCCATGAGCAATGCCCTGACAGAGGTAAACCGCACGCTGGACAGCATGAACGCATCCCTGGATTCCATGCAGAACAAGATGGACAGAATCGAATGCTCCGTTGACGATCTTTCCAGGGCGTCGAAAACTGCGAACAATATGTTGGAGGGGATACGGAACAGAGTCAGCCGACGGTAGCGGAAAAAAGTTCCCTTCCGTCAGTTTTTTCCCACGGAAATCGAGTTTGAAATCCGCTTTGCATACCCCCTCCACCGGCTGCTGCCGATTCCCCTCCCCTTTCAGGGGCGGCAGGCGATGTTATAACCGCCACTTTATTGGCTCCCCTGAAAGGCAATGTCATCAATTTAAGGATTAAGCTTCGTTTTTCCTAAGGAAAAATGCGTTTCCGTGCTGAAAATCAGATTAGCACGACCAATGGAAAAGCAGAATGTTACCCAGCCGCCATCGGCGGCAGTCTCACCAGTGAGAAGTCACATCGTCTCTAACGGGATAGACCACCTGATTGAGGGACAAGGCGAAGCCGCCAGTGGGATAGGGGGA
>JAJPXL010000050.1 GCA_021205455.1 Clostridiales bacterium
CCCTAAGAACCCTCCCCCTATCTCACTGGCGGCTTCGCCTTGTTCCTCAATCAGGTGGTCTGTCCCGTTAGAGACTAACAAAATCGAAGCCCAGTGAAGCGGGTTCGATTTTGAGAGGAGGCGTTGCGGAGCGAACGAGCATTCGGCTTGCAGCCGGATGCGAGCGATACGGAGCTAACGCCGACGAGGTGAGACTGCCGCCCATGGCGGCTGGGGACGATTGCCGCCCACGTCCCTGCCGTTGGCGGGACGGGCGGCAATTTTGTTGCCCTTCGGTCGTGGACATCTGACTGTCCGGCTGCGTTATTCTCCTCAATCTAGCATAGATTGCTTTTTTAGTCGATGACATCGCCTTGAAAGGGTAGGGCGCCATGAAGCACCGGAAATGCTGCTTGATGGCGGTGATGGATTTCAAACTTGATTCCCGTGCTGCCCTCTAGGATTCGGCAAATCTCCTTGCCAGAACCGCTTTTCTGTGCTATGCTAATGGAAACAGGCTCAGAAGAAAGGAACCAACCACATGAAAGTTTTACACATTGGCAAGGAGGGGAACATGGAGCGCTACACCGTCTCCACCCCCTTCATTGAGCAGCTGGAGAAGGTCAGCCTGCCCAACGGTCTGGACGCCGCCCGCTATCTGGAGGCCGCCGGGGACGCGGATTTCATCATCGCCGACGCGGTAGCCCCCGTCACCGGGGAGCTGATTCGGGGGATGCCCAACCTGAAGCTGATTCACTCCGAGGGGGTGGCCTTCAACAGCTTCGACGTGGAGGCCGCCACCGCCCGGCACATCTACGTCTGCAACTGCCAGGGGATGAACGCCACCGCCGTGGCGGAGCAGGTCCTGCTGCTGATGGTGGGGATGCTGCGGGACGCCGTCAACAACGACGACGCCGTCCGCTCCGGCGCGCAGATTTCCACCAAGGAGGGCTACATGAAGCGGGGCGACCTGCGGGAGCTGGCGGACTGCTCCGTGGGGCTGGTGGGCTTTGGGGACATCGCCCAGGCCACCGCCAGGCTGCTGCGGGCCTACGGCGTGGAGCACATCTATTACTACAAGCGCCACCCCCTGGCGCAGGATGCGGAGCAGCAGCTGGGCGTGACCTATCTGCCGCTGGAGGAGCTGCTGGGCCGCTCCGACATCGTCAGCCTCCACCTCCCCGTCTCCCCCGCCACGATTCACACCGCCGACAGCGCCTTCTTCGCCCAAATGAAGGAGGGCAGCTACTTCGTGAACACCGCCCGGGGGGAGCTGGTGGACGATGCGGCCCTGGTGGACGCCCTGGCCTCCGGCAAGCTGGCCATGGCCGGGCTGGACACCCTGGACCACGAGCCGGTGCAGCAGGACCACTACCTGCTCCGCCAGCCGGAGGAGATTCGCCGCAGGCTGATTTTCAGCCCCCACATCGGCGGCATCACCGCCTCCAGCTTCCGGCGGGGCTACCAGATGGTCTGGGAGGACATCCAGGCCGCCGCGGAGGGGAGGGTCCCCCGCCGCTCCGTCAACCGCTGGTGAGGGTTCGTCCATTTGCCAGGAATTTTGGGGAAAATCGTTCTGTTTTTTCCCATTCTGCCCCTTCCACACGCCATTCGGATATGATAAGATACCTTTATCCGGAAAACCGCCCTCTGCGGGACAAATTCAACATGGGAGTTGTGCAATATGAAAGAGTTTCAGCCCATCAAGGAAGGCAAGGTGCGCGAGATCTACGATAATGGCGACAGCCTGATTATGGTGGCCACCGACCGCATTTCCGCCTTTGACGTTATTTTGAAGAACAAAATCAGCCGGAAGGGCGCCGTGCTGACCCAGATGTCCAAATTCTGGTTCGACTACACCAAGGACCTGCTGCCCAACCATATGCTGTCCGTAGATGTGGCGGATATGCCGGAGTTCTTCCGGCAGCCCCAGTTCGACGGGAACAGCATGATGTGCAAAAAGCTCAATATGCTGCCCATTGAGTGCATCGTCCGGGGCTATATCACCGGCAGCGGCTGGGCCAGCTACCAGAAAACCGGCGTTGTCTGCGGCATCACCCTGCCTGTCGGCCTCCGGGAGTCCGACAAGCTGCCGGAGCCGATCTACACCCCCAGCACCAAGGCGGAGATCGGCGACCACGACGAGAACATCTCCTACGAGCAGAGCATCGCTGTGCTGGAGAAGGCGTTCCCCGGCAAGGGCGAGGAGTACGCCGCCAAGCTGCGGGACTACACCATCGCCCTGTACAAGCAGTGCGCGGAGTACGCCCTGAGCCGGGGCATCATCATCGCCGACACCAAGTTCGAGTTCGGCTTGGACGAGGACGGTAGCATCGTCCTGGGGGATGAGATGCTGACCCCGGACTCCTCCCGCTTCTGGCCCCTGGAGGGCTACGAGCCGGGCCACGGCCAGCCCTCTTTCGACAAGCAGTTCGTCCGCGACTGGCTGAAGGCCAACCCGGACAGCGGCTATGACCTGCCCCAGGAGGTCATTGACAAGACCATTGACAAGTATCTGGAGGCCTATGAGCTGCTGACTGGCAAGCCCCTGGCCTGACCGATTCCGACAAAACGACGTCCCCAAAGCGCGAAGCTCCGCTCTGGGGACGCTTTTTCTGCCGCTGTCGCTATTCACAGTCTATTCATAAATGTTTTAAAGTTTGTTCAAACTCCCTTTTCCCCGATTTGCTACAATAAGGATGTTCAAAGTATCCCAGTTACTTGAATGATCTTCCTCTTTCTCTTCTTTCTTTTCAGGTTGCACCCTGTCGGTTCCTTCCGGCGGGGTGCAACGCTTTGCTGCCGCAAAACGCCCGCAACGCTGAATCAGCGCTGCGGGCGTTGCGGCTTAACAGGTTCGATGTGCCCTTTTGTCGGGCGGTTATTCGTCGTCGGGCTGCTCCCCGTTGGCCTGGTCGATGAAGGCGTCCAGCCCGGCCAGGGGGTCTACGCCGCCGTCAGCCGGCTCCTCTGCGGTCTCGGCCTCCGGTGCGGCAGGCTCCTGCGGCGCGGCCTCCGCCGCATCCTCTGCGGTCACGGTGTCCCCCGCCTCGGCGGACAGCTCTTGAATCTTCGCGTCATTGATGGCGATTTTGGCCAGGGCCTCATCGATGGTAGCACAGACGCTGAAGAACTCCGGCTCCGTGGAGATGCCGTACTTCTCAAAATACAGCCTGCCCAGCTCCGTATACGCCTTGCGCAGGGTCTCCTGCTCCCCCAAGTTGGCGGCCTTCAGCTTCGCAATGTTGGACAGGGTGCGGGCCCTGTCCGCACCGGTCTGGGCCAGGTCAGCGCCGGTCTGGCGCAGATCCATCACTTTTGATTTGAGATATTCCACATTAAATGCCATAGTTGGTTCCTCCTTATGAAATGATAGGCAGCGGTCCCGCCTTGATTGTACCCCCTTTTGGGGGAGAAGGCAAGGGGAAGCCGCGGGATGTTTGGCAGGCTGTCACCCTTCCACCGCGACAAAGGTTTTCAGCGGCAGCCCCGCCCCGAAGGGTCCGGCGTCCTCGAAGCAGGAGCAGGCCAAGTCGGTGTTCATCAGCCGGACGCAGCAGCCCTGCAGCAGGCCCAGGGGCAGGCTGCCATCGGCCACGGCATCCACCAGGTCGGCGATGTTCTGCTCACAGCCCGGCATCTGCACATCGTTGCCCGCGTAGACGCACATGGGCGAGGAGGAGCAGCCGTACTTCCGGCCGGGGAGGGCGGAGAAGGCAATGGAAATCTGCTCATGGGAGGTATACCAGTCCGTCATCACATACCCGGCGAAGCCGCACTCCTCCCTGGCGTAGCAGGTGATGGTGTCATAGCAGTTGGCGGCGTGGACGCCGTTGAGCAGGTTGTAGGAGGTCATAATGGTCATGGGCTGGCTGGCCTCGATTGCCACGCCGAAGTTCCGCAGATAGATCTCCCGCAGCGCCCGCTCCCCGACGTGCTCGTTGACGAACATCCGGTTATCCTCCTGGTTGTTGACGCAGAAGTGCTTGATGCTGGTGCCGATGCCGGGGTGCTTCTGGACGCCCCGCACGTCGGCGGCGGCGCACAGTCCGGACAGCAGCGGGTCCTCGGAGTAGTATTCAAAGTTCCGGCCGCACAGGGGGTTGCGGTGGATGTTCATGCCGGGGGCCAGCCAAATCTGCACGCCGAACTGCTCCAGCTCCGCGCCCACGATGTCGCCCATGGCCTCCACCAGCTCCAAGTCCCAGGAGGCGGCCAGCAGGGAGGCGACGGGGATGGCGGTGCAGTACTGATAGTAGTCCACCTCGCCCTCCTGCTTCGGGGGCAGCTGAGAAATCAAATCGCCGAACACTTCGCCGCCGGGCAGCAGGTTGCCCTCTGCGTCGGTGCGGAAGTGGGGGGTCAGCCGGAGGCCGGCGGGGCCGTCCGCGTTGGTCATGCTGCGCACGCCGCGATAGGCCAGCAGCGTGGAGGTGTCCCCCGCCGCGCCGGGGACGCCCTGAGCGGCGGCGCCGATGACGGAGCCGGCGTCTCGGGCTGTGCCGACGCACAGGTCGGCCATCTCCTCCACGGTGAGCTGGGCCACCAGCTGCTCCATGGTGTAGACCCCGGATTTGACCTCCTCCATAGTGATGACGTGGTCCGTCTCCGGCGGGGTCAGGGGTTCCGGAATCCCGCGATAGGTCACGGTTTCCGTGGGGATTTGGGCGGCGTCCAGCGCAATGACCTTCGCCGCAGCCTTTTCCGCCGCCTCAGTGGAATAGGAATAGGGGGCGGCCCCGGCTCTGGACAGCTCCTCGAAGGGTTCATCCAGGGGGCAGATGTTTTTGACCTGCTTCGTCACCACTGTCTCCCCCAGGGTCAGGGCGGCGGCCACCCTGGTGGAACGGCTGTTTTTGCCCACCCGGATATAGTAGGTTCCGGCCTCCAGCACATAGGCAGCCTTCTCCGGGTCATAGCTCTCCAGATTGGTCAGCGGGAAGGAGATGGTCAGCGTCTGCGCCTCCCCCGGCTGGAGGGTGCGGGTCTTGCCGAAGGCGGCCAGCACCTGCCAGGGCTTCTCCAGCCCGCCCTCCGGGGCGGAGGCGTAAATCTGCACGACCTCCCGTCCGGGGCAGGTGTCCCCGGTGTTGGTCACCTTCACGGCGACAGAGACGGTTTCCCCGCTGACCGCCACATCCAGAGGCTCCATGGCAAAGTCGGTGTACCCCAGACCGTAGCCGAAGGGGTACAGGGGCGTGACGTTGAAGGTGTCAAAGTACCGGTAGCCGACGTAAATGCCCTCTTTATAATACTCGTCGTTGCAGTTGCCGTTGTTGTGGCTGAACTCGGCGGAGGAGGGATAGTCCTCATAGCGCACCGCCCAGGTGTCCGTCAGGCGGCCGGAGGGGACGGCCTTGCCGGTAAGCACGTCGGCCACCACATGGCCGCCGATGTTGCCGGACTGGCTGACCAGCAACAGGGCGCTGACGCCGGGGATGTCCAAAATGGAGGAGGCGTTCACCACGCCACCCACATTCAGCAGGACGATGACGTTTTTGTAGCACTGGCCCAGCACGGTCAGATTCTCCACCTCAGCGGGGAGGAACTGATAGTCTCCGGGCACGTTGCTCCGGTCCGTCCCCTCGCCGGAGTTCCGGGCCAGCACATAGACGGCGGTGTCCGTGTCCGTCTCAGCGGCCAGCTCCGGGGTGACTGGCTCCACCGCCTGGGGGATCAGCCGCTCCGCCATGCTGAGAATCAGCAGATTGCTGTGCTCCCGCTCTGCCCGCTCCTGGAGGTGGGCCAGAAAGGCGTCCTTCTCCGCCTGCGCCAGCGCCTCCTGGCGGTCCAGCCAGCCCTTGGTGGTGATGGTGAAGCCTGCCGCCTCCAGCCCATCCTCGATGGTCACCACAAAGCGGGAGTTCACATCGCCGGAGCCGGTGCCGCCCTTGACGGTGCCTCTGGCCCCGTTGCCGTACAGGGCCAGCTTGCCCACGGTTTTCAGGGGCAGCACGCCGTTGTTCTCCAGCAGCACCATGCACTCCCCCGCCAAAGCGCGGACGCGGTCCATATGGGCCTGCTCCTGAGGGGTAATGTCCGGCGTTTTCGTTGCAAAAATATGATTCATATTCATTCCTCCAATTTGGTATTCAGGGTCCCTGCTTGGATACCCCAATTATAGCAAGGTTTCCCGGGAAAGGCCAGCGCTTTTTCAGGAATCTCCACAGTCCCCACCGCCCTTCAGCGCGGCGGGAAATCGCTCCGCGAATTTGCACAAACGCCATGAAAAATTTCCCAAACTTTTCAGCGAAAAGTTAGACGTAACTAATTGACAAGCTCGGTTAGTTGTGCTAAACTTACAATGCAAGGTAAGCATAGGCTAACGTGTTCAGTTATACAAGGATGGTGAATCATGATGCCGCTGTCTATGGCAAATGTTGGCGCAACATGGAAGGTCGATACGATCAAAGGGAAAGAGGAAACCAGACACCACCTGGAGAACCTCGGCTTTGTTCCGGGCTGCACCGTTTCCGTAGTGACTGTACTGGGTGGCAATTTGATTGTCAGAGTGAAGGACACGCGGGTTGCCCTCAATCAATCGCTGGCCGCAAAAATCTGGGGAGAGGAAGTTTGAGCATGAAATCTCTGAAGGAAGTCGCCATTGGCGAGACCGTCACCGTCACCAAGCTGGTGGGCGAGGGTTCCGTCCGGCGCAGAATTATGGACATGGGCATCGTCAAGGGCGTCACCATCTATGTCCGCAAGGTGGCCCCGCTGGGCGACCCCATTGAAGTAACCGTCCGGGGCTACGAGCTGAGCATCCGTAAGAGCGAAGCAGAGCACATTATGGTGGAATAATGGCATTTTGTGCGTCTGCTTTCCCTTTTGCGCTTTAGTTAGTCCGTTCAAACCTTTTGAGGAAGTGAGGAAATCATTATGGCAGAATGTAAGATTGCGCTTGCCGGCAATCCAAACTGCGGCAAGACTACCATGTTTAATGAGCTGACCGGCGCCAGCCAGTACGTCGGCAACTGGCCCGGCGTCACGGTGGAGAAGAAAGAGGGCAAGCTGAAGGGCCATAAGGAGGTCATCATTGAGGACCTCCCCGGCATCTACTCCCTGTCCCCCTACACGCTGGAGGAAGTGGTCAGCCGTACCTATCTCATCAATGAAAAGCCCGACGCCATCCTGAACCTGGTGGACGCCTCCAACCTGGAGCGGAACCTGTATCTGACCACCCAGCTGCTGGAGGTGGGCGTGCCCGTGGTGGTGGCCCTGAACATGATCGACCTGGTGGAGAAGAACGGCGACAAAATCGACACCAAGAAGCTGTCCAAAGCGCTGGGCTGCCCCGTGGTAGAGACCAGCGCCGTCAACGGCAAGGGCGTCATGGAGGCCGCCGAGGCCGCCATCGCCCAGGCGAAGAAGGCCGCCCCCCAGCCCAAGTGGTTCGACGAGGACGTGGAGGGCGTGCTGGGGCAGCTGGAAAACGCCGTCCGCGGCAAGTGCGACCCCGCCCACGAGCGGTGGTACGCCGTCAAGCTGTTCGAGCATGACAGCAAGGCCATCGAGGCCCTGAACCTGACCCCCTCCGCCCTGGAGCCGCTGAACGCCTCCATCCAGGCGCTGGAGCAGGACTATGACGACGACAGCGAGAGCATTATCACCTCCGGCCGCTATGAGGCCATCGCGGCCATGCTCCAGGGCGCTTATCAGAAGAAGCCCCAGACCATGTCCACCAGCGACAAAATTGACCGCATCGTCACCAACCGCATCGCGGCCCTGCCCATCTTCGCCGTGGTCATGTGGGCGGTCTACTACATCTCCATCAACACCATCGGCGGCATCTGCACCGACTGGGTGAACGACGTGCTGTTCGGCGAGTGGATTCCCAGCGCTATCGACACCGTGCTGGAGGCCGTGGGCTGCGCCGACTGGCTCTACAGCCTGATTCAGGACGGCATTGTGGCCGGCGTCGGCGCGGTGCTGGGCTTCGTGCCCCAGATGATGGTGCTGTTCCTCTGCCTGGCCATTTTGGAGGACTGCGGCTATATGGCCCGTATCGCCTTCATCATGGATAGGATTTTCCGCCGGTTCGGCCTGTCCGGCAAGTCCTTCATTCCCCTCCTCATCGGCACCGGCTGCGGCGTGCCCGCCATTCAGGCGTCCCGTACCATCGAGAACGATAAGGACCGGAAAATGACCATCATGACCACCACCTTCATCCCGTGCAGCGCCAAGCTGCCCATCATCGCCCTGATTGCCGGGGCGCTGTTCCCGGATTCCTCCTGGGTGGCTCCCTCCGCCTACTTTGTGGGCATTGCCGCCGTTATCATCTCCGGCATCATCCTGAAGAAGACCTCCCTCTTCGCAGGCGACCCCGCGCCCTTCGTCATGGAGCTGCCCCCCTACCATATGCCCCGGCCCAAGGGTCTGCTGATCCATATGTGGGACCGCAGCAAGGCCTTCATCAAGAAGGCGGGCACCATCATCCTGCTGTCCACCATCGTGATTTGGTTCCTCCAGAGCTTCGGCTTTGCGGACGGCGTCTTCGGCATGGTGGACGCGGAGGATTCCATCCTGGCCGCTATCGGCGGCGTCATCGCCGTCATCTTCCAGCCCCTGGGCTGGGGCCACTGGCAGGCAGCCGTGGGCGCTATCACCGGCCTGATCGCCAAGGAGAACGTGGTCGGCACCCTGGCCCAGCTGTACAGCGGCCTGGAGGAGGTCTCCGAGGAGGGCGAGGAGATTTGGGCCGTCCTGCCCATGTACTTCACCCAGGTCAGCGCCTACAGCTATCTGGTGTTCAACCTGCTGTGTGCCCCCTGCTTCGCCGCCATCGGCGCGGTGCGCCGTGAGATGGGCAGCGGCAAGTGGACCTGGCTGGCCATCGGCTGGCAGTGCGGCCTGGCCTACTGCGTCAGCCTGGTGATCTACCAGTTCGGCTCCCTCCTCTTTGACGGTGCCAGCTTCGGCGTGGGTACCGTGGCCGCCATCCTGGTGGTCGCCCTCTTCGTCTACCTCCTGGTGCGCCCGGCAAAGAAGTCCGGCAGCGAGACGCTGTCCAGCGTGGCCGCCCGGGAGCAGGCCTGACCCCTATCCATCTCATCCTACAGGAAGGAGCGTTCTTTATGGGAACCGCAGTTGTCCTATTAGTCCTCATCGTCATCGTGGTTCTGGCCATCCGCTCCACCTTCGGCCTCGGGAAGAAGAAGCATTCCGACGGCTCTGACGGCGGATGCGGCAGCGGGTGCAGTAACTGCCCCTATTGCAGCAGCTGCAAGAAGTGACCTGCTGACCGACCCGCAGGCAACCGTATCACCTGTTCAGCGGCGTGACGCCAATCCGTCACGCCGCTGTTTTTTTGCAATTTGCCCTTCCAAAACGGAGGGGGATATTGTATAATCAAATAATCCACCTACGGCATCCCGCTGCGGCCCTTCACCCATTTCCACAAAGGAGGAAACAAGGTATGATACGAAAGAAATCCTATGGTCATCCCTTTGATACAGAGGCCGTTGTCGGCTCCTATGTGCCCCTGGACGGCGCGCTGCCCTTCCTGACCGAGGAGGGCGGTGGGCGGTTCTCCTGCCCTCTGGATGAGGACGCTGTGGTCTACGGCCTGGGGGAGAACGTCCGGGGCATCAACAAACGGGGCTGGATCTATGAAAGCGTCTGCTCCGACGACCCCAGCCACCGGGAAGACACCCACTCCCTCTACGGGGCGCACAACTTCCTGATTGTGGACGGGGCGCAGCGGTTCGGCGTGTTTGTGGACTACCCTGGCAAAGTGACCTTCGACGTGGGCTATACCGACAGCAGCGTCCTGACGATTCAGACGGAGGAGCCCGACCTGGACCTGTACCTGATTGACGGGGACGGGCCGGAGGACATCGTCCGGCAGTTCCGCGCCCTGGTGGGGCGGAGCTATATCCCGCCCAAGTGGGCCTTCGGCTACGGGCAGAGCCGTTGGAGCTACATGACCGCCGATGAGGTGCGGGAGGTGGCGGCCCGCTACCGGGCGGCGGGCATCCCCCTGGACGCCATCTACCTGGACATCGACTATATGGAGGACTATAAGGACTTCACCGTAAATCAGGAAGCGTTCCCCGACCTGCCCGGCCTGGCCGCTGAACTGAAGGAGCAGGGCATCCGCCTGGTGCCCATCATTGACGCGGGGGTGAAAATCGAGCCGGGATACCCTGTCTACGAGGAAGGGGTGCGGCAGGGTTACTTCTGCACAGAGGCGGATGGGTCCAATTTTGTGGCCGCCGTTTGGCCAGGGTTGGTCCACTTCCCGGACGTGCTGAACGAGGAGGTCAGGCGCTGGTTCGGCGGGTACTACAAGGTGCTGCTGGATCAGGGCATAGAGGGCTTCTGGAACGACATGAACGAGCCTTCCATCTTCTATTCGGAGCAGCGGCTGAAGACCACCTTTGACAAAATCGACGAGTGCCGCACCGAGACGCCGGACCTCCACACCTTTGGCGCTTTGCAGGGGCTGCTCGGCGGACTGAAAAACAATCCGGAGGATTACAAGTACTTCTATCACCGGTATAAGGACGGCAGGGTGCGCCACGACAGGGTGCACAACCTCTACGGCTACAACATGACCCGTGCCGCCGGAGAGGCCATGGAGGCCCTGGAGCCGGAGAAGCGCATTCTGCTGTTCTCCCGCTCCTCCTACATCGGGATGCACCGCTACGGCGGCATCTGGACCGGAGATAACCTGTCCTGGTGGTCCCATATCCTGCTGAATCTGCAGATGATGCCCTCCCTGAATATGTGCGGCTTCCTCTACGTCGGGGCCGACCTGGGCGGCTTCGGCGCGGATGTCACGGAGGATCTGCTGCTGCGCTGGCTGGCGCTGGGGGTGTTTACCCCGCTGATGCGGAACCACTCGGCCATGGGGACCAGGCGGCAGGAGGTCTATCAGTTCCCCCATGTGGAAGCGTTCCGGCAGATTATCTCCCTGCGGTACGTCCTCCTGCCCTACCTCTACAGTGAGTACATGAAGGCGGCCCTGGGGAACGGAATGTATTTTCGGCCCCTGGCCTTCGCCTACCCGGAGGACGCCTTCGCCCGCAGAGTGGAGGACCAGCTGATGGTGGGGGAAAGCGTGATGATTGCGCCGGTCTATCAGCAAAACGCCAGAGGGCGCTACGTCTACCTGCCGGAGCGGATGAAGCTGGTGCGCTTCGGCGGCTCCCACCAGGCGGGGCAGACTGTGCTGGAAACGGTGCAGGAGGAGCTGCTGGAGCCGGGCCACCATTATATTGACGTGGCCCTGGACGAGGTGGCCTTCTTCCTCCGGCCGGGGCACCTGGTCCCGGTGTCCCGGGGCGGGTGCTGCGTGGCGGACGTGGACTTCACCCATTTGAAGCTGCTGGGCTACCCGGAGGGCGGCTGCTCCTACGAGCTGTATGACGACGACGGCTTCCGGCGGGATTACGATGACCCCGCCCACATCACCCGCATCCGTGTGGACGGCGACGGCAGCGTACACACCGAGGGGACCGCGGGGAAGGAAGTCCAATGGCTGTGACCCGCCGGCCACAAAAAAACGAGACCTGGGAACCGGATTCGGTTCCCAGGCCTCGCTTGCGTTCAGAGGAGCGGCGCTCAGTCCTCTTCCTCCTTGGTATACTTCATCATCAACTCCTCCAGCGCGTCGTTGCTCAGGGGCGTGGGGACGGAGAAGCTCCGGTTGCCGTCGATACACCGGGCCAGAGCGCGGTATTCCTCCGCCTGGTGGGACTCCGGGGCGTACTGAATCACCGTCTGCCGATGGCACTCCGCCCGCTGCACCAGGTTGTCCCGGGGCACGAAGTAGAGCAGCTGGGTGTTCAGCTGGTGGGCGAAGTCCTCCACCAGCTCCCGCTCCTGGTCTACCATGCGGGAGTTGCAAATCAGGCCCCCCAGCCGGGTCTTCCCGGCGGCGGCGTAGCGCTGAATACCCTTGCAGATGTTGTTGGCGGCGTAGAGGCTCATCATCTCGCCGGAGCAGACGATGTAAATCTCCTCCGCCTTGCCCTCCCGGATGGGCATGGCGAAGCCGCCGCAGACCACGTCCCCCAGCACGTCATAGAGGACATAGTCCAGGCCGCTGTGGTAGGCCCCCAACTCCTCCAGCAGGTTGATGGCGGTGACGATGCCCCGCCCGGCGCAGCCCACGCCCGGCTCCGGCCCGCCGGACTCCACCGCCTTGATGCCGCCGAAGCCCTCGAACAGGAACTGGTCCAGCTCGATTTCATCCTCGTCGTACAGCCGCATGGTGTCCAGCACCGTCCGCCCGGACAGGCCCCCCAGCACCAGCCGGGTGGAGTCCGCCTTGGGGTCGCAGCCCACGATCATCAGCTCCTTGCCCTGCTCCGCCAGGGCGGCGGCCAGGTTCTGGGTGGTGGTGGACTTGCCGATGCCGCCTTTTCCGTAAATTGCGATTTGTCTCATGCCAATAACCCCTTTTCTGTTTTATCGGAACCGTTTTGTCGTTACAGTACGCTGTCCAGCCACTGATTCAGCTGGCTGCCCACCAGCGGCGGCAAACTGCCGGAGGGGGCGATGGATGCCTCACAGGGCAGGTTCACCCACCTGGCCCCGTCGGGAGCCAGGGCGCTGGCGTTCTCATCGGCCAGAATCAGCTTGTAGCCGCCCGCTTCCAGCAGGGCCTTGAGCTGCTCCTCGCTTTTCAGCTTCACGTCGCCGGAAAGCTGCTGGGATTTGTCCATGGTGAAGAAGCTGGCCACCTGGACGTGCTCCATGCCGTACTCTAATTGCAGCGTGGCGCGGATGGCGCTTGCCATATACTGCTCCGCCACGATCAGCACCTCCGGCGCGCCTGCCCCGTTCCGGGGAAGCTCCGGTGCTGTGCCGTCCTGAACCGCCTGGGCCAGCCGCTGACTCCACGCCGCGCCAAAGGGTGCGCCCGCCACATAGGGTGTCCCATAGGCGGATTGCAGCGCCTTGGCCGCCCGCAGCCCCGCCACGGAGGTGACCAAGTTGCAGCGGGCGTTGGCTGCCTGTTTCAGGTTGGACAGGGTCTCCCTGCCGCCCCAACGGGACAGGATGGGGCCCCAGCGCTCCTGCGCCCAGCGTTCCACCGCCTCCAGGTTGCCGCTGCCCCAGTTCAGGGCGCTGCCCCCCATCAGGTTGACACCGTCAGGGTCGCCCTCCGGCTGGGCCACCACGGTTTTCGCCAGAGCCTCCAGGCTCCGGGCGACGCCGTTCTCCCAGGTCTTGTGGCCGGTGACCTCCACCGCCGCAGCGGGCAGGCCGCTCTCCCGGGTGATTTGCTCCGCAATCTCCCCCAGGTCGGTGCCAATCATGGAGGCGCAGGGGGCCGCGCACAGCAACACGAACTTCGGCCCCAGCTGGTTGCTCCCGGTGCGGAAGGCGCCCAGCACCTTCTCCCTCGTGCCGCCCACCACGTCCTCGGAGCGGATATGGGAGGCCACCATGCGCACAGCGTGGCTCTTGCTGCGGTACTCTGTGCTGTCGTCAATGATGCCCATGCCGTCGGTGTTGCTGACCACCTCTTCCAGGCCAAAGGTATCCGCCAGGAAGGGAGGCATAGAAAGCCAAAGATTTTTCATCGGTACAGTCCTCCGTTTCCGTTTGTCAGCTGGCGCAGCAGTCCGGCGCTGGCGGTATAGCCGCACTGGACAGTGGGCGTGCCCCGCTGTCCGCCGTGGCCGCCGTAACCCGGTCTGCCGCCGCCTTCACCGTGGCCGCGCCCAGCCCATTCCGGCCTGCCGCCGCCTTCGCCGTGGCCGCGCCCGGCCCATTCCGGCCTGCCGCCGCCTTCGCCGCGATTACGGCCAGCCCACTCCGGCTTGCCGCCTCCTTCGCCGTGGCCATGTCCGGCCCACTCCGGTTTGCCTCCGCCTTCGCCGTGGCCGCGTCCGGCCCACTCCGGTCTGCCGCCGGATGCACCACGGTCACGGCCTTGCTCGCCATAGCCGGGCTTTCCAACACCGTAGCCGCCCTGTCTGCGCACGGCCTTTTCCACCTTCACCGCCGGGGCGTTGGCCGCGAACCAGGTTTGCAGGTCCTGATTCTCGCCGCTCAGCTCCGCCGTCACCCGCGTAACAGGCAGCCCGGCCTCGTACAGCCACTTTGCCACGGCAAGGCTGCCCTCCACCGTGACCGTGTCGTTCGCGCAGGCACGCTTCGCCTGGGCAAGCTGCTCCTCCAGCTGGGCACGGCAGGCCGCCGTGTCCAGCGTGACCCCCAGGGCCTGGCCGATGGCCTGATAGGCGCGTTCCAGCGCCTCCGCGCCGTACACGCCCCCCAGCACCACATAGGGGATGCCCAGCCGGGCCTGGAGCCGCTGGCCCAGCGCCTCGCCGCCGTCCTCCACGCAGATAATGTTCAGGTGAGCCTTCGCCATCTCCTGATACTGGGCGAAGGTCTTGCACTCCCGCAAGAGGTTGATGCGCTCCACGCCCGCGCCGGTCAACAGCTGGCGCAGCTCGCTGTCCGCCGCCAGCTCGCCAGTGGTCAGCACATTCACGCTGACCTCCTGGCTGGGCTCCGCCTTTTGCAGCATATCGTAGACCATGGAGTCCACTGAGTCCTCGTCCTCCGCCCCGGCGTCGTGCTGCACGCCGCACAGGTGGCAGCCGGTGTGGGCGCGAATCGGCACGCCGGTCTGGGCCTCCATCTTGTCAATGAGGAGCTGCCAGTCCGTGGACAGCAGCGCCGCCTGGCAGCCCGCCGTCAGGTAGATGCCGCCGGGATGCCGCACCTCCACCAGCTCCGTGATGGCCTCCTCGATTTTGCTCAGGTAGCGCCCGGTGATGAAGTCCACCTCGTCCAGACACAGGAAGGCCAGCCGCCCCTGCTTTTGCAGGTCGGACAGCTCCTGGGCCCGGTGACGGGTGCAGGCCATGGCCCCGATGAACAGGATCTGCGTCTCCGGCACCAGGGCAAAGCCGCTGAACGCCATCCCCCGCTGCTTCTGGCGGGTAATCGTCTTTGTTGTATTCACTCAAAAATCATCCTTTACTGAATCATCCCGCTTGTGTGGGTTATTTTCCTTGGTACGGCTTTATTGTAGCACGGCGCGCTTTATTTGTCAAGGTACCTAACTATTATTTTTTCTTTTTTTCGCAAAAAAGGGACGCCGAGGCAATGCCTCAGCGTCTCTGATACAAGTGATACGATTGTGCAGGCGGCAACCCCGATTACACGCAGGTATAGCCGCCGTCCACCGCCAGAATCTGACCGGTGACATAGCTGGATTCTTCCGCGCCCAGGAAGACAGCGGCGGAGTTCAGCTCACCGGCATGGCCATACCGCTTCATGGGGACGGAGGTGTTGGCAAACGCCTGGAAGGCGTCGCTGTCCAGCGTCTCCGTGGTCAGCTCGGTATAGAAATACCCCGGGCAAATGGCGTTCACCGTGATGCCGGACGTGGCCAGCTCCGCAGCTGCGCCCCGGGTGAAGTTCACCACTGCGCCCTTGGTGGTGTGGTAGGCGATGGTGGGGAGGGCAGTGTTGCCCACCATGCCGTAGATGGAGGCGATGTTGATCACGCGGCCATAGGTCTGCTTTCCGTCAGCCATCGCCTTCTGCATCAGCTTTACAAAGGCCTGGGTAACCGCAAACACAGAAGTAAGGTCAAGCCCCAGGGTGAAGTCCCAGTCCTCCTTCTTATAATCCACCAGCGGGGTACCGGTGCCCTTTTCGCCTCCGGCGTCGTTCACAATGACTTCCACATGGCCGAACACCTCGTCCACCTTTGCCACCGCGGCGGCGATGGCGTCCGCCTTCGTCACATCGCAGGCGACGGGCAGCACCTTGACGCCGTACTTTTCAGACCATTCCTTTGCGCTGGCCTCCAGCCGCTCCACACGTCTGGCCAGCAGGACCAGGTCTGCGCCCACCTGAGCGTAGCCCTCCGCCATCTGCTTGCCGAGGCCGGAGGACGCTCCGGTGACAGCCACTACCTTACCCTTGTAATCAAACATACGAACCACTCCTTACACAGCATTTGTAAAAAAACTACGATTAGCAAGCAAGACGACGCCCGCTTACCGGGATTGTAAACCTACAACAGCATCTCCTGCTCCTATCTATCATTATACGCCAAACCCAGAGTTTGTCAATTATTTATCAATTTTTTCATTCATTTGGTGGGAGATGTCTGTTGAACACGCAGAAAGGACGCCACAGCAATGCTGCGGCGTCCTCTGCACGTCTGATGGATTTTGCAATGGCTGTCTGTGTCACTTCAGCAGGCTCTCGTAGACCTCCATGTACTCAGCGGCGGACTTGCTCCAGCTGAAATCGGTCTCCATGTCCCGCTTTTGCAGCCTGGCCCAGGCCACCGGATCGTCCGTATAGACCTCCAGCGCCCGGTTGATGGCGTCCAGCATATCGTCGGCGTTGATGTTGACGAAGGTGAAGCCCAGCCCCTCTCCGGTAGCGGTGTTGTAGGAGGGGACGGAGTCCTTCAGGCCGCCGGTGAGCCGCACCACAGGCACAGTGCCGTAGCGCATGGCGAACATCTGGGTCAGGCCGCAGGGCTCCGCGATGGAGGGCATCAGCATGATGTCCGCACCGGCGTAGATCTGGTCAGACAGGGTGGCGGCATACTTGATGTTGGCGCTGACCCGACCGGGATACTGGCGCTCTGCATTGCGGAAGAACTCCTCAAAGCCCCACTCCCCGGTGCCCAGAAGGACGAACTGGACGTGCTTGGACATGATGCGGCTGAACACGTTGGTGATCAGGTCATAGCCCTTGTGCCCCACCAGGCGGGAGATGCAGGCGATGATAGCCGCGTCCGGATCCTCGTCCAGCCCCAGCTCCTTTTGCAGGGCGGCCTTACAGAGGGCCTTGCCGCTGAGGTCGTCGGGGGTGAAGTTGGCCGCGATGATCTGGTCGGTGGCCGGGTCGGCGGCCTCCATGTCGATGCCATTCAGGATGCCGGTAATCTTGCTGTAGTTATCCACCACCACGCCCTCCAGGCCGTGGGCATAGAAGCTGTATTGCAGCTCCCCGGCATAGGTGGGGGAAACGGTGGTCACATGGTCGGCGGCGTAGATAGCGCCCTTCATCAGATTCACATCACCGTAGAAGCTCAGCATATTCTCGTTGAAATAGCTGGTGTCCAGGCCGAAGACATCCTCCAGGATGGAGCGGCCGAACCGGCCCTGATACTCGATGTTGTGAATGGTATAGACGCTCTTGGCCTTGGCCAGGCTGGGCCGCATCCGGCGGGCCTCCAGCAGGTAGATGGGCACCAGGGCAGTCTCCCAGTCATTGGCGTGGATGATGTCGGGCTTCCAGCCGATCTGGTCGGGAATCTCAATGCAGGCGCGGGAGAAGTAGGCGAACCGCTCCCCGTCATCATAGTGCCCATACAGACCGTTGCGCTTGAAGTAGGTCTCGTTATCCACAAAGTAGTAGGTGATATTGCCCCTTTGCAGCTCGAACAGGCCGCAGTAGCTGGAGCGCCAGCCAAGCCGGAAGTAGAAATACTTCACGAATGTCATTTGACTGCGCCACTGATCGCCAATCGCGGCGTACAGCGGCAGGACGACACGCACATCGTTGCCCATATCCGCCAGTGCAGGAGGTAAAGAGGATGCAACGTCCGCCAGTCCGCCCGTCTTGACGAAGGGGGCGACTTCGGAGGAGACAAAGAAAATGTTCATATAGAGTTATCCTTTCTTTCAGGGAAACGCTGTGCCGTGGGTCGTCCCGCCGCGTACGGCGGCAAGGGCAAATGCCCCTGGATGAATTTGAAACCCTTACACCTGGCTGCCCTTGGCAATCAGCAGGGGATAGTTGGGATGGCCGGACAGGTTGCCGTTGGGAGAGACAGTGACATCCTTATCGGCGATGGTGCAGTTGACCTGAGCATTCTCGCCAACCACAACACCCTTCATCAGGATGGAGTTCTTCACCACCGCGCCCTTGGCTATGGTGACGTTCCGGAACAGGATGGAGTTCTCCACCGTGCCCTCGACGACGCAGCCGTCGGCGATCATGGAGTTCTTGACCTGAGAGCCGGGAGCGTAATAGGTGGGGGCGTCGGTGCGGTCCTTGGAGCGGATGGGATGGTCGGCGTCAAAGAGCTCGTCCCGCACCTCGGGCTTCAGCAGGTCCATGCTCTTCTCATAGTAGGAGGCGACGCTGGTGAACCGGGCGCAGTAGCCGTTGAAGACATAGGGGACGATCTTCAGCTTGTCCTTCATCCCCACCAGCACGTCATTGGAGAAGGAGTACTGGTTATGGGCGGCGCAGGTCTTGTTGACCTCGACCAGCAGCTGCTTGCTCAGCAGCGCCATGGAGATGTACTCCAGGCCGTTGGCCTCGTCCGGCTTCTCCAGGATGTCAGCAATGGAGCCATCCTCGGCGGGAATCACATAGGTGGTCAGCTTGGGGTCGCCGATGTGGTTGGGGACGCAGACGATGGTGATGTCCGCGCCGGTGGCCAGATGCTGCTCATAGACCTTGCTCAGGTCGATGTTCAGGGCGATGTCGCCGTCGGTCAGCAGGACGTATTCCTGACGAATCTGCTCCAGATAGGAGCCGAGGCTGGACAGCGCCTCCATGCGGCCACGGACATGGCCGCTGCTGCTGGAGCTCTTCATGGAGAAGGGCGGCAGCAGCCGCAGGCCGCCGCGGCGGCGGGCCAGATCCCAGTGCTTGCCGGTGCCGATATGGTCCAGCAGGGACTGGTAGTTCTGCTCCAGCACAACGCCGATGTCGGTGATGCCTGCATTCACGCAGTTGGACAGCATGAAGTCGATCATGCGGAAGCGGCCGCCGTAGGGGACGGCGGACATGGAGCGGACCTCGGTCAGCTCCTTCAGGTCATAGTTGGCCTGGTTTGTAAAAATGAGGGTATGAATGTTTTTCATTCTGCCTCACCGCCTTTCAGAGTTTCAGGGTTCAGCATGGCGCCAGCCTCGATGACAGCGCCGGGGCCTACGGACACCTTGCTGCCCACAACGGCGATTTTCTTGTTGGGGTCCTGGGGGTCCTGCTCAGAGCCCACCACGGCACCTGCGCCGATGACGGAGTTCTCCGCCAGGATGGAATACTCCACCACAGCGCCGGCCTTCACCGTTGCGCCGGGCATCAGGATAGAATAGCGGACGCTGGCACCCCGCTCGATGGTGACGGAGTTGAAGAGGATGGAGTTGTCCACCTCACCATCCACCACGCAGCCGCCGGCCACGAAGGAGTGATTGGTGGTGGCGTGCTCGCCGATGTAGTGCGGGGGAACGATGGGGTTACGGGCGTACAGGGGCCATTCCTTGTCATAAATATCCAGCTCAGCGTTGGGGATATTCAGGATGTCCATGTTGGCGTCCCACAGGGAGGCAATAGTGCCCACGTCCTTCCAGTAGCCGTTGAAGCGGTAGACCACCATCTTCTCACCGTTATTCAGCATATTGGGGATGATGTTCTTGCCGAAGTCATTGGCGGAGCCGGGGGTGTTCTCATCCTCAATCAGGTACTTGCGGAGCTTGGACCAGGTGAAGCAGTACACGCCCATAGAGGCCAGGTTGCTCTTGGGATGGGCGGGCTTCTCCTCGAACTCGTAGATGGTGTCATCCGGATTGCAGTTCATAATGCCGAAGCGCTTGGCCTCCTCCATGGTGACGGTCAGAACGGAGATGGTGGCGGCGGCGCCAGCCTTCTTGTGGGTCTCCAGCATATCCTTGTAGTCCATCTTGGAGATGTTGTCGCCGGACAGGACGATGACGTAGTCAGGGTCATACTGGTCGATAAAGCCGATGTTCTGATAGATGGCGTTGGCAGTGCCCTTATACCAGGAGCCGGACTCGCCGGAGGTGGAATAGGGGCTGAGGATGTGGACGCCGCCGTCGGCAATGTCCAAATCCCACGGCTCACCGTTGCCCAGGTAGGAGTTCAGCTCCAGGGGACGGTACTGAGTCAACACGCCGACGGTGTCAATGCCGGAGTTGACGCAGTTGGACAGGGGGAAGTCGATGATTCGATACTTGCCGCCGAAGGGGACGGCAGGTTTTGCCACGTTTTTGGTCAGCGCGTATAGACGGCTGCCCTGGCCACCGGCCAGCAACATGGCAACACATTCCTTTTTCATGGATGGTCACCTCGTACTAAAGATTGGGATAGATGCGGTTTTTATATTTGAAAAAACGGAGGTCTTCCGTTTAATCAACAGGAAGGAGAATGGGGGAGGGCTCCGACGGCCCTGCGAAGGCCACCACCAGCCCGCTCACAGGGGGCACCTCCAGGGGCAGCTGATAGCCCTGCTCCGCCTCCACGGCGGTCAGCAGGCCGCGGCTCCCCTGGTCCTGGCCGCCATAGGCCCCTGCGTCGGTGTTCAGCAGCACCTGGTAGGAGCCGGGCTGCTCCACCTGGAGGCTGCACCGGAACGCCTTCCGCCTGGAGAAGTTCAGCGCCACCAGCAGGCTGCCCTCCATGCCCACCCGACGCAGCGCGGACGCCTTTTGCAGCTCGTCATAGCGAATCAGGGTCTGGTAGCCCTCCGGGTCGTTGTCCCGCTCCCAAAAGGCGGGCTGAGACAGGTAGAGGAGGTTTGCCTCCCGGAAGAAGCGCTGCTGCTTATAATAGGCGTCGTAGTGCAGCAGATGCCAGTCCAGGGAGTAGCGGTAGTCCCAGGGCTTCTCCTGGCCGAACTCCGTGCCCATGAAGGTGAGCTTTTTGCCCGGATAGGTCAGCAGCAGCAGATGGCACAGCCGGGCCGCCGCCATCCTGGTGCCCTGCGGCTCGCCGCCGCTGGCAATCAGACGGGAAATGGTCTCGGTAAGCTCCGTGCCCAGGGGCGGGATGCAGGAGTGAAGGGGGGAGAAGGTGCCGGACGCGAAGCGTCCTGCCTCGCTGTTTTGGTAGAAGGAGGTCAGAAGATGGTCCCCCCAGCTGCGGTTCAGGCAGAGGTTCCCGCTGGTGCTGGCCGAGTCGGTGACGATCACCTTTCCCAGGGTGATGACCCGCTCCGGCGCGTCCCTGCGGGTGCGCTGCACCAGCTCCTGCAGGAAGGTATGGGCGTCCGCAGTCTGCATTACGCTGGTGCCGCAGACCCGCAGCCCGTCCAGGTGGTAATGCTCCAGCCAGAACAGCGCGGAGTCCGTCAGGAATCGGCGCACAAAGGGCTTGGAGAAGTCAAAGGTGCGCACGCCCTCCTGCTCCAGCTCCTCCTCCGTCTCAAAGAGGTCGGAGCCGTCAAACCCGGCCAGCCCATGCTCGTTCACCGGGAAGCTGCCGCAGGGCCAGTCCATAAATACGCCGACCCCGGCGCGGTGCAGCTCGTCAATCAGGTGCATAAAGTCCTGGGGCGGGCCAAAGCGGGAGGTAGGGGCGAACCAGCTGTCCGGCAGATAGCCGAAGCTGCCGTCCTCCTGATGCTCCATCAGCGGCATGAAGATCACGGCGGTGTAACCCATCTCTTTCACATAGGGCACCAGGTAACCCGTCACGCTACGGTAGGAGAGCACCTCGCCCATGCCGGTCCTCCGCCAGGAGCCGAGATGCACCTCATAGCAGTTCAGGGGGCTTCTGCTCAGCTGCTTCTGCCTGCGGAAGGCGAACCAGCTGTCATCGCTCCACCGGTACCCCGTGCCGTCATACAGCTTGCTGCAGTTGTCCGGCGGGGTGTCGTTATGAAAAGCGTATGGGTCGGACTTATAAAGTATGTCCCCCTCCTGGGTGTGGATGGCGTATTTGTAGGTGTCATATTCCCGCAAATAGGGGAAAAAGGTCTGCCAGATGCCCTCCCCCACCTTTTGCATGGGGTCATGGCCCGGGTCCCATTGGTTGAAGTCGCCCACTACGCTGACGCCTGCCGCAGCAGGCGCAGCCACGCGGAACATCCAGCCTGCCTGTCCGTTCTGGACGCAGGGAAACGCCCCCAGCCGCTGGGAAGCGGGAGTATCCTGCATTGCCGTATCGCTCCATTCTGCTGATAATCTGCCGGGATTTGTCCGGTTTCTCCCCGTCTTTTCCGGAAAAGGGGAAGAAAACCGGGGGGAAAGGTGCCTCCAGCCCGTTTTCACCACAGGGGCAGGAACTGCCTTTGTAAAAATTATACAATGTTTCTCCCCTTTCGTCAATACATTTTTTGCGAAACGACTTTTGAAAGTGCGTCCTTCTTTATTGACGGCCCCGACCGGATGCGCCCCCTGGGAGATAAAGTTTTACTTGACTTTTTCCGGGAAATAGGGTACTGTTATCATACTGATTCTTTTCCCTGCCGCGCACAAGGAGGGTATTTTCGTGTTTAGTACGGCCTATGCGGCCATTGCAGCGGTGCCGCTGCTGCTGGCCTTTCTGTTGATGGTGATCTGGAACGCCCCCGCCTCCAAATCGGTGGGGCTGGCCTTTCTGCTGACCTGCGTGCTGGCCCTGGCCGTCTGGCGGATGGAGGGGGTCCATGTGGCCGCCTACACGGTCTACGGCGTTCTGAAGGCGCTGGACCTGCTGCTGATTGTGGGCGGGGCCATCCTGCTGCAAAACACGCTGAAGGCCAACGGCCTCATGGATGTCATCCGGGGCGGCTTCCACAAAATCACGCCGGACCCACGGGTGCAGGCCATCATCATCGCCTTCCTCTTCGGCGCGTTCATTGAGGGCTCCGCCGGGTTCGGCACCCCCGCCGCCCTGACCGCTCCGCTGCTGGTGGGGCTGGGCTTCCCCGCCGTGGCCGCCTGCGCGGTGGCGCTGATCTCCAACAGCACGCCGGTGCCTTTCGCCGCCGCAGGCACCCCCACCCTGACCACCATCTCCAGCCTGTCCAGCCGGCTGGCCGCCTCCGGCGTGGATGAGGGCGGCTTCCTCCAGGATGTCACCGGCCAGGTCTGCCTGTTCCTGGGCGTTGGCGGGCTGCTGGTGCCCATCCTGCTGGTGGCCGTGCTGGTGCTGGGCTTCGGCCCCAGAGAGCGGCGGCTGCGGAGCATTGTGGAGATGATTCCCTTCTCCCTGCTGGCGGCCCTGTCCTTCGTCGTCCCCTATTACCTGCTGGGGGTGTACCTGGGGCCGGAGTTTGCCTCCATCCTGGGCTCCATCCTGGGCATGGCGCTCACCGTCCTGGCCGCGCAGCGGGGCTTCCTGATTCCAAAATACGTCTGGCAGTTCAGGGGGCAGACGGCGGCCTCCTCCGGCAGCAGCCTCCCCAACCCCAGCTGGAAGCAGTTCGCCCTGGCCTGGATGCCCTATGTGGCGATTTCCATCCTGCTGGTGCTGACCCGGGTGGAGGCCTTCGGGCTGAAGGGGCTGCTCCAGAGCATCAGCATCCACTTCGGCCCCATCTTCGGTGTGGAAGGCGCGGAGCTGAGCTTCCAGTGGGCCTACAACCCCGGCATCTTCCCCTTCGCGCTGGTCAGCATCGTCACCGCCCTGTGTACCCGCGTCCCAGCCAGGAGAATGCGGCAGGTGGCGGTCACCACCGGAGGGCAGATCTACAACCTGGCGGTGGCGCTGACCGCCGGCGTGGCGATGGTGCAGCTGATGATGAACTCCGGGGATAACCTGTCCGGCCTTGCCAGTATGCTGAGCCAAATCAGCCAGCTGATCGTGGGCAGCGTCGGTTTCCTGTTCCCCTACCTCTCCCCGGTGATCGGCATCTTCGGTGCCTTCGTCTCCGGCTCCTGCACGGTGTCCAGCACCCTGTTCGGCCCCCTGCAATATGAGACGGCGGAGCTGCTGGGCCTCAGCACCTCCACCATCGTGGCCTTGCAGCTGTCCGGCGGCGCGCTGGGCAACATGATCTGCATCAACAACGTCATGGCCGTCACCTCCACCGCCAACGCCCTGGGCAACGAGGGCCGCATCATCCGGCTGAACCTGCTGCCCTGCCTGCTGTACTGTGCGGTGCTGTGGGTGGTGTACACTGTCGTGGCATAGCAGTTCCCGTCAAACGCAAGCGCTCCCGCCGTAATCGTACGGTGGGAGCGCTGTTTTTATGCCGTTTATTCGTAGTGCAGACCGAAGCCGGAACGGTAATAGTTCCCGTCTGCGTCATAGTAGGCGTAGCTGCCGCCCTTGACCTTAGCCAGGATGGCCGGGTCGATGTACTGGTCCTTGTCGTAACCGGGGACATCGTTGGGGGAGGCGCAGACCTCCCGGACGACGCCGTCAATCTCCTTCTCGGTGATGGCGATGACGTCCAGGCAGGACACCATGGTCAGGCTCATCTTGCCGGTGGGGTTGTAGGCCCCGGACAGCACGTCCATCTGCGCGCCCAGGGCGTTGCCCATGGCCACGGGGCTGATGGTGTACTGGAAGGTGAGGCCGTCCACATAGGGCTCCAGCTTATCCAGAATCCAGGGGTTGCAGACCACGCAGGTGGCGATCACCTTGCCGCCATGGGCGTGTACCTTCTCTGCCAGCACGGGGATCTGATCCACCCCCCGCAGGGTGTGGACGGGGATTTTGCGGCCCGTCTTTTTCTGGCTCTTGTTGGTCTCCCGCTCGTCATACAGAGCGCCGTCCACCAGCTCCAGCACGGGCATGGCGGTCTGAACGAACACGATGTTATTCTGCTTGGGCCAGACGTGGAGGTAGGCGTAATCCGCCTCCTCCGGGGTATCCACCACCACATAACCCCTGGCAGTGAACATCTCCTCCAGCTGCCTGCGGAGCTTCTCATTGTCGCCCTCACCGGCGACTCCCGCGCCCATGGATTGGGCCAGCGCGCCGCCCGCGTCGTCTCCGGCGAAGCAGGCGACGTAAACCTTCTTCCCCTTCGCCATGGGCAGAACGCCGCCGTGGTTCTTGGCCAGGACGACCTCCTTCTGGTTGGCGGCATAGGCGGCCTTCTTGGCGTTCTCGAAGTTCTCCGCCCGCACCTGGTCGGCATAGTCGGGGTCCAGATAGGGGTTATCCACCCGCCCCACCTGGAACATACTCAGCAGGCGGCGATAGTTGGCCCTGTCTAAATCCTCCTTGGGCAGCAGTCCCTCCTCCACCGCCCTGACGATGTTCTCGGAGTCGGAGTTGCCGCCGATGACATCGGTTCCGGCGGAGATGGCCTTGGCATAGCGCTGGGGGACGGTCAGCTCCTCCACGCCGTAAATCTGGGCGTTGATGATGCCGGAGTCGGAGTTCACATAGCCGTCAAAGCCCATGGTATCCCTGGCCAGGTCGGTGATCAACTCCTTACTGTAGGCAGAGGGCACCGCCTCGGAGGAGGTCAGCTTGCCCCGATAGTACTGGGGCTTACTGCGGCCATCGGTGGTGATGCGGGAGTAGTCCGGCATGATGGCGGAGGCCTTCAGGTCAAAGGCGGCCTGGAAGGGGGGCAGGTGGTACTTCTCCATGGAGCCCTCCGTGGGGTAGAGCCGCCACTGGCCGATGGCCATATGGGGCTCGAAGCCGTTCTCGGAGGGGGCGTCGCCGGGGAAGTGCTTCACCGTCAGCACCACGGAGCCTTCGTTCAGGCCGTCCTCGCCGTTCTGGTAGCCCCGCACCAGCTCCCGGGTGATACCGGCGGTGATTTCCGGTCGCTCGCCATAGGTGCCGGAGTTTCTGGGCCAGCGGGGGTCGGTAGAGACGTCCACCTGGGGGCCGTACATGATGTTCTGCCCTGCGGCCTTCATCATCTTCCGGTCGGTGTCCGCCATGTTGTAAACCAGGTCAAAGTTGCCGTCCCCCATGACCGCCGCGCCGATGCCCAGGAAGTCGGGGTAGCCGATGTTGATGGGGTTGGTGTGCATGGAGTAGGGGATGGCCACGCCGCCCTGGCAGGCCTCGTACTCCAGCATCTGGGTGCCGATGTTGTGGTACAGTGCGCTGATGCCGGCCTCCGCCCGCATATCCCCCCGGTAAACCCCGGCGGTCAGCTTATGCTCCAGCACATCGGAATCGTCACAGCGCATACTGATGCCGGGAAGAATATCCTGGGGGCCGGGCTCGTTGGAATCAAAGTGCTTAAAAATCTTCTTGGGGTCGATGTTGCCGTCCTTGTCCCTGGCCTCCTCCCGGGTCATGGAGATGGGGGTGTTCCACAGGGCGTTCAGCACCAGGCCAGCCTGCTGCTTCAACCCCAGATGGGCCACCATATCCCTGGCGCGGGTCTCATTGTCCAGCCGCCAGTCCTCATAGGGGGAGAGGACGCCGTCATTGTCCATGTCCTTGAAGTACAGTCCGTTCTGAATGATAACGCCGCAGGTGGTCACGCCGATGGTGGGGCCGTTTTCGTTGTGGAACAGCACCGGCTCCAGATAGACATCGGTGATGCTGTCGCCCTCCTCCAGAACGTAGGGGGCGGGGATGTAGCCGTTCTTCACAGAGGGGTCGATGGTGATGGGATTCTTTTTCATGGGCTCACTCCTTTAGCCAGGGTTTTGTGGTTGTTTTCTAATGGCGTTGGAAACCATCTTTTATTATTGTACTATGGTTCTCCCCAAATTACAAGGACAAAACAGGGCAAAGCTGTATCATTTTGACAATAGAGTCGCCCCTGCATCAAAAAAACACACACCGCCGGTTCTCCCGGCGGTGTGCGCAGCAGTTGACAGTAAGGCTGGGCAGGCTCACCCGCAGGCCGCCGCCAGCAGCTGGGCGGCAATTTTGCCCGCCGCATCCGTGCCGGCGCCGCCATGCTCCACCACCACCACAAAGGCGTAGGGGGTGGCGCTGGAGTCCACGAAGCCCACGAACCAGGCGTGCGGCTCCCCCTCCCCCACCTCGGCGGTGCCGGACTTGGCGCACACGGTCAGGTCGCCAAAGTCCAGGGAACTGCTGTACTTGTTCAGGACGTTGTCCCGCATCATCCATTTGAGGGTGTTGCAGGTGCCGGACGACCAGCCGATGGTGACGCTGCCTACCTCCTCCGTGTACACTGAGAACCCCAGCGGCCCCGTCACCCCGCTGAGCATGGTGGGGCTGGCGGCGGTGCCGCCGTTTGCGATGCAGCCCATCAGCACCAGCTCCGCGCAGGGGTTCACCAGGTCGGTGGACTGCCCCACGCCGGACCAGGCCAGGGCCGTGCTGCCGTCCTCGCTGGCAGTGAAGCTGCCCGCCGCCGTGGTGAAGCCGTTCACCGCCATGCTGTCCAGCAGCCCAGCCGCCTGGGCGTACTCTTCCAGCACGTCGCCTCCCAGCTCCAGGGCCAGCTCTGCAAAGGCGCAGTTGCAGGAGTTGGTTAAGCACTCCCCGAAGGTCTGGGTGCCGTGCTTGCCGGAGCAGGTGACGGTGGCCCCGTCTACCGTGATGCTGCCGGTGCAGGTGTAGGAGAAGCTGTCCATATCCAGGTTCTCCAGGGCCGCGGCGGCGGTCACCAGCTTAAAGGTGGAGCCGGGGGTATAGGTGCTGGAGAGGAACCGGTTCAGGTAGGCGCCGGTGTAAGCGCTGTCCCCGGCAACCACCGCCGCCACCTCGGCCTCGTCCTCCGGGTCGTAGGTGGGGGTGGACACCATGCAGAGGATCTCCCCCGTCTCGTAATTGTACAGGGCCACCGTGCCGCTCTGCCCGTCCAGGGCCTCATAGGCCACCTTGTTCAAGTCCCCGTCGATGGACAGGGTCACCGTGTTCCCTGTGCCGCTGGTGCCAAAGATGGGGTTGTAATCGATCAGCAGGTCGGCAAAGAGCCGGAGCGCCCCGGCCCCGATGTTGCCCGCGCTGTCCCCCACCGCGTGAAGGGTGGCCTTTCGGAGGGTGACGTCGTCGGAGTAGCTGCCGGTTTCGCAGTCATACAGCACGGTACCGTTCCGGTCCGTGATGGTGCCCACCGCCACTTTGCCGTTGGAGTAGACGTGCCGGTTGGCCTGGAAGGTGGCCCAGGACGAGCCGTTCACCACATAGAGGCCCAGAAAAATCACCAGCCCCGCCGCCATCAGTATGGCAAAGAGCAGCACAAACAGGGTGCGGTTTTTCAGCTGTTTCATGGGTCATCCTCCTCCCATTGGAAATACTTCTGCCAGTCGTCCGCGTCCGAATGGAGGGGCGCGTCATCGTCGGCATAGGGCGGGGCGTCAAAGTCCTGCTCCGGCGGATTCGCAGGGGGCGCGGTCGGCTCCTTCCGCTGGAGGAGGGTGGGCTCGTCCTCGTCCAGGGTGGCGGGCGCATCCTCCCGGCGCGGCGGCTCGGGGCGGCGCACCACCGTCTCCTCCTCGGCGGAAGCGCGGGACATGATTTTGGTTTCCTCCTGCCCGCTGGCGGCGGCAGGTGCCTGACCGGCGGGCGGCTGAGGCGGCTCCCATCGCTGGGGCGCGGCCGCCTGAGCGGCGCGCTTCCGTTTGCCGGGGAGGCGGATGGCAAGGCTGGCGTTCTGCCGGGTGTCCGCCGCCTTCAGAAAGGCCAGCAGCCCCCAGCAGGAGATCATGCTGCTGCCGCCCACCGAGACGAAGGGGAAGGTCACCCCCGTCAGCGGCAGCAGGTCTACGGAGCCGAACACGTTCAGCATGGTCTGCACCAGCAGCAGCATACTGGTGGCGCAGGCCCCGATCACATAGAAGCTGGAGCGGGCAGCCGCCGTCTGCCGGATGGCAAACAGGGCCATCAGCACAATGCTGACCACGGCGCACACCGCGACGATCAGCCCCAGCTCCTCGCTGACCACGCCAAACACCAGGTCGGTGTTGGCCGCGCCCAGGCTTTTCAGCCAGCCGTTGCCGACGCCCCGGCCAAAGAGGCCGCCGCTGGCGATGGCGGACATGGTGCGGGTCTGCTGGTAGCCCAGGTTGGCGGTGTCCTCCCAGACGTGGCGGTAGATGGCGAAGCGCTGGGCGATATAGGACCTGTAGTGCAGCACCAGCATCCCGCCGGCGCCTGCCGCCGCCACCATGAAGATGACGGAGGCCAGGTCGCCGGAGCGGAGGAAGGCGATGGCCAGGAAGGCCACGAAGAAAATCAGCGCCGTACCAAAGTCGCTCATCAGCACCAGACAGCCCACGCAGAACACGCTGAACAGCAGGCTGCCCAGCAGGTTCTTCCGGTCAAACAGCCTGTCCAGGGTGGCGGCCCCCACCAGGATGAAGACGATTTTCACAAACTCCGAGGGCTGGAAGGAGATGGGGCCGATGGCCACCCAGTTCTTCGCGCCGAACAGCTGCTCGCCAAACAGCACGTTGAAAATCAGCAGCGCCACCGAGCCGATGGCCAGCGGCCAGCGCACCCCCTTCGCCAGGTCCAAATCCCGCAGAATCAGGTTCATCACGAAGAACACCGCCAGCCCCAGGGCCACGCAGATGGTCTGCCGGTACAGGGTGGAGACGCTGGACACCGCCGTCACCGTCAGGCAGAGGGAGGTCAGGAAGAAGGCCAGCGTTTCCAGCTCGAAGCCGGTGCGCCGGGCCGCTCGGTAGATGACGTAGAGCAGCCACTCCATCCCCATCAGCAGGCCGAAGCAGGTCAAAATCGTGGTGCTGCTGTCCGGCAGGGCCATACACAGGCTCCCCAGCAGCATTCCCTGCACCAGGGTCAGCAGCAGCAGCGTGACGCTGGGGGAGAGGAACCTGCCGGGACGGGTGCGGCGCTCCATCTGCCGCCGTTCCTCCTCCTCCGTCAGGGGCAGGAACCGGGCCTCCACCCCGCCGAAGCCGATCCTGTCCTGGGGGGCCAGCTGGACGCTGTCCGTCACGGGGATGCCGTTCAGGGTGACGCCGTTCTTCGCGTTCAGAGGGTAGAGCATCCACCGCCCCCTGTCGTCCCGAATCAGGGCGGCGTGGCTTCGGGAGACGGTGGCATAGGGCAGCACCACGTCGCACCGCTTCGCCCGGCCCACCAGGTTCTCCCAGTGGCAGAGGGGCAGCTGCTTCCCGTCCGGCAGCACCAGGGAACCCCAAAGCTCCTGCTCCGGCCTGACCTGGAGCATACTCCGGCCGCACCGGACCACGATCAGCACCGCAAAGACGGGCAGCAGGAACTGAAAGCAATATCTGCAAAGGACTTGAAAGGCCGTATGCTGGAATATCGTCCCGAGGAATTCCAGCCCCAGATGTAAATAGCTGATCAATTGTGAAAAAAAGCCTGCCATAGGAACCTCCTCCTTTGTCGAGCCGCTGCGGCAGAGCTCATCTGGAGCTCATTTTACCACAGACGGCGAAAAAAGGGTAGCTATTTTACGCTGCTTCGCGGAAAATCTGCCGTTTGACCGCGTTTTACCCGATTTTCCGGTGGAAATTTGCACGATTTGCCCCGTTTTTCCCTTGGATGCCGTTCTCTTTTCGGGGAAGGCGGCTTTTTTCTGCGAAGCGGTTGCGAAAAACGGGAAACTATGTTAAACTGAACAATCAGTCTGAGGAAAGAACGGAGGGAGAGAAATGACGCAAACAACGTCCAGGCTGGATATGCTGTTTGCCTTTTTGAAGGGCAGCAAGCGGTGGTTTGTGCTGGCCATAGCAGCGCTGCTGGGGCGGGCGCTTTGCACCATGCTTAGCCCCCAGGCAGTGCAGTACACCGTGGACAGCATCATCGGCACAGAGGAAAGCAGCCTTCCCGCCTTTGTGGAGGGCTGGCTGGCCGGGCTGGGCGGCCGGGCGATGCTGCGGGAGAACCTGTGGATCGTGGCGCTGGCGGTGGCCGGGCTAGGTCTGCTCAGCGGGCTGCTGCGGTACCTCTATGTGATGCTGATTGCGAAAGGCGGCGAGGGCTTCGTCCGCGCCATGCGGAATCAGACCTTCCGCCACATCGAGCGCCTGCCCTTCTCCTGGCACATGAGCCACCACACCGGCGACATCATTCAGCGCTGCACCACCGACATCGAGCTGGTGAAGGAGTTCCTGTCCAATCAGCTGTCCAGCCTGCTGAACTGCATCGTCACCATTGTGGCGGCGATGGCCTTCCTGTTTGGAGAGAACATCCCCCTGGCGCTGGTGGCCCTGGCTACGGAGCCGGTGCTGCTGGCCTATTCCATCCTCTTCCGGCGGAAGCTGGGCCGGCAGTTTCAGCTCTGTGACGAGGCGGACGGCAAGCTGTCCACCATCGCCCAGGAGAACCTGACCGGCGTTCGGGTGGTGCGGGCCTTTGGCCGGGAGGCGTATGAGCGGGAGCGGTTTGACCGGCAGTCCCGGAAGTCCACCGACCTGTGGGTTCGCTTCGGCGTGTACATGAGCGCTTTTTTTGAGGGGAATATGCTGCTGGGCGGCTTGCAGCTGCTGCTTGTGCTGACCATCGGCGCCGTGATGGCAGTCCATGGGCAGCTTACCCCTGGTTCCCTGCTGGCCGTCCTCTCCTACATCACACTGATACAGCAGCCCACCCGCCAGATGGGGCGCATCCTCAGCGAGATGAGCAAGGCGGGCGTCTCCATCAACCGTATCTATGAAATCATGTCCGCCCAGGAGGAGTGGGATCCGCCGGACGCCCTGACCCCGCCCATGAACGGGGACATCGTATTTGACCACGTCAGCTTCCACTACCCCAACTGCCCGTTGTTGCTGGAGGACATCACCTTCACCGTCCCCGCCGGGGCCACCCTGGGCATCCTGGGTACCACCGGCAGCGGCAAAAGCACCCTGATGCACCTGCTGGACCGGCTCTATGACCTGCCGGAGGGCTGCGGCACCATCACCATAGGCGGGGTGGACATCGCCAAAATGGAGGCATCCTGGGTGCGCCGGAATGTGGGCATGGTGCTCCAGGAGCCCATGCTGTTCAGCCGCACCCTGTCGGAGAACATCGGCCTGGCCGCCCAGGGGGGCTGTTCTCTGTCCGACATCCGGGAGGCCGCCCGCACCGCCTGCCTGGAGGAGGCCGTGGACGGCTTCGCCCACGGCTACGACACCATGGTGGGGGAGCGGGGCGTCACCCTGTCCGGCGGCCAGAAGCAGCGGGCCGCCATCGCCCGTATGCTGCTGCAAAAGGCCCCCATCATGGTCTTTGACGACTCCCTCTCCGCCGTGGACGCGGAGACAGACGCCAAAATCCGGGCCGCTTTGCAGGAGAGCATGGGTTCCTCCACCTGTATCCTGATTTCCCACCGCATCTCCACCCTGATGGCGGCAGACCAGATCATCGTGCTGGACAAGGGCCGCATCGTGGAGCAGGGCACCCACGAGACGCTGCTGGCCCAAAACGGCCTGTACAGGCAGATTTACACCCTGCAATCCCAGTGGGAGGAGGCGGACTCCTGTGGCTGACGAGACCCATACCCCAACGAAGAAGCGCCCCTTCTTCGGTCTGGGCTTCCTGCTCCCCTTCTGGATGGAGCAGAAGACGCTGCTGGCGTTGACGGTACTCACCGGCCTGCTGGGCAGCGTGCTGGAGGCGGCCATCCCCCTGTTCCAGAGCTACGCCATCGACCACTTCATCGGCCAGGGTACCCTGGACACCCTGGCGGCCTTCCTGCTGACCTACCTGCTGGTGCTGGTGGCGCGGCTGGGCATCAACTATTACTGCACCTATGCCGCCAACAAAATCGAAGTGGTGCTGGATTACAGCATCCGCAAAAAGCTCTTCGACCACCTGCAAACCCTGTCCATCAGCTACTATAACCAGAACGGCGTGGGCTATATCCACTCCCGCCTTATCTCCGACGTGGGGCGCATCGGCGCGGTGGCCACCTGGAGCCTGATGGATCTGGTTCTCTGGGACGGCAGCTATCTGGTGTTCATGCTCATCGTCATGCTGCGCCTGAACTGGCAGCTGGGGCTGGTCATGCTGGCGCTGGTTCCCATTGAAGTGGCAGCCTGCGCCTACTTCCAGGGACACCTGACCACCATGAATCGCCGCGTGCGGGAAATCAACAGCCGCATCACCGCGGATTACAACGAGGGCATCACCGGCGCCAAGACCATCAAGACCCTGGTGGCGGAGCAGAAGATGGAGGACACCTTCCAGGCGGATACCGCCGCCATGTACCACGCCAGCGTGAAAACCAACCACTACCGGGGCGCGTTACAGGCCATCGTCATCTTCGCCGGAAGCGTGGGGCTGGCCCTGATGCTGTGGCGGGGCGGCGTGCTGAATATGGAGGGCCTGCTGGCGCTGGGCACCCTGTCCGCCTTCACCACCTACGCCCTCAGCGTAGGGGACGTGGTGCAGGGCATCGTGGAGTCGCTGCAAAGCCTGGTCAGCGCCCAGGTGAACATCGAGCGGGTGGAACGGCTGCTGAACACCCAGCCCGACGTGGCGGACACCCCGGAGGTCATCGCCAAATACGGGGACTCCCTCCACCCCAGGCGGGAGAACTGGGAACCCCTCTATGGCGACGTGGAGTTCCGGGACGTGACCTTCCACTATCCGGACGGGGAGGAGACCATCCTGTCCCACTTCAATCTGACCGTCCCCCAGGGCACCCGGGTCGCCATCGTGGGGGAGACCGGCGCGGGGAAGAGCACGCTGGTGAACCTGATTTGCCGGTTCTTTGAGCCGACGGAGGGGGCCGTCCTCATCGACGGGCGGGACGCCAGGGAACGGAGCCAGCTCTGGCTCCACAGCAACATCGGCTACGTCCTCCAGCAGCCCCACCTGTTCAGCGGCACCGTACTGGAGAATCTGCGCTACGGCAATCCGGACGCCACGCTGGAGGAGATACAGCGGGCCTGCAGGCTGGTCTGCGCCGACCAGATTATCGAGCGGATGGAGCATGGCTATGACAGCCAGGTGGGCGAGGGGGGCGACCTCCTCTCCACCGGGGAGAAGCAGCTCCTCAGCTTCGCCAGGGCCATCCTGTCCGACCCCCGCATCCTGGTGCTGGACGAGGCCACCTCCTCCATCGACACCCTGACCGAGCAGCTCATTCAGTCCGCCATCGCCGAGATGACCAGGGGCCGCACCAGCTTCATCATCGCCCACCGCCTGTCCACCATCCGGGACGCGGACGTGATTCTGATGGTGAAGGACGGGCAAATCATTGAGCGGGGCACCCATCAGGCGCTGATGGCGGCCAGAGGGGCCTATTACCGGCTCTACACCCACCAGTTCACCGTGGAAAGCGTCAGCTCCGTGCTGAGCTGACCCGCCCCGATTATTTTTCAAAAGCGCCGTTTTTTGGCATTTTTCACATAGAAATCGACCGTTTTATTGGAAATTTATCCATTCTCAACCGGTTGTTCCGGCGGGAAAGATTGACATTCCGCCCCGTTTATGCTAAAATTTTTAAAGCAGTGATGTGCTGCGCACCCGCAAAAATGAATCGTTTTTCCCCCGATGTGAAGCCTGCGGACGGAATCAGTGTCCCCCGCTGCCCGCCTCCCACAGGCGGCGCGGCAGGCGCTTCGCATCACAAGACTCGAATTGGAGGACTGGAATTTATGCGTGAATACTCTAAATATGAGCTGTCCGCCCTGATCGAGGGCAAGCTGCGCCGCAACTTCGGCCGCACCCCTCAGGTGGCTTCCAAGGTCCAGGTGTTTAAATCCTGCGCCATGGTGCTGCGGGACATTATGAGCAGCAACCATATCGAAACCGTCAACTACAACCGCTCCATCAACGCCCGCGAGGTGCATTACCTCTCCATGGAGTTCCTGGTGGGCCGCTCCCTGATGAAGAACGCCTACAACCTGGGCATCCTGCCCGAGCTGAAGGACGCCATCAGTGAGATGGGCTTCGACCCCGCCGAAATCTTCGAGCTGGAGCCAGACGCCTCTCTGGGCAACGGCGGTCTGGGCCGCCTGGCCGCCTGCTATATGGACTCCATGACGACGGAGGAGATCCCCGCCACCGGCTACTCCATCTGCTACCAGCTGGGCATGTTCCGTCAGAAAATCATTGACGGCCGCCAGGAGGAGCTGTCCGATGACTGGCTGGAGCTGGGCGACGCCTGGCTGGTGCCCAAGCGGGATGAGACGGAGACCGTCCGCTTCGGCGGCGAGGTCAAGACCTACCTGAATGAGGACGGCAAATTCACCGTGGACTATGTGGGCGGCACCACTGTGCTGGCCGTCCCCATGGACATGAATATCGCCGGTTACAAGACCGACCACGTCAACACCCTGCGGTTGTGGGATGCGAAGAGCCCCGTCCAGGAGGATATGCAGTACTACTCCTCCGGTGAATATCTGAAGGCCGTGGAGGAGCGGGCCAACGCCGAGGTCATCGCCAAGGTGCTGTACCCCGCGGATGACCACTACGAGGGCAAGATGCTCCGCCTGAAGCAGCAGTACTTCTTCGTCTCCGCCACGGTACAGTCCATCGTCCGCAAGCACAAGGCCCAGTACGGCACCCTGCGCAACTTCGCTGAGAAGCACGTCATTCAAATCAACGACACCCACCCCACCCTGGTCATCCCCGAGCTGATGCGTATCCTGATGGATGAGAACGGCTTCGGCTGGGACGAGGCCTGGAGCATCGTCACCCGCACCGTGGCCTACACCAACCACACCGTGCTGGCCGAGGCGCTGGAGCATTGGTCTCAGGACCTGATCATCGCCCTGCTGCCCCGCTGCTGGCAGATCATCTGCGAAATCAACGAGCGCTACCTGAAAGAGGTCCGCGCCTACTTCCACAACGACGAGGCCAAGGCCCGCGAGCTGGCCATCATCTGGGACGGGGATGTGCGGATGGCCAACCTGTGCGTCGCCACCTGCTTCGCCGTCAACGGCGTGGCCGAGCTGCACAGCCAGATTCTGAAGGACGACGTGTTCCACACCGCCTACCTCCGCACCCCGGAGAAGTTCACCAACGTCACCAACGGCGTGGATCACCGCCGCTGGCTGGCTGAAATCAACCCCGAGCTGCACAACCTGATTTGTGAGGTCAACGGCAGCGATGAGTATCTGCTCCAGCCCAGCAAGCTGGAGGACTTCCTGAAGGGCAAGGACGATGCCGCCGTGCTGGACCGCCTGGGCCAGATCAAGAAGGCCAATAAGGACGCCTTCGCCGCCTACTGCAAGCGGGAGTATGGCTACAACCTGAACGCCGACGCCATCTTTGATGTCCAGTCCAAGCGCCTCCATGAGTACAAGCGCCAGCTGCTGAACGTGATGAACATCATCCACCTGTATCAGCAGATTCAGGACGGGGAGGACATCGTCCCCCACACCTTCCTGTTCGCCGCCAAGGCCGCTTCCGCCTACCATATGGCAAAGCGCATCATCGAGCTGATCAACTCCGTGGCCTACGAGGTCAACAACGACCCCCGCTGCAAGGGCAAGCTCCAGGTGTTCTTCATTGAGAACTACCGCGTGTCCATCGCGGAGAAGCTGATGCCCGCCGCCGAAATCTCCGAGCAGATTTCCACCGCCGGCAAGGAGGCCTCCGGCACCGGCAACATGAAGTTCATGATGAACGGCGCCCTGACCATTGGCACCGAGGACGGCGCCAATGTGGAGATGCACCAGCTCCTGGGCGACGACAACATCTTCATCTTCGGCCTGACCGCCGAGGAGGTGGCCAACAAGAAGGCCGCCGGGTACAACTCCTATGAGTATTACAACGCCAGCCCCGTCATTCAGCGGGTCATCGGCAAGCTGAACTCCGGCTTCTCCGACGGCAAGAGCTATCAGGACATCACCAACAGCCTGCTCTTCGGCCAGGGCTACACGGCGGACAACTACCTGCTGCTGGCCGACTTCGAGAGCTATCGCTATATGCAGAACAAAATCGTCACCGCCTACAGCGACAGCCGCCACTGGAACCAGATGGCGCTGGTCAACATCGCCAAGTCCGGCAAGTTCGCCGCCGACCGCTCCATTCACGACTACGCCAATAACATCTGGCACGTCCACACCCGCGGGTAAGCGCCCCGCCTGACGTTTCACAGCGTAACCATCGGAACAGCTCCCTCCATGCTTTATGGAGGGAGCTGTTTTCTGTCAAAACGAAACCGTGGGCCTTGCGCCCACGGTTTTCGCTTTGTATTGCCGCTTTACTCCCCGGCCTTAGCCGCTTCCTCGGCCCTGGCTTGCTGGAGGAACTCCGCCGCGTCGTCCGGAACGTCGTCGATGGAATCATCCCCCACGTCAATTTCTCTGGGCTGCCCGCGGTACAGCAGGTCGTACATCACCGGCACCACGAACAGAGTCATCAGGGTGGCGTAGGCCAGGCCAAAGGCCACCACGATGGCCATGCCCCTGGTCAGGGACGCGCTGATACCGGTGGAGAACACCATGCTGCCCATGGCCAGGATGGTGGTCAGCGCGGTCATCAGGATGGGGCGCATCCTGGTCTTGCCGGTGGCAATCAGGGCCGCCCGCTTCCCCATGCCGCCCAGGCGGAGCTGGTTGGTGTAGTCCACAAACACGATGCCGTTGTTCACCACCGTACCCATCAGCACCAGGAAGCCGATCATGCTCAGCAGGGACAGCTGCTCCCCGAAGGCCATCAGGCCGAACATACCGCCGGTGAAGGCCAGGGGAACGGTGAACAGGATGATGAAGGGGCTCAGCAGGCTCTGGAACTGGGCCACCATAATCAGGTAGACGAAGAGCAGGCCCAGCGCCAGCATCTCAACCATCTGAGTTATCATGGCAATGACCGTCTCATACTCACCGGCCATCTCCCAGGTGTAGCCGTCGGGCATCTCATAATCCTCCAGCACCTCGGAAAGCGCCATGGAAAGGCGGGTGGAGTTGTAGCCGTCCAGGGTATCCGCCGTGACGGAGATGTAGCGCTGCTGATTCTCGCGGGAGATGGTGGACACACTGGCATCCGTCTCCACGGTGGAGAACTCGTCCAGGGTGTGGGTCTCGGTGACGGATTCGCCGTCCTCGTCGGTGGTGTCCACGTCAAAGGTGATGTCCATCAGGTTCTCCCTGGTCAGCAGGTTGTTCTCATCCACGATGACCACTTCCATCTCCGCGCCGTCAATGGTGACGGTGGTGGAGGTGCTCTCCGTGGTCAGGCGGCCGGAGATCTCACTGTAAATCTGCGCCACCGTCAGGCCCAGCCGCATGGCGGCGTCCTTGTCCACGATGAGCACCAGCTCCTGGTCCGCCTCGTCCTGGCCGTTGGTGGGGGTGTCAAAGCCCTCCGTCTCGGCGATGATTTCCATAAAGTCCTCCGAAATCTCCACCAGGGTATCCAGGTCGGAGCCGTAGATGTCGATTTCCAGGCCGCTGCCCAGCATACTGCTCATCTCACTGGAGGAGGACGAGGACGTGTCCACCGTGCAGTCCAGGTCGGCAGTGTTGGCCGCGATTTGGCTGCAGATGTCCTCGATGCCCTGCTCCGTGTTCACGTCGTCGTTGGGCACCACATAGAACACATAGTTCAGGAAGTCGTTGCTGGTGGAGGCGCTAGTGGTGAGCATACTGGAGGCGTTCGTCATGGCCCCCACATAGTCCACCCCGTCCACCGCCAGGATGCGTTCCGTCACCTCGTCGGCGGTGGCGTAGGCGGTATCCTGGTCATAGTCCTCCGGCATGGCCACCGTAATGGAGATTTGGTTGCTGGACATATCTGGAATCATCACCAGCCCCATCTGCACCACGCCGAACACGGCCACCCCAAAGAGAACGATGGCAAGGCCCAGAGGGACCACCTTCACCCGCAGGCAGAAGTCCAGCACCCTCCCGTAGCCGTTCACCATCCGGTCAAACCAGGGATGGGACTTGGGCTTGACGCTTTTCAGCAGGGTGGAGGCCACCGTGGGTACCACCGTCATTGCCACCACCAGGGAGGCAATCAGCGCATAGCCGATGGTCAGCGCCATGGGATACATCAGCTCCCGGGTGTAGCCCGTGGTGAAAATCATGGGCAGGAACACGCAGATGGTGGTCAGCGTGGAGGAAATCAACGCGCCCGACACCTGCTTCACGCCCTGCACAGCCGCCCGTGGGGCAGCGAGGCCCCGCCCCCGCAGTCGGTAGATGTTTTCTATGGCAACGATGGAGTTGTCCACCAGCATACCAATGCCCAGAGACAGTCCGCCCAGGGACATGATGTTCAGGGAGATGTCCGTGAAGTACATCAGCACCAGGGCAATCAGCACGCTGAAGGGGATGGAGAAGCCCACCACCAGCGTGGGCCGCACGTCCTTCAGGAACAGGGCCAGAATAATAATAGCCAGCAGCGCGCCGAGGATCATGCTTTGCAGAATGTTGGAGATAATCAGCGTGATATACTCGCCCTGGTCCATCAGCGGCTGAATCTGGAGGCCATCGTACTTCGCCTCCAGCTCTTCGATGGCGTCGTTGCAGGCGGAGGAGACGTCGCTGGTGCCGGCGGTGCTGCCCTTGAAGATGGACAGCACCACGCCGGCCTCCCCGTTGACCCGGGTGTAGCTGTCCGCGGCGTTGTCAATGACGGTCAGGTCGGCCACGTCCCCCAGGGTCACGTCTCCAACGTCGTCCAGGTTGCAGAGGACCATGTTCTCCAAATCCTCTACGCTGTCATATTCCTCGCCCACCTTCAGCAGCCACTGGTTATCGTCCGCATCGTCCACATACCCGGCGGGCATGGAGAAGTTTTGGGCGTAAATCAGGGTCGCCAGGGTGTCGATGTCCAGCAGGGCGTCCAGGTTGGCGCTTGCGATGGCAGTCCCCCGGGCAGCCTCGTAGGATTCCAGGGCGGAGTCCAACTGGGTCTGCCCGTCCTCTAAGGCGGTCTGGGCCGCCGCCAGCTGGGCGCTGGCGGAGCCGAAGCCCGCCGCCGCCAGGATCTTCCCGGCCTCCACCGTGGTGTAGCTGTTGGCAGCCTCCGCCACGGCGGCGTTCACCGCGTCCACGGTGGCGGTGGCCACCGCGATTTCGATTTCCAGGTTGGCAAGCTCCGTCTCGATTTGGGGGATGCGGGTGTTGACGATTTCGTACAGGCTAGTCAAATTGTCCGCCGTCAGCATGGAGGCCGCTTCGCCCATCCCCTGGGCTTCCAGCAGCGACACCGCATAGGCCAGCTTATCCGGGTTTGCGATGGCGTCCGCCACGCTGGAGGGCAGGCTGGAGGACAGCGTAGCAGTCTGGTTCTCCGCCGCAGTGGTAGCGGCCTCATCCGCCGCAGACTTCAGCGTATCGCTGACGCTGGTGTTCGCCATGCTAACCACGCTCATCAGCTCCGTCAGCTCCTCCTCTGAAAGGGAGGGCACCAGCTCGGCCAGCTCGGCCACCGTCAGCCCGTCCTGGAGCAGCCCGGCCAGGGTGTCCGCGTCCAGGTCGAGATTCCCTATGTAATCCTGAATCATGGAGAGCATGGTGTTAGCCAGGCTTTCATAGCTGACGGCGCTGTCCAGCATAGCCAGCACGTCCTCCACGTTGTCCTCCGTCACCGTGACGGCGTCCATCAGGCCGCTTTCCGCCATGCTGTCCGCGGCGCTCTGGGCGGCGGCGATGAGCACCTGGGAGTAGACCGCATCGTAAATGGTCTGATAGGTGTCCGACCCGGCGGCGGTCTCCTGGAGGGTTTGGAACAGGGCCTCCAGCTCCTCGTAGCTCTCTTCAATGCCTGCGTTCTCATAGGCCTGCAGCTCCGTCTCCAGCGCCATCTGATTGGCCTGCTGGCTGGCCAGCTGGGCCTCATAGGCGCTCCGGGTGGCAATGGCCTGGTCCAGGGCCAGGCTGGCCTCCGCCAGTTCCTCCGCCGTCTCGCTTTCCTGGTCCTCCAGCTCGGCGGTGCCGCTGTCCAGCTCGGCCTGGGCGTCCTCCAGCTCGGCCTGGGCGTCCTCGATCTCCTGCTTCGCCTCGTCCAGCGTGCCCAGGACGGAGGCTAAGAGCTGGGCGTTGATGTCGTCGATTTTCTCCTGGTTCAGGCGCACCTCCACCGTCTGCTCCACCAGGCCCACGGCGGAGACGCTGGCAACGCCGTCCTGCCGCTCGAAATAGGGCGTGACGATGTCCTCCACAAAGTCGGACAGCTCGTAGATGTCCTTCCCCTCATAGTCCACGCTGACGTACATGGTAGCCACCATGTCCATGCTGATTTCCATGACGTTGGGGGTGCCGCACAGGTCGGGCAGAGAACTCTCCACGTCCTGTAGGGCGGAATCCACCTTCACCATGGCGGAGTCCATGTCCGTATCGTCCTCAAACTCCAGCATGATCATGGAGTAGTTCTCCGCGCTGCTGCTGGTGACGTTTTCCACGCCGCTGACCGTACCCAGGGCGCTTTCCAGCGGCTCCGTCACGTTGGCCTCCACCTTCTCCGGGCTGGCCCCTGGATAGGTCGTAATGACCACCATGTAGGGCAGGCTCATCTCCGGCAGCAGGTCGGTCGTCATCCGCAGCATACACACGACACCCAGCACCAGCGCGATAATGACGGCCACCAGCACGGTAAATGGCTTTTTCACACACTGCTTCACCATGATTGAACAGACCTCATTTCCTGTATCCTTGTACAGCATATTTGCGAACATATTTTAACACGACTTGTTAACACTGTAAATGTTTCTTTGTTAAGAAACTGTTAAATAATTCGGCTGTCAAAAGTAAGCGGCGCAGGCCGTCCAAAGCTATGCCTGCGCCGCAACGCCGGCGGCGCTCACCTCCCGTAAAGGAAGCGCTCCCCCAGCTGCATGATATGGAATTTTTGCCCCGGCGCGCACCGCAGCATATAGGACGCAAAAATCAGCGGGTCCTCCCCGTTGCCCACCACCATGTCATAGTGCAACGGGATGGTCAGATCCGCGCCGGTCTGGGCGGCGAAAATCGCCGCGTCCCGGCAGTCCATGTTGCCCACGATGTTCCGGCTCCGCCGCTCCAGGTCCGCCCCGTTCACCGGCAGACAGGCCACGTCCGGCGGGCCGTACCGCTTCACGTCCTCCAGCAGCCGGGCGGTCAGCACCGTGTCTCCGGCGTGGTAAAAGCGCACCCCATCCGCCATCAGGAGATACCCCAGGTTTCGATAATTGCCCTGTTCATCAGTGACATACTCCTCGTGGGCCGCCGGGATGGGGGTCAGGGTGACACCGTCCCCCAGCGTCAGCGTCTGATGGGCCTTCGCCCCCACCACCGCGTCGGCAGGAATCCCCGCCCCGGTCAATACGCCCTCCTCCGGCGCGGGGACGATGAAGCGAAGGCCGGGATTCGCCCGGTACAGGGGCAGCAGGGTCTCCAGATTCAGATGGTCGGCGTGGTTGTGGGAGCAGACCACATAGTCCACCCCTGTCAACTCCCCGCCGGAGAAGGGGGCCGGATAGTTCCGGCGGGTGGCGCCGTCCGGGCTGCACAGGTCGCATAGCACCGGGTCAAAGCAGAGGGTGACGCCTCCGGCCTTCACCAGCATCCCCATCTGCCCCAGGTACCAGAAGGCCAACTCACCGGCAGGCGGTTCAGTTCGGGCAATGTCCCGCAGCAGCGCCGCCCCGGCTCGATACCATTTGTATTGCATCGGGTTCCTCCCTTCACGGTTTCGCGGGAATGGGGAAGCGCTTTCCCCATTCCCGCGTGTTTGGTTCCTTATAGCGTCCGCAGCACTGCGCCCTGGTCAGCAGAGGTGACGAGGGAGGCATAGCGGGCCAGATAGCCGGTTTTGACCTTCGGCTCCGGCATCACCAGCGCGGCCTTCCGGGCCGCCAGCACCTCATCGGAGACCTCCAGCGTGATCGTGTGGGCGGGGATGTCGATGGAGATGCGGTCGCCCTCCTCCACCAGGCCGATGGTACCCCCGGCAGCCGCCTCCGGGGAGACGTGGCCGATGGCCGCGCCCCGGGTGGCGCCGGAGAACCGTCCGTCGGTGATGAGGGCCACAGACTCACCCAGCCCCATGCCGCAGATGGCGGAGGTGGGGTTCAGCATTTCCCGCATACCGGGGCCGCCCTTGGGGCCTTCGTAGCGGATGACCACCACGTCGCCGGGGTGGATGCCGCCGGCGTAAATCACCTGAATGGCCTCCTCCTCGCTGTCAAAGACCCGGGCGGGGCCGGAATGGCGCATCATCTCCGGGGCCACGGCGGACTGCTTCACCACGCAGCCCTTCTCCGCCAGGTTGCCGAACAGGACGGCAATGCCGCCGGTGGACAGATAGGGGTTGTCAATGGGCCGGATGACCTCCGGGTTGCGGTTCACCGCGTCAGCGATGTTCTCCCCCACCGTTTTGCCGGTGCAGGTCAGCAGGTCGGTCTTGATGAGTCCGGCGTCCGCCAGCTCCTTCATCACGGCGTACACGCCGCCTGCCCGCTCCAAATCCTCCATGAAGGTGGGGCCAGCCGGGGCCAGATGGCACAGGTTGGGGGTCTTGGCGTTGAACTCGTTGACGTGGTGGAGGTCAATGTCGATGCCGCACTCGTGGGCGATGGCGGGCAGGTGCAGCATGGTGTTGGTGGAGCAGCCCAGGGCCATGTCCACAATTTCGGCGTTGTTGAAGGCGTCGGCGGTCATAATGTCCCGTGGGCGGATGTTCTGCCGCAGCAGCTCCATCACCTGCATACCGGCCTCCTTGGCCAGACGGATACGGGCGGAGTAGGGGGCAGGGATGGTGCCGTTCCCCCGCAGGCCCATACCGATGGCCTCGGTCAGGCAGTTCATGGAGTTGGCGGTGTACATCCCGGAGCAGGAGCCGCAGGAGGGGCAGCAGTTCATCACATACTCCTCCACACCGGCCTCATCCAGGGTACCGGCGTGGTAGGCCCCCACCGCCTCGAACATATCGCTGAGGCAGGTGCGTTTGCCGTTCTCCAGGCGACCCGCCAGCATGGGGCCGCCGGAGACGAAGATGGTGGGGACGTTGATGCGGGCGGCGGCCATCAGCAGGCCGGGCACGTTCTTGTCGCAGTTGGGGATCATCACCAGGGCGTCGAACTGGTGGGCGATGGCCATGCACTCGGTGGAGTCGGCAATCAAATCCCGGGTCACCAGGGAGTATTTCATGCCGATGTGGCCCATGGCGATGCCGTCGCAGACGGCGATGGCCGGGAACTCGATGGGGGTGCCGCCCGCCAGGCGGACGCCTGCCTTGACCGCTTCGGCGATTTTGTCCAGGTTCATGTGGCCGGGGACGATTTCGTTCTGGGAGCAGACCACGCCCACCAGCGGGCGGTTCATCTCCTCCTCTGTCAGGCCCAGGGCCGCGAACAGGGAGCGGTTGGGGGCGCGGTCTACGCCCTGGGTTACGTTGGCGGATTTTAACGTCATACTACTTCCTCCTTATCAATCGTTCATACAGATATTATAACAATAGCAACAGGCAGCGCCGTAGCGCTCAGCTTCGCATGGCAAGGCGGGTACGGAGCATAGCCCACCCCTTGGACAGCAGCTTCCGCTCCCCTTCCAACAGCAGGGAAATTACCAGCGTATCCGCAACCAGCACCAGCAGAATCAATTCCGGATAGCCGAAGGAATAGGAAAACTCATTGCACCAGTACATATAAATCAGGGTATGGGTCAGGAACATATTCATCGAGTGCTTGCCCAGGAAGGCGAGCACCGTTTTCACCACCGGAATGACGGAGAGATACGCATATCCTGCAAAGCACAGCAGGAACACCGCAGGCGTCTCCAGCAGGCTGGCATAGCCCTCCTGCCGGATGAACCACATCAGGAATCCGACGGCAGCCACACAGACCGGGAAGCAGCACCAGAAAATCGCCCTACACCGGAGCCCCTGGAACCAGGCCAGGAGCCGCTCAAACAGGTGATACTGGGCCGCAAGCACTCCGACAACGATCACCAGCAGATAGCGGAGCATCGTGGTAGACATATCCCACCCGCACAGCCGCGGCAGTAGGACGGCGATGGGAACGGCAGACCAGCCCAGCCTTTTCATCAGCGCAATCATGGGAGGCATGAGGAACACCAGCAGCACCGCCAGGGACATATACCACCAGGTAGCGTTATAGGTCGGCGTATCAAAGGCGTCCGCCAGCCCCAGCGCATCCAGAATGGTGTAAAACCATCGCATCAAAGGGGCTTCCCCATACCTGGAGACCCGTGTGCGCTCTGTGAAGAAGGAGATAAGCTGGCTGTCCGCATAAACAATCCAAAATCCAGCCATCAAAGAGAAGTATCGACGCTTGGAATAGGCAAACCAGTCGGCTATACCCTCTTCACTGCACTTTCGCTCATAGGAAAGTGTCGTGCCGTAAGCCGTCAAAAAGGCAAATACCACTACGCACAGCTTACAGGCGTTTGCGAAAAATACCAGCTGCGATTCTGAGAGGAACCAAAACACGACCTGTTCCATCCCTTTGGTGTCCGAGGTCAGAAACAGGTGATGCACATACATCATCAGAATTGCAACACCCTTGCAGATGTTGGTATCACGCTTGGAAAATGGACGAACTTCAGGCAATGCTGGATCTCTCTGAGCCATTTTCTCGCACCTCGCTTCATTGTCATAAATAACTCTGATTGCTTTGATACAATTTTAAAAAGAGGGGGCAGGCAGAATCTGCCTGCCCCCTTGCCTGAGAATGCAGTGTCGTTTACTTGGAAGCGGCGTCCAGAGAGGAATCGCTGGAGGCAGCCTCGTCCTTCCACAGCATATTGTCCCGCAGGGCCTTGCCCACAGTCTCCATGGGATGCTTGGCCAGCGCGGCGCGCTTGGAGTTGAAGAAGGTGCGGCCGTTCTTGTTCTCGGCAATCCACTTGCCGGCAAAGGTGCCGTCCTGAATGTCGGCGAGGACAGCCCGCATATTGGCCTTGGTCTGCTCGTGCGGGATGACGCGGGGGCCAGAGACATACTCGCCATACTCGGCGGTGTCGGAGATGGAGTAGTTCATGCCCGCCACACCGGCCTTGTTCACCAGGTCGATGATGAGCTTCATCTCGTGCATACACTCGAAGTAAGCGTTCTCAGGGGCATAACCGGCCTCGCACAGGGTCTCGAAGCCGCACTGCATCAGGTCCACCACGCCGCCGCAGAGGACGGTCTGCTCACCGAACAGGTCGGTCTCGGTCTCGATGTCCATGGTAGTCTCCATGATACCGGCACGGGCGCCGCCGATGCCGGCGATATAGGCCAGGGCGATGTCACGGCAGTGGCCGGTGGCGTCCTGCTCCACAGCGATCAGGCAGGGCACGCCCTTGCCCTCCACATAGGTGCCGCGGACGGTGTGGCCGGGGCCCTTGGGGGCAGCCATGAACACGTCCACATCTGCGGGGGGAACGATCTGCTTATAGCGGATGTTGAAGCCGTGGGCGAAGGCGATGGCGTTGCCCGGCTCCAGGTTGTCCTTGACGGACTGGGCGTAAATCTCGGCGGCCCGCTCGTCGTTCACCAGCATCATCACGATGTCGGCCTTCTTGGCGGCCTCAGCCACGGTGTAGACCTCAAAGCCGTCCTTGGTGGCCTTGTCCCAGCTCTTGCCGGGGCGGACGCCGATGATGACGTTGCAGCCGGAGTCCCGCAGGTTCTGGGCGTGGGCGTGGCCCTGGGAGCCATAGCCGATGACGGCAATCACCTTGCCGTCCAGATTGGAGATGTCGCAGTCAGATGCATAGTACATCTTTGCATTCATGTCATAGCACGAACTCATAATTTGTCACCTGTTCTTTCCTTTAAAATTTAAAAATCTATCCAAAAATGTGCTTATCGTACATTTACTGGCCGTTTAGGGGCGAATCACAGCATCAGCTTGCCGTAATCGTATTCGCCCTTTTCCTTCGTCTCGTCCCGCAGGGTGTACTGGCCCCGCTCCAGGGCCACCATGCCGGTGCGGGCCAGCTCCAGGATGCCGAACTCCTTCAGCAGGCCCTCGATGGCCTCGTCCTTGGACTCGGAGCCGATCACCGCCAGGGTGATGGTGCCCAGGGAGACATCAATGATGTTGGCCCGGAAGATGTTGGCGATTTGAATGACCTCGTTGCGGATCTCTCTCGTCTCCGCCTTCACCTTGATGAGCACCAGCTCCCGGCGGATGGAGCGGCCGCTGTCCAGCAGCTTCACCGAGTGGACGGGGAACAGCTTCCCCAGCTGGCTGATGAGCTGCTTGATTTGCTGGTCGTTGGCGAACACTTCGATGGTGATACGGGACACATCGGGCTGGTCCGTGGTGCCCACGGCCAGGCTCTCAATGTTGAAGCCCTTGCGGGAGAACATCCGGGTCACCTGGCTCAGGACGCCAGCGGAGTTGTCCACCCGGACGGACAGGGTCTGACGGGTCGGTTGGGTCGCTTGCATAGTCATTCCCCTCCTTTAATCCAACAGGAAATTGGTGACCGGGCTGGTGCCGCCCACCATGGGGTGCACCATCTCGTCAATATTCAGCACAGCGTCAATGACGACCGCGTGGCCATAATCCAGTGCCTCCTGGAACGCCCGCTCGAACTCCGCCTGAGTGGTGACCCGATAGCCCCGGATGCCGTAGGCCTCCGCCAGCTTGACGAAGTCTGGGCCGCGGTCCAGGGTGGTGGCGCTGTAGCGGTGGTCATAAATCAGGCTCTGCCACTGGCGCACCATGCCCAGGGTGCCGTTGTCAAAGATGATGGTGATGACCGGGATGTCATAATACTGCACCGTAGCCATCTCATGGCAGTTCATGCGGAAGCAGCCGTCGCCGGTGGTATGTACCACCACCTGGTCGGGCATCCCCAGCTTCGCGCCGAAGGCCGCGCCGTAACCGAAACCCATGGTGCCGAAGCCGCCACTGGTCAGCAGCTGGCCGGGCCGGTTGAAGTGGTAGTACTGGGCCGACCACATCTGATGCTGCCCCACGTCGGTGGCGATGATGGCGTTGCCGTCCGTCAGGCGGGACACCGTCTCCAGAATCTCCCTGGGCTGCAGGCGGCCGTCCTCTGCCGGCTTTGGCTCCGGCTCCTTCAGGCTCAGCACGGCGTTCCGCCAGGCGGAAAAGTCATACTCCCGGAGCATGATGCGCTCATTCAGCAGCTCCAGCACCCGGCGGGCATCGCCGATGATGTGGTGGGTGGTCTGCACGTTCTTGTCGATCTCCGCCCGGTCAATGTCAATGTGGACGATTTTGGCGTTGGGAGCAAAGCTGCCCACGTCACAGGTCACCCGGTCGGAGAAGCGGCAGCCGATGGCAATCAGCAGGTCGCAGTCATGGCTGGCCACGTTGGAGGCGTGGGAGCCGTGCATTCCGATCATGCCGGTGAACAGGGGATGGTTGCCGGGGCAGGCGCCGCCGCCCATAATGGTGGAGGTGACAGGTGCCCCCAGCTTTTCCATAAACTTCCGGAACTCCGGCACCGCGCCCTTGGAGCGGATGACGCCGCCGCCCACCAGAATCAGGGGCCGGACGGAGTGGTCCAGCATATCCACCAGCTGATTCACGTCGTCATGGTCCGGTTCAAACTCCTTGAACTCGTAGTTGTCCCGCGCCATCAGCTTGGCCAGGCGGCCATAGCGGTGATGCTCGCTGAGGGGCAGGGGGCGGAAGTCCGTCAGCTCCGTGGTGACGTTCTTCAGAATGTCGATCAGCACCGGGCCGGGGCGGCCGGATCGGGCAATGGCGAAGCCCTCCCGGATGATGTCCGCCAGGTCGTTCACGTCCCGCACCAGGTAGTTGCACTTGGTGATGGGCATGGTGATGCCGGTGATGTCCACCTCCTG